>JBDNHX010000491.1:0-105254 GCA_041688565.1 Planctomycetaceae bacterium
GATTGTGCTTCGTCGTCTGCTTTCGACAAGGGTTGTGATGCAATCGTTGAGGTCCAAAATACGGCGATCCCAAGGCAAGTAAGAGTTGCGAAAAGCCAGCGAGGATTGATTCGGACGGCATCGTCTTCACGAGCGTCAAGCAGCCTCATAATCCGCAATCGCAACTTTGATGGACGTTGCCCATCAGCGGCGAGGCCCAGATGTCTTCGGCCGGAGATAGTCGATTGGTTCAGTTCTGCCACACGCAGCAAAGACTGAGCGTATTGAACACGATCGCGGCCGATGGAGACGACGAGATCATCGCAGCAGCATTCGCGTTCGTGGTGGATGTGGCGACTGAGATACCAGGTGACAGGATGAAAGAACAGGATCGCCTCAAACACTCGCTGCACAACAATCAGGATATGGTCGGCTCGACGAAGATGAGCCAACTCGTGTGTCAACACGGCTTCGAGTTGTTCGGATGTGAGCCCACTGAACATCGCAGCGGGGATCAGAATCATCGGGCGCAGCAGGCCCAACACAATCGGGACAGCCACATGATCGCAAATGGCGATCACAGGCTGAAATCGCAAAGACAGTTTTTGGGCATGCTCGGCCATGCGAGCGAGAAGGTCCACGTCAGAGATTGGAACGCTGAAAGATCGCAGCCGACGGGTGACTCGCACACCGATGCTCAGCTTGATCAACATCAGAAGAACACCGATGACATAAGCAACCGTGACGAATGGTGCAGCGGACTTTGCCAGCTCACGCAGCTGTTGGCTGACGGCAATATTGGATGAGAAACGGGTTGCAGATGCCTGAGCATCGGTGACGACAGCGTCAGGCTCCGAAGCCAGAGCGGTCGCGCGGGCAGAAGATTCTGGCGGATACGAAGAAGGTGATGAGTCGATTACAGGTGTGTTAAAATTCGATGTCTGCACCAGAGGCGATGCGGCTTGCGGCGATTTATCTTCTGCCAGTACTCGGATCACAACAAACGTGATCGGCAAACTGGCGGCCAGCGTCATCAAGGCTGTCATGTAAATCCAGTACCGCCCCGCGGCAGATTTTTGGGAGAAAGCTCGACTGGCAATCGCGGCCATCAGACCAATCAACACTCCCAACCAGCTGACGTGAAACAGAGTCAGCGTGATCTGCCAGCAGAGGGTGGAATTCAGAGTGAATACAATCATTGATTCAGCTCCTTTGCCTTGCGGTTGATGAGCTGGCGAATGGCGGCCAGCTCTTCGGAATCCACGTCTGCTGTTTCCAGCAACTGCAGCACAAGCGACTGCGCTGAACCATCAAAGACGCGAGTCATCAGATCCTGCAGCATGCTGCGACCAACGGTGTCTTCGGCAAGCAGTGGAGTAAACTCAAACGCTCGCCCGTTCTTGGCCCGCTTCAGATATTGCTTGCGGACCATGATGTTCATGATGGTGATCACGGAACTGTGACTCAGTTCACGTCCCGCAGCGGCGAGTATTTCGCGAACCTCGTCGACGGTTTTCGGAGCGTTCTGCCACAGCACCTTCAGAATGCTGAGCTCAAGTTCGGTCGGATGTTCGGATGCCGGACGAGCCATAAAGTAACGCCTCCATCGAGTTTGTTTTAATTCGTTAGAGTTTCGCTGAAGCGGCCAGGGCTCGTCAAGGCTGAAAATCTAAAGAATTAGAACTAGTCGGTGTTTTTGGGGCTTCATACCTTGAGATGCTGGCAGCATCGGCGTGTTTAGTCGTCTCACCCGCGGTCGGTTTGCGGGATCAGCGGCGGTCGAGCACGAGCAGGCCGGCGATGGTGAGGCCGATTCCCGCGAGGCCGATGGGAGAGAGAGTTTCGCCGAATACCAGCACGGCACCAACGGCGCACATCGCATTCTGCGACGCATTGATGATGTTCGCGCGGCTAACGGTCAGGTGCCGCATGGCGTGTGTGATCGCGTAAAAGCCGATCGCATTAAATGTTCCCGCCGTCGCAATCGTGAGCCACTCGGTCGGAGTG
This sequence comes from Planctomycetaceae bacterium, assembly GCA_041688565.1. Taxonomy (GTDB): domain Bacteria; phylum Planctomycetota; class Planctomycetia; order Planctomycetales; family Planctomycetaceae; genus SXXK01. The sequence goes on from JBDNHX010000491.1 coordinate 1,987, forward strand.
GTATCGGCAATTGTTTGAAGAGGCAGCATCAGAAGGCTCAGTGGACACAGCACCAGAAATCCGGCCGCACTGAACATGAACAGCGTCGCGGCAACCGGCATGTGTGACCGGACCGCTTTGCGAATGAAGACGCCGGTCACGCCGTAGCACAGACCCGAAAACATCGAAAGAGCAACACCCATAGGAACGCTCATGGGATGCGATGTTGAAGAAGCGCCGGCCGGTTGTATGATGCCAGCGTTCGCCGATAAGACTTCCGTCGGGGAAGACAGAGTCGGTACATCGGCAGTGCGTGATTTGGCCGCAGTCGACAGAAAGAAAATCGAAGCGATCATCAGGGCCATGCTGATTCCCGTACGAAGGGATACCTGATCATTCAGGAGGATCCGGCCGACGATTGCGCCGCTGCAGATGATGGACGAAAAGCAGATCGGCACAGAAATGGCCAGACCGAGGGCTCGGAGAGACATTTGAAAAGCGAAGTTACCGCCCATCTGATTGAACAGAGCAGCGACGGCGATTGGCCAGACGAACTCCCAGGCAGCAAAAGTCGTCTGGCCTCGAAATTTGCGGATTGAAAGGAGCACAACGGCGACAGCAAACGTGGGAAACGCTTTGGTTCCGGCGACCCACATATCCCAGCCGGGTCCGCCGTTTGTTTTCGAGAGGCCTCGCAGGGCCATGTTGGCCACCGAGTACGTCACAGCGGCCAGCAAGCCAAGGAACAGCGCGCGAACCACGGCCGCTGTCAATGGAGGGTCAATGGGCGGGACCGGAAAAGGATCAGAGCCAACGCCAGGTGTGACGGCGTCGGCCTGGGAATGGGACGAAGTTCCGGACATAACGCCGTGTCGAACCTGAGCAAAGACAAATTCAGCCAGATGGTTTCCTGAGACGGTCCGCATCATAGTAACGAAGCCCGGCTTTCGGAATAATGACGGCAGTTATCGCACGCCGCCGAGAGGAAGAAGAGTTGCGATATTCCCTGAAGATGGAGGCCTTTGGACAGCTGGCCGGTGGTGTGGCTCACGACTTCAAAAAGCTGCTGGCCAGATCCAAAGAAAAGGCCCGGCGTCTTTTGGAAGAGCCGGGCCTGAGCAAATACGAGTTGCGCACGCACGTTCTGTGGCTTAGCTCAGCAGGTCCTTGACACATTCACGTTCTTCACGCAGTTCGTTGATCGTGATATCAATTTTGGACTGAGCGAACTCGCTATGTGTCTGGCCTTTGACCATCGACACCTTCTTGCCATCGCTGACCAGAGGGAAACCAGTGATTAATCCAGCATCAATGCCATAGCTTCCATCGCTGCAGATGGCTGCGCTGAAGCAGCTGCCGGCAGGGGTTGGACGAATCACGCCTTTCACCGTATCGAGAACCGCATTTGCGGCTGATGCGGCGCTGGAAGCACCGCGAGCGGCGATGACTGCAGCTCCGCGTTTCTGAACGGTGGAGATGAAATCGCCCTTGAGCCATTCATGGTCGGTGATGACTTCCGTCGCCGGCTTGCCGTTGATTTTTGCGTGGAAGAAGTCGGGATACTGGGTGGCCGAGTGATTACCCCAGATGCCTACGTTGGTCACAGCCGCATTCGGAACGCCGGCTTTTTGTGCCAACTGTGAAGTGGCGCGATTCTGATCGAGCATCGTCATGGCAAACCATCGATCGGCGGGAACACCTTTGGCGTTGTTCATCGCGATCAGACAGTTCGTGTTGCAGGGATTTCCTACGACCAGAACCCGGACGTCAGGAGCCGCAGCGGCAGCGATCGCGCGGCCGGTGCTGGTGAAGATCGGACCATTGATGCGGATCAGGTCACCGCGTTCCATGCCGGCTTTGCGGGGAACGCTGCCGACGCAGAGAACCCAGTTGCAGTCGCGGAAGCCGTCCTCCAGATGATCACTGTCGGCTTTCACAACACCGGCCAGAGTGGGGAACGCGCAGTCGTCGAGTTCCATATGCACGCCGTCGAGGGCTTTCAGAACTGGCGGCACTTCGACCAGATGCAGGATGACGGGCTGGTCAGGACCAAAGACCTCACCGGACGCAATGCGATAAATTAGTGAATAACCAATCTGGCCAGCTGCACCGGTAACGGCAACACGAATCGGGGACACCATGGAAGAACGACCTTTCTCAACAGACACAAAGTCACTTAGGGCAGGGGACCGCTGTGGTATACGACGACAAGCGATGCTGACAGTGTAGTGTCGGAGGTATGTGGATTTCAAAACAGCCCGCGAATGATCGGCCGGTCCGGTTTCAGAATAGAGAAAAACAACCGCCGCTGCCTTGCGGGCCCGCGGTCCTCCAGGCCCATCAATTCGGCCGAATCGGATTTGGTTCAGGTCTCCAAAAGCCGCCGTAATCTGCCGTTCTCTGCTAATTCCCAGAAACCAGAATGACACAGTCAAGGGTCCGTCGATGGCCAGGCGAACGGATAGCAGCCTTTGATGTGCGTCTGAGACGGCCCTGACAGCAGTTTTTCAGAGGTCAGGGCTTTGATTTTTCCGGGGACGAAAATGAGTAGAATGGTGCCAGGATCCTCAGTCGAAAAACGAACGAACTTCCTGGCCTGAGTTTGGGCCGGTTGGCTTGGCTGGCTTGTGGAGGACAGACGCATGATCTCAGAAGAAATTGAACGGCTCATTCGGCTTCGAAACTCGGGCGCACTTTCCGCAGAGGAGTTTCTGCTGGCGAAGCAGACAGTGATCAATGGCGGCTCAGTCCCGCCGCAGTCGTTTGCATCCCCCTCATCAGAGCAGCCGAGTGCGAGTGCAGGGCTGGTCTGCGGTGTCGACCAGAAGATGTGGTGCGCATTGATGCACGCATCCCAGTTGCTCACCTGGACCGGCGTGGGAATCGTGGCGCCAATTGTCATGTGGCTGATCAGCAAGGATGAATCGCGGGAGGCTAATCGACACGGGCTGGTCATTGTGAACTGGATGCTCAGCAGTCTGGTTTACCTGGTAATTTCCGGACTGGCCTGCATGATTGTGATTGGAATCCCGATGCTGTTTGTATTGGCTGGTCTGAACATCCTTTTTCCGGTCATTGGAGCGATTCAGGCCAGTCGCGGAACGCTTTGGCGTTATCCGCTGACCATCCACTTCTTCGATCCAGAGCCGGTCGCCTGACCAATAGAGCAGAGATGGTATGGGGCGATTCTGGTATTTACGGATACCGGACGGGGAGGGGACCGACGATCTGAAGGGTGGAATTCTCGTGGGCAACCGCAAGGTTTTCGCAAAAAGATGGGTGTTATGCGGGGCTTGTCCGACGTTCTTCCTCACTTCGCCTAAATTCTTCGGTCCGCGCAGTATTGAGGGAGGGGGCTTGTTAAACTGTTCCGCTCGGAAAACCGACAAATTCGTGGGGACGAGATTGTTGGGAAACTGATCTGCAGCGTACTGCCGGTCAGACTTCTGTTGTTTGAAGCGGCTGGGTCCCGTTTCGTAACCGTGCTGTCTCTTGTTTCGATCGTGTGTCGCAATGCGAACTGCACGTGTCGAATGAGATCGGCTCGGGCATGAGCATGGCCAGACCGCTCTTCGTTCAGATAGAGCTTTTCTGCATGTCCAATACATCTGCTCGTGATGTTGTTATCACCGGAATCGGCCTGATCTCACCGCTTGGAATCGGCCGCGAAGCCTTCTGGTCCAGTCTCTCCGACGGTCGTGTGGGCCTGAAAAAGGTTGAACTGGCTTCCTATGTTGGAACGCCCGACTGCATCGGCGGCGAAGTCTCTGATTTCAACGACGAGACCGCAAAGAAGGTGCACCTGAAGACAGTGCGAAAAAGTCTGAAGGTGATGTGCCGCGAAATTCAGATGGGCGTCGCCTCGGCGCTTCAAGCGATGGAAGACGCAGGGCTTGCCGCCGGCGCAGTGGCACCCGATCGCATTGGTGTGGACTTCGGTGCCAATCTGATGTCGACTCCGCCCGATGCGTTGCTGGATGCCGTGATGAAAGCCAGCGATCGATCGTCCGGCCAGGCGATCTTTGATTATGACAAATGGGGTGCGGGCCGATTCGACGGCATGGAACCACTGTGGCTGCTCCGCTATCTGCCGAACATGCCGGGCTGCCACATCGGAATCGCCGTCGACGCACGGGGACCGAACAACTCCATCACCCATGATGAAGCATCAGGCGGATTGGTCGTTGCCGAAGCGGCCAACTCGATTCGACGCAACCGGGCGGACGTGATGATCACCGGGGTAACCGGGACTCGAATTCAGACCGTGAAGGCATGCCACTACAATCATTGGGATGTGCTGGCGTCGGGACCTGCGGAAAGCCGCGTCCGTCCTTTCGACAACGGGCGTACGGGTGAAGCACTTTCCGAAGCGGCATGCACGCTGATTCTTGAAGCTCGAGAACACGCGGAAGCTCGCGGAGCAAAAATTCTGGGAACGCTCCTTGGTTGCGGTTCAAGTACTGTTGTCGGTCGTGACGGACATCCTGACGAGGCGAGCGCTGTCTATCAGGCTGCGAGTGCAGCCATGGCGCGTTCTGGTATTTCGGCTGGGGATCTGGGACATGTGAATGCGTGTGCTTCGGGCCATCCGCGTCGCGATCTTTATGAAGCATCCGGCCTGCGTCGATTGCTGGGCAGTCATGTGGACAGCGTGCCTGTCACAGCCATAAAAAGCTACATGGGCAGCGCTGGCAGCGGATCCGGACTGTGTGAAATTGCCGCGTCTCTGCTGGCATTGCAGCACGGTGTGATTCTAAAGACTCTGAATTATTCCACACCAGACTCGGAGTCGCCTCTGAGCGTTGTCCATGGCGAACACCAGACGACCACGAATGGTATTTTCCTGAAGACCAGCGTGACCCGCATGGGCCAGGCGAGTGCCGTGGTGGTTAAAGTCTGACATGCGGACAAGCCGTACGATGCCTGCAACATCTCAACAGCTCACCGATCGTTTTTCGATTCCGGGCCTGACCTTCGAAGAGGGTTCAGGCGGCCTGACCAAAGCGGTCATCCTGACGCCTGTCGCAAGTGGGGAACTCTATCTTCACGGAGCCCACGTGACGGGATGGCATCCGGCCGGTCATGCGCCCGTCCTGTGGATGAGCCGCGCCTCAAACTTTGCCGCCGATAAGTCGATCCGGGGCGGCGTGCCCATTTGTTTTCCGTGGTTTGGGCCTCATCCTTCGGATGCATCAAAGCCAGCTCACGGCTATGCGCGGATTCACGAATGGACACTCGTCGAGGCAGGCATAAGCGACGATGGCGGCATAGCACTGACTCTGGAAGCCGACATTCAGCCATTCGTGGTTCAGTATCGCGTGCAGATTGGACGTGTCCTCACGATGTCGCTGACAACACATTTGTCGGTTGCTGCGGGGACGGTCCATCGTTTTGAAGACGCACTGCATACGTATCTCGCAGTCGGCGATGTCCATCGAATCTCCATCGCCGGCCTTGAACAGTGCGGCTTCATCGACAAGCTCGATCAGGCCCAGGAAAAAGCGGCGACCGGTGTTCCGGTCGAGTTCACGGGAGAAACAGACCGTGTGTATCATCAGGACAACGGGTCCTGCGTTTTGATTGATCGGCTGAAAGGGCGACAAGTCACGGTCAGCAAGTGGGGTTCAAAATCGACAGTGGTCTGGAATCCATGGATCGACAAGAGCATCCGAATGGCGGACTTCGGCGATCATGAATGGCCCGAGATGGTCTGCATCGAAACAGCCAATACTGGCTCAGCGTCGGTCGTCCTGCAGCCCGGCCAGACTCATACGACAATAGCCGTGATCGACGTCGCTTTGCTGTCGTGATCGAGGCGAACTGTTCGGCATCGCGCGGATTACAGCGGCAATGGCGGGTTGGGGGCGTGGGGATAATCGTTGGGTTGATACGCAATCGCCAGTTCCGGCGTGTCGAGCCGCTTTCCGTTGAAAGAGCGTGAAGTCAGAGCGCGATCAAGAATCCCGGTCGTGAGCAAAGTCCGTTCAACCGGGTAGGAAGGCCGGCCGGTGTGAATCATTCGCTCGATCGCATGCAGCAGGAATCCGAAGTGTGGATGGCGAGGCACGGTCCTTTCTTCGGCCTGAGCGGCAACCGGCGGCTGTCCTCGCAGTTTGAAACCGGCGCTGATGCTTTCGACGAAACCGCTGAGCATCAACGCTGCGGCTTTCAGGCCATCGTTGTACTCGATCAGAAACATGGCATCGGAAGCCCGGGAGGCACGCAGTTCGGCCCCCGGGATTTTTTTGGAGACATCGGCGACAGCGTTCAGAACTGATTGATCCACAAGCCCAGCGTCAACAGCCTTCCAGATCTCGTCGCCGGTCAGGCATTGGACGGATTTCACACCCACTTCGCCGCCTTTGCGTTTTTCAACCATACACTGCAGAAACTCAAGCGTGTGAATCCCGTATCGATCGAGTTCCGCGTAGCCAATGGCCACCGCCGCTTCGATGTTACAGTTCAGCGGAACTGTCACATCCGGGTTTCGATAACCGACCACCAGTGACGAGCCGGCCATGAACGGAACCTTCATCTGCTGAGCCCGCTGGTACATCCAGAGCGCATCCTCCCAGCGTGGGCCAAGATGTTTATCGTTGAAGACGGGCACCACTTTGCCGTACTTCTGAAACGCGTCGGTAATCTCCTGAAAGAATCGCCGACGGGGATACAGATCCTGTTTCAATTCGTTGCGAGGATAGTCACCGTGCTCACCGATACTGAGCACACCGTCGATGGGAATGCCGTTTGTGCCGACAGTCACAGCGCCCTCAATCGTGTCAAAGATCGGGATGTTAAATTTCTTTGCCAGCTCGCGTCCAAACTCTGTTTTGACCGTCTGATCGATATAGAGCGACGACAGTTTAAGGGCCGGACTCGGACCGCCATCCATCTTCCAGCCTTCAAGCAACCGCCCGATGAGCACGTCCGAGTGTGATCCTTTGAAATAGGTCGTCAGAATTCCGGTCACGAATTTTGGTTCTCGCCCGATAAGCGACTCCCACTTCTCGCCGGCTGGCTGCGAATCCTGCGCAAAGAGCCGCCCGCTTTCCTGTGCAGCGGTTGTGAAAAGTGATGATCCGGCAGCCGCGGCAGCAGAAGTCGCCAGCCAGCGTCGACGAGAAAGGGGGCGAGGGGAATTCATGTGCGGATCTCCATCAATTGGCAGGAAAATTGAGGGGCAGGAAATGGGGGCGGAAGCAGGCGACAGGCCATGGTGGGATCGACATCGATCTGTAAGACCCAGTCGACTGTGGGCTGGTTGGCTGTGGACAAGGTGGTGAGCCAACTGCGTGCGCACATTGTCACCGAGAAGCTGTTGAGCGTGTTATACTCAGGCAGCCCAGCCCAGCGTAGTCTTCAGGCGTCAAGTGATCATGGCATGGCGAAAGAACTCGCCGGAGGTGACTTTCGGTTTGTCGGCACAGCAGCATTCACCTTTCGAGATCGTCATGCAACTGGCCAATAAGCACCCATGCACAAGTTAAATGGCAAAATCGCAGGAATCACAATCAGGGGACTAACGTCTACTGCTCCCCTGGAACTCGGCGAGCCGCGAGACGTCAGTCTCCGGATACTGTTTGCGCAATCGATTGTAATGCCCCAAAACTTACCAATGGGTGCTTATATTTCAGGGAGTTCCCTCCCGTCTGCAACTGTGCAGTTTCACCGGGAACGCCGTCATCCCTTCGGCGCGGATATTTCCGGCCGCGCCACGAGGTTCCGTTCGAAGCGATCCAACAGCAGGGCCAGTTGCTGACTGATGTCAGGCCATGAGAATCGCTGCGACAAAAATGTGGAAGGGTGAAGCTGCTGGACAGATTTCACAAGCAGGCTGCGGGAATCTGCCACCACGTGGACGGAACAGATTGGCATGCCGGCCGGAACGGTTGTCGTGGGTGGAGGCACGTCCGCGAGGCGATACATTTCGGAAGCGGATGCGTGAGTTGGGAAAGCATCGCCGGGAATCCGAATTTCGTCAGGGGCCCAAAGGATGAACCGCGTCTGGAGGGACGCGCAGGATTCCGAAGACCACCGCCACCCGGCGCGTTTCGTCGCTGGCTCTGAAGGCCGCCAGCCAAAAGCGGCCAAATGCTGACGGACGAGATTTCGAGTGGGGCCGGTAGAGCATCCAGGCGATTCAAACAGCATGTGTGAAGCGGTCAGTCGCGGATTGACTTCCAAAAACCAGGCAACACCCTGACGCAGCATGAAATCGAGACCGAAGACACCTCGCAGTCCCGTCTGGCTGACGACCTTGTTGGCCGCCGACTGAAGCTGGCGGGTCAGAGCATCGCAGGGATGGACGGGGCCCACATTTCCGCAGAACAGGAAGTCCGACGCGCCCAGGCTCCGCCATCCGATCAACTGCAAAGAGCAACCGATCAGCTCCGTGCGGCTCCCGTTCGAGCAGAACACGGCCGACATCGGAACACCGTCGATATATTCCTGCAGGTACTCCTTTGGCGAGGAGGGGAGTTGCCGGCTGAGCGAAGGCAGGCCGGGTGAAGGAACATAGGCACCGGAATGCGATTTGATGCCCAGTCCGCCGGAACCGGCGAAGGGCTTTTGCAGCCAGTCGCAGTGGGAATCGGCAGACGCCATTGTGGCCAGACGCGGCGAAGCCAGACCTGCGTCAGTCAGCCATTGAAACAGGTTCGCCGGAGCCCGGAGCCGGTCGAGTGTGTCAGGATCTGGTCCAATGACCGACCGACGCTGGGCCAGAGCGCGAAGAACGGGGCTGTGATTTTCCAGCCCGCCCGCCCAGAGTAAAGGAACCGATGCACGGACGGAATGAGTCAGCTGGGGCACGTCCGTGAACGAGCGGATTCGACCGAGAAAGCGTCCGCGTCCGTGGGCCAGCAGTTGAGAAAGGTCGGAATCTTCAAAGAAATCCACGCAGAGCGGCCTGAGGCCAGTGTTGATGGCCGATTCGGCCAGACTGCGGACACTGGCCCCGACAAGGAGGATGGATCGGACGGTGCGAACCGGCTGAACCATGTCTTGTTCGAGCGAAGTTGAGGACTCCGGCTTCAGGTCGGTTGAAGATGAGGCCAAAAGTCGCAATCCTGATCAAAGAATGAACAAGCGGGAAGCAGGGACTGCCCCTTCGCGGGGATTTCACGCATTCGCGTATTGTTCACTTTTTAAGGCGACCTTGTCCACAACACAGGCACCCCATTGCAGAAGCAGCGGCTTTGCTGCTTCCGCAGACAACTGCAAAGTGTGGCTCGGAAGTTCGTGTGTTCCGTCGCCTGTTGGCGGGATCGCATGGCTTCAAATTGTCTGCGGTCGCTGGTTTTTGGTTCGACTGGTTTTTGCAAAGGATTTAAGAAATGTCGATGTTTGTTGGTGAAGCACTGGTTGGTGATGGCAATGAAATTGCCCACATCGACCTCCTGATTGGTGACAAGGCCGGCCCGGTAGGAAATGCATTCGCAAATGCATTGGCAAGCCAGAAGCAGGGATTCAGCAACCTGCTTGCTGGAACTCCAAACCTGGCCGTAAAGCCATCCACCGTGATGGTCACCAAGGTTACGATCAAGGGTGCAAAACAGGCTGTCCAGATGTTCGGCCCAGCTCAGAAGGCTGTTTCTGACGCTGTTGCGGACTGTGTCAAATCTGGCGCGATCCCACAGGATCAGGCTGAGAATCTCGTTATCATCTGCGGCGTGTTCATTCACTGGGACGCTGATGATGACAAGAAGATCTATCAGTACAACTACGAAGCCACCAAGCTGGCTATTGAACGAGCCATGAAGAACGAGCCAAAGGTAGAAGAAGTGCTGGCAAAGCGCGACACTGCCTCTCACCCGTACTACGCGGGCTAGAGTTTCATTTGCTGATATCGCAGGTGGTGTAGTGCCTGCCGGAATCAGAACAGAAACGGCCGTGCTGTTGATCAGCGCGGCCGTTTTTTCGTTGGTCTACGAAGTTGAAGCCCGATCGCAACTTTGGATAGCCGGTTGTCGAAATTGTTCCGCGCGAGGAATCGATTACTGCTCCTGGTGGCTGTTGCTCTTTGCGCCCAGTTGGCGGATCAGGCGGCTCAGCAATTCGGGCGATTCAGTTCCCGAGATGGGCAACGAGCAGCATTCTTTCAGATTGCGGAACCACGTGTGCTGTCGCTTGGCGAACTGTCGCGTTGCAATCTTGATCTGTTCGACTGCGGCTGGCAGAGTCATCAGGCCGTTCAGGTGATCCATCAGTTCCCGGTAACCCAGCGCCTGGCAGGCGGTTCGCGACGGTGGCGGGTTCCGCAACATGAGCTGGCGACTTTCTTCCAGCCAGCCAGCCTGCAGCATTTGATCGATTCGGCGATCGATGCGATCTCGCAGCCAATCACGAGGCGGCTCAAGCCAGACAACGGCCCGGGGCCGCTCATGGGGAGGCAACGGCTGATGGTGCTGGTCCTGGGACAGCGGTTTTCCGGTGAGTCTGAAGACTTCGATGGCGCGGATAATTCGGCGCATGTCGTTCAGATGCAGGCGACCAGCCGTAATCGGATCGCAGGCGGCCAGACAATCGAGCAGCCACTGAGGGCCGTTCTGGACAGCCTGTTGCTCGAGCGATTTTCGGAGTTCCCAGTCGGGCATTGGGCCTTCGAAGATTCCACGCAGCACGGACCGAAGGTAAAGGCCGGTGCCACCGACAAAAAGGGGCGTCCGGCCTCGTTCGGCGATGTCCGATGCGGCCTCCGCGGCCAGGCGGACGAAGTCGGTCACGCTGAATTCTTCATGCGGCTCGGCTACGTCGACCAGATGATGGGGCACCCGATTTCGCTCATCCAGCGAGGGTTTGGCGGTTCCGATGTCCATGCCACGGTAAATGGCCATGGAATCGAGGGAAATAATTTCGGCCCCAAGTTCCTGGGCGAGAACGACCGCCGCCCCCGATTTTCCGGAAGCGGTGGGGCCCGCCAGAAACCAGCATTTCCGGAGCAGTGAGGCAGGAAACTTCATATTCGGCGCTTTTTCGGGAAGAACAAAAAGTAATCACCAGATCCGATCTGGGCAGAATAGAAGCGTAATCCAACGCAAATGGTCTGTAATGAGGGTGTTCGTGAGAAGATTGGCAATTTCCGGGTCAACGAATCTCAGCGAACAGGCCTTTCTGCAGTTGAACGTTAGTTTGGTCGACGATATGCTACCCCGTTTCCGAAAAACAGCGGTGCGATTGCTGCGCGCAGTTCTCGGCGGTTGAAACGGCTTTGGCAGCCTGATTGTTAGGTTGTGGTGCAGGTAGTCTTCGTGAAGAGGCATTACCGGCAATTGGCAAAGGCGCACCAAAAAGGCTTTGGGAGTTGCCGCGTTTCGGTCGAAATTCAGGCATTGAAAGATCGTGCGCTTCATAGAATCGGCAAAATCAGCCGGAGTTTATTGTTGCGGCGTTAATCAGAGTTTATTCGGTTCTTGATTCAGGGTGATCGCAGATGTCGGAAGATCTTCTGGTGAAGGCGGAACGCCGGTCAAAGCTCGGTTCAGTAGACGCAAAGCGTCTACGTGCTTCTGGGCGAGTGCCAGCCAATATTTATGGTCTTGGTCAGCCGGGCGAGTCGGTTTCTGTCTGTGGTGAAACAGTTGAGAAGCTTGTCGCAACGCGATCTTCCGTTGTGGATGTTGAGCTCGATGGGAAAGTAGACAAGGCTGTCGTACAGGAGCTTCAGTGGGACGTCTTCAGTACCGAAGTTCAGCATTTGGACTTTCGCCGTGTTGATCCGGATGGGCGTGTGACGCTCGACGTTGCTCTGGAACTGCGCGGCGAGCCGCTTGGTTTGAAGGACGGCGGAGCGATTCGTCAGTTCCATAAGAAGGTTTCGTTGAACTGCCCGGACTATCGAATTCCGAAGTCTGTTGTGGTTCGAATTGGTGGTCTGCGAATTGGTGACGCCGTTAAGGCTTCCGATCTGCAGCTGCCTGAGCATTCTCAGCTTGTTACGGTTGCCGATGAAGTGATCGTTGAACTTTACGATCCTCGCAAGGCGGTGTAGTGGCGATGAAGATTGTGGTGGGGCTTGGGAATCCTGGTTCTCAGTATTTCGGGACTCGTCACAATGTTGGTTTCGATGTCATTGCCGAACTGGCTCAGCGTTGGCAATGCGGCAAGCCGCAGTTGAAATTTCAGGCGGAGATCCGAGAGGCCTTCCCTTCATTGGGGAAAGTGCTTCTCGTCACTCCGATGACATATATGAATCGAAGCGGGGAATCTGTTCAGCAGATTGCTCGCTTCTATCAGATCGCGTCGGAAGACGTGGTTGTGATTTGCGATGATATGAATCTTCCACTGGGACGGCTTCGATGGCGTGCCGGTGGTTCTTCAGGCGGTCAGAAAGGTCTGGCAGATATTCTGCTGAGACTGGGAACTGAACAGGTTCCTCGGCTTCGTTTGGGAGTCGGCCGACCGCCGGGAAGTATGGATGCTGCGACGTGGGTTCTGGCTCGGTTTCGAGCCGAAGAGCGAAGTGAAGCAGAGTTAATGGCAAAACTGGCAGCCGACTCCATTGAGTGTTGGGTTGCAGATGGGATTGCCAGTACCATGAACAGGTTCAATCGGTCGTCTGAAGATTAGTGTTTGTGGGTAGTTTGTGGGCACGGCGTCCGGCTTTGTTGGACAGCGTGTCGGTTCTTTTTACCTGAGCCAGTCTGGTTTCAGGTCCGCCCCAGAGGGAGCAGCAGTTCCGTGTCAGTCGTAGCAGAAAAACCGGTGCGAGAGCACCTTTATGAAGGCATGTTCCTGGTCGACAGTGGCAAGTTTGCTATGGACCCGGATGGCGTCACTAATGAGATTCTGGCGGTCCTGAAAAGGGCAGGGGCAACCATTGTTGCTCATCGTCCATGGCAGGACGGCAAGCTGGCTTACGAAATCAACGGGATGAAGAAGGGTCTTCATTACATCGTGTGCTTCACGATGCCCGGTTCGGGCATGAAGACGCTGATTCGTCAGTGTCAGCTGAGCGAGACGATCGTTCGCCAGATGGTTCTGACACATTCGCAGAGCATCTTTGATGCGACTGTCGCGGCCATCATTGGTGAAGTTGTTTCGCATGCTGTTGACAACACGCCACCAGCTCCGGCAGTTGATGCACTCGAAGACGAATAGGTCTTTATCAAGAGTCGCTGATCGTTAAGAGCGGCAGTCGGGTTTGGCAGTCTGTCCTGGCCTTATCGTCCCGGATTGGAGCAACTTATGGCCTCATTCAATAAAGTCATACTTGTCGGCAATCTGACTCGAGATCCTGAAGTGCGTTACACTACCGGTGGGTCAGCCGTGTGTGACATCACACTGGCTGTGAACTATCAGTGGACGGACAAAAGATCCAACGAACGAAAAGAAGAAGTCTCGTTCATTGATGTGACGTTGTGGGGCCGTACAGCTGAGATCGCAGGTGAGTACCTTGCCAAAGGTCGGCCTGTGTTGGTTGAAGGCCGCCTGCATCAGGATAAATGGGACGATAAAGACACAGGGCAGAAGCGATCGAAGCTGAAGGTTGTGGCCGACACGATGCAGCTTTTGGGAGGTCGTTCTGAGGGTGGTGCTCCGGCGGCTGGTGGTGGAAATCCACCGGCGAAAACGGGCGCCGCGCGTCCGGCGGCTCCGACATCTCGTGCAAATGATGGGTTTGCGGATGCTGATTCGGGGCGAACTCCTGATCAGTCGTTTTATGATGATATGCCTTCGAGTGAAGGCGACGAGGTTCCTTTCTGAGGCGTCTCCGGAACATACGAATTACAGTTTGATTGATTTGCTCATCTGTCCGGTTGTGTCAGTGAATGCAAATCAGGAATGGCGAATAAGGAATTGGGTTCGATGGCTCGTATAGCTCAACCAAGCTCACGCAACGTGGAAGTGCTCCTCGTCCACGATGTTGAAAATCTCGGCCAACGTGGCGAAATCGTGAAGGTAAAGCCGGGATATGCCCGCAACTTCCTGTTGCCACAGGGGAAGGCCACACCCGCGACGCACCAGAACAAGCGGATGGTCGAAAAGCACAAGGAAAAACTTGCTGCGATCGAAGTGGGTCGCATGAAGCAGTACCAGCGAATTGCCGACGCCGTCAGCAAGTACAGCGCGACAATCGAAGCGCACGCAACCTCCGACAACCACCTGTACGGTTCAGTTGTAGCTCGCGATATCAGTGAAGCTCTGAAGGCCGCCGGTCATCCGGTTGAGGCTGAGAATGTTCGTCTTGATGGTCCGATCAAGGAACTGGGTATGTACACCGTGAAACTGAAGTTCCACGAGAAGGTCAATGCCGAAGTCAAAGTCTGGGTTGTGCCGTCCGCAACCAGCGGCTAGGCCTCCGCCGGCAATCACGATGCACAGAAGTGATTCTACACACTGCGCAAACACACTGAGTCCTCAGGCATTTTGTCTGAGGATTTTTTCTCGGATGAATCTCAGAAACCCGGCTTTCAGCAGAAGCCGGGTTTCTGCATCGACGGTCCTCGACATTCACTCTGAGAATCAGAACACGATTCCTGGCTTTGTCAGTGTCACAAGGGAGTCACATCGTATGGCTGATGACAAGCTGAGACTTCCCCCGCAGAATCTGGATGCAGAGCGAGGAGTTCTCGGCAGTATTCTGCTGATGAATGAAGCGATTGACGAAGTGGGGGAATCGCTGAAGGCCGAGCACTTTTACAGCGACGCCCATCAGAAAATGTATGCCGCCATTCAGCGGCTGTATGAGAACGGCGTGCGAGGTATTGACGCGATCACGCTGGCGGAAGAGCTTGTCCGTCGTGGAGATTTTGAAGCCGTCGGCGGGGCCGCCTATCTGGGCGAAGTTCTGGAAGCTGTTCCTCACGCCGCCCACGTTCGCTACTACGCGACCATTGTGCGTGAAAAGTGGATGCAGCGCAGTCTGATCTACGCCTGCACGGAAATTCTCAGCGAGTGTTACGAAGCAGCCGAGGACGTTGAGGGCCTGCTGCAGCGCGCGGAGCGCCGCGTCTTCAGCATTCTGGAAGAGCAGGGCACGGCCGCCAGTATCGCGATGAGCGACATCCTGATGGAAACCTTCAATCGCCTTGATGAGCGATTGCAGAAGGTGGGCGATGTTACCGGAATCACCACCGGCTTCACGGACCTCGATCACCAGACTACGGGATTTCAGGCGACCGAACTAATTATTCTTGCCGCTCGTCCGAGTATGGGCAAAACCGCGCTCGTGTGTAACATGGCCGAAGCCATGGCCCGCAAATCGGGCAAGAGCATTTTGCTATTTAGTCTGGAGCAGTCCAATCTGGAACTGGCCGAACGATTTCTGGCCATCACAGCCCGCATTAACGGCCATGACCTGCGAGCCGGTAATCTGACGGAAGCCCAGCACGATCTTCTCGTGCGTGCCTCGGACGATCTGGCTCGGCTGCCTTTGTTCATTGATGACAAGCCCGGCCGCACAATGACTCAGGTGGCCGCTCTTTCCCGACGACTGCATCGCAAGGCACCGCTCGGTGCAATCATCATTGACTATTTGCAGCTCATTGAGCCTGATGAAAAGAATGCTCCGCGTGAACAGCAGATTGCTCAGATCTCAAGAAGGCTTAAGTTTCTGGCGAAGGAACTGAAGGTTCCTGTGATCGCGCTGGCTCAGCTGAATCGCGGAGTGGAACTGCGCGAAGACAAGCGGCCTCGCCTTGCCGACCTGCGCGAGAGTGGGGCCATCGAGCAGGATGCCGACATGGTCATGTTCCTGCACCGCCCAGATGCTTACGACCCCGAGGATCGACCGGGCGAAGCAGAAATTGTTGTGGCCAAACACCGCAGCGGTCCGACCGGGATTATCAGGCTGACCTGGCGCAAGGAATACATGCGATTCGAAAACTACAGCCCGATGGCCGACAACGATTTCAATCTGTAGCCGTAATCAGGAATGGTGCGTGGTGTCGCTTTGCTCTGAGCATGCTGAAAAATAAAAAATTGAAAAACTCGGAATCAAAAACAAACGCCGGCTCGCCGCATGGGATACCGAGTACCTCGCGAAAGTCCTCTTCGGATAACGGCTTATAATACGCAATCGCCCTGCGTGGATCTGTACCGCTGGGGACACAGATTTGTTAAATTGAAGCAAAAGATCAATGTTTTAACTCTCACTCCAGCAACGAATTCCTGACGTGGACCCAAGCGAACTGATTCTGACCTCCCTGGCGGGGATTCTGGTACTTGGAGTCGGCAGTCAATGGATTGCGGGGTGGTTAAAGATCCCGTCGATTCTTTTGCTGCTGGCGGTCGGCATTGTGGCTGGTCCGGTGACAGGTTTCATCAATCCCGATCAACTGTTGGGCGACCTGGTGTTGCCGATTGTGTCACTATCAGTTGCCATCATCCTGTTTGAAGGTGCGATGACGCTGTATGTGTCCGAGCTCAAACAGATCGGCCGGCCATTGTTCATGCTGTTGACCATCGGCGTCGCGGTAACCGCCGCGTTGTGCGCGTCAGGAGCGTACTTTGTCCTGGGTTTTGACCTGACAAAGTCTATTTTGATCGGTTCGATTCTCACGGTGACGGGGCCAACCGTGGTTGGTCCGCTACTGCATCATATCAGGCCGCTTGGCAAAGTCGGGCCGCTGGCTCGCTGGGAAGGAATTATTGTTGACCCCATCGGCGCGGTTCTGGCCGTTCTGGCGTTTGGAGCATCTCGGGCCATGCAGCGTGCCGATCTCAACGACGCCGCATGGAGTGGAGCCGTAGGCTTTGTCGCCACATTCCTGGTGGGAGCAGTGCTGGGAATTTTAGCGGCGTTGCTACTGTGGACGATGTTGCGACGGCATTTAATCAGGGATCAGCTGCAGAATCCGATGGTGCTGATGTTCGTTGTGTTGACGTTCACCGCGTCAAATCTGTTGCATCACGAATCGGGCCTGGTGGCCGTCACGGTGATGGGACTGGCACTGGCTAATCAGCACAAAGTTGCCGTTGGGCATATTGTGACGTTCAAGGAAAATCTGAGCGTGCTGTTAATTTCCAGCCTGTTTATCGTGCTGACAGCTCGACTGAATCTGGAACAGTTTGCCAATTTTGGCTGGCGTGGTCCGGCCTTTGTGGCGTTCGTAATTTTGATCGTGCGGCCCGTCAGCGTGATGCTGTCGACGCTGGGCTGCGGTCTTCCGATGAATGAGCGACTGTTCCTGTCCTGGCTGGCTCCGCGCGGGATTGTCGCAGCGGCCGTAGCGTCCGTCTTCGCGCTGGAATTGGGAAATGCTGACGACTTTATCGCAGCCGTCTTTCTGGTGATTGTGGGCACCGTGGTGGTTTACGGCCTGAGTGCTGGGTGGGTGGCTCGCAAGCTGGGGCTCAGTATTTCCAATCCGCAAGGCGTGCTGATCGCCAGTGCTCATCCCGGCGCGCGAGCCATCGCGAAAGCATTGATGAGCCAGAAGATCCCCGTGCAAATGGTCGATACAAATCCTGCGAACGCCAAAGCGGCCAGGATGGAAGGCATCCCGACGCTGTATGCCAACATCCTGTCCGAAGATATTCTCGACCTGAACCTCGGGGGACTGGGTCGCTTGCTGGCGTTGACTCGCAACACGGAAGGCAACGTGCTGGCAGTCGCTCGTGGTGCAGAATTATTTGGCACCAAAGAAAGCTATCGGCTGAGTGTCAGCAGTTCCGGTACCAGCCTTCGAGATCCTTCGACGGAAGTGATGGAAGGACGAGTGCTGTTTGCCGAAAACGCCACCTGCGACGAACTGGATCGCCGCTTTGCTAACGGCGACGTCATCAAGGCAACCAAGCTCACCGATGAGTTCACACTGTCCGACTTTCGAAGTAAATATCCGGAAGCGATTCGGATGTTTGTTATCGATCCGGCCGGTCGAATGACCGTAGTTACGACGGATGCTGAGGCTGCCCTGATCACAGGAAACACACTGATGGCTTTGGTCAGCGCGGCCAAAAAACCTGCTGTCCAGGTGCAGGGCACGTGAAATCCATCGCTAATCGCTTCAGGATGACAGCCTTCTCGAAACAGGTTACTTTCGAAGCTTCCCGGCATCTCTGAGCAACATCCGAATCACATCCGCGCTTGAGTAGCGAAACTGAAAGCCCAGCTGCGAGGTCAGTCGTTCGGGAGAAACGACCCATGGATACCGAATAAAGTTCCACAGCGGAGCCGGGAACAGAAAGATGGGAAGTCGCAAAGCCCACCAGCAGGCGGTGACCGCTCGGCAGAGCGCAAAGGGGACCGGCAGCGCGAGACGGCCGCTCATCTTCGCCAGGTCTTTCATGGTGACCCAGTCGGGCGGAGCCACATTGAAGGGCCCGCGAGCATCGCCGCGAAGAATCGCGATCGTGGCGTCGGCGACGTCATCCAGATGCACAAACTGCATTTGCGGATTATCGCCACCGGGCAGTGTCAGGATCGGCGGAACCGTAAACAGCGGTGTCATAAAGTTTGACATCCCTGGGCCATAGATGATGCAGGGCCGGGTCCAGCTGACGGTGATCGTGGGGTGAGCCGCAGAAAATTGGCTGAGCAGATTTTCGACCTGAACTTTGTCGCTGGCGTAGCGATAATCGGTGCGAGCTCTCAGAGGCTGATCTTCTGACATGGGAACCGGATTGTCGGGCCACGCGCCGTAGGCCGTCGCGCTGGAAGCCACAAAAACGCGTGCTGGTTTCACGGCGCTGGCTGCCGCCAGTAAATTTCGGCTGCCTTCCACGTTGATCTGATGCATGCGGTTTTCGTCCCGCATGGGATTCACAACGAACGCCAGATGCAGAATCGTGTCTGGTTGAAACGAGACGACGTGTTCTCGCAATTTTGGGCTGGTGATGTCACATAATTCGAAAGTGTCGGGAGCGTCCGTCATCGGGGCGACAACATCGAGTCCCAGAATATTGGCGGCAGGCCATTCTTTACGAATCGCTCCAATGAGGGCTCGGCCATAGAAGCCCGAACTGCCTGTGACAAGAATTCGCTGAGGATTCATAGGAGATCTGCCATGTGTGAGTTGTGCCTGGCCACTCGCCCACGGAATTCGTTGGGACGTGACTGTGATTGATTGGTCCCTGTGCGATGGTTCTGTCAGGTTCGGCCGGTCAGACGCCTGACCACCACGGATGCAGCTGCCATGGCAAAGGCGGCCGTCATAAACGTGGCAGTGCCATAGATCACGCGCCGTTTTTCACAGGCGTGGGGTGAGTCGGCTCGATGCGGACAAATGCATTGAAAGCCCTTGTCCAAATCCCACTCGGGGACTTCCGGCTGGCGAACTTCCTCTTCGGAAAATACAACCGACAGACCTGTCTGCCCATCGGCACCGAAACCGCGTTTCGCCAGTTCTTTTCGAAGTACGCGCGCCAGCGGATCGACTTTGGTGCGGCTAAGATCGTCGACGCGGATTTGAGTGGGATCCAGTCGAGCGCCAGCACCGGTAATGCTGATGACCGGAATGCCCTGCTTCAGGCAGGTCTCCAGCAGCAGGACTTTGGAAGTGACGTTGTCGATGGCATCGACCACGAAATCGGGGCGAGGTGTCAGAAGCGCGTCCGAGGTTGAAGCCTCATAAAAGGCCTGAACAGGGTCGACCCATGCTTCCGGATGGATGGCTCGCACGCGTTCCGCCAGCAGCTGAGCTTTCGACTGCCCAACAGTTGCAGGAAACGCCTGCAGCTGGCGATTGACATTGGTAATGCAGACATCGTCGAAGTCAACCAGAGTCAATCGTCCCACGGCTGACCGTGCCAGAGCTTCCGCCACATAACTTCCGACTCCGCCGAGTCCGAAAATCGTGACGTGGGAACCGAGCAGCGTTCGAACCTGTTCGTTACCGACCAGACGTACAAAACGATCCCAGCGACGATGAATTCGATCGGGTGCCGGGGGAAGATCGGCGCGAGTCGGTCGATTGCTGAGTCCTTCGGTGGCTTCCCACGCTTTGACGCGAGTCTGCCGAGGCAGCGACGCCTCGATTTCCGGGATCGCGGAACCAGCTTTCGAGTCGCATGCGTCCGCATGGCAGCCCGCGTCTTCTGAGCATTCTCCGTGCGTATGGCACGCCTCCACTGCAGGAATTGTGATGGAACCAGAGGTGTCGTCAGATGGAACAGTCAGGGGAGTTTCTCCAGCAACGCAATTTTGCCCGGGTCGGCTTTGCGAGTGTCAGCTTTGTCAGTATCGGCGAGATTGTAATCAGCGACGAAAAGGAGTCACAGGATTAAGCGTTCAGATTTGGTCTCGGGGAAGACCAACTACGGCAGGGCTTTATCGTTGGCCCGGATGAAATCTGGATTTGTGTGAGACACGATTGCAGAGCGACGTCTTTTTCACCACCCTTTGGCTCAGGAATTCGGACAAGTGACGAAGACGATCTCCTTCAAAGAACGGTGTTATGTTTAATTCGTTGCAACGCCCATGTTTCCGCCCTCATTCGGTAGTGATTGCCAGCATGGCTGCTGTTCTTCTGACTTCGATCGTGGCGGTGTCCCAGGATGCAAAATCAGCCGAAAAGCCCGAGGCTGCTGTGGCCAGGCGGTCGTTGATTATTCATTCCGATGACGCGGGGATGAGTCATTCGGTGAACCGCGCAACGATCGATGCCATGGAAAAGGGTTTCGTTTCCTCATGCAGTATCATGGTTCCCTGCCCGTGGTTTCCGGAGTTTGCGGAATGGGCCAGTCAGCATCCGGAAAAAGATTTTGGGATTCATCTGACTCTGAATTCGGAATTTGGTTCCTACCGCTGGGGGCCCGTCGCAGGGCGCGACAATGTGCCGACGCTTGTCGACAAGGACGGTTACCTGCATCGATCGAAAGAGGAGGTTCAGGCAAAGATCACGCGGAACGCCAGCAGCGATACCTTCAGACGTTTCGTGATTTGAAGCCTGGCGTGACGCAGATGATCGTTCACTGTGGCTACGACGATGCCGAGCTTCAGGCCATCACCGGCAGCCATTTCTTACGAGGCGACGATACTCGGATTTTCATGGACACTGAGGTGAAAAAACAGATCGAGGAGATCGGAATTGAGATTATCACGTGGACGCAATTGAGAGAACGGGCGGCGCGGGGGCAGTAAGCCAATAGCCGTCGCTTAGTGATTAAAGTAGCCGTCACTCTCTGAGTGACGAATGCCAAGGGCCGCGTTTAGCGGCTTGCCTCACTCGGAGAGTGAGGTCTACTTTGTTAAATCGACTACCATCGGAGAGGAGTCAGTCACCGCATGGGAGCTCGGCAGGGCAGATGTTGTCCTGAGTTTAGTGTGTTGTGATGGTGGCCAGATGTTCTTATTCGGCTCTGGCGGCGGTCGGCAAATTCGCGGAAACGTGGTTCACGGCAGGTTTGCGCGTGACAAAGAAGCCGATAATTTGTTAGTTTGCAAAGCCCCGTTGACGTTATCCCCGCCGATTTCCTCCGATATTCCTTCCTCTGAAAGCTGAGCAACGCCGTGTCACGTCGATCTGCCAGATTTCTGATTGCTGTCACTCTGGTGACATTTAGCGTTTCGCCAGTTTCCAGACTGCGCGCGGAAGAGCCGGCGATCGTAGACTTTGAAAACGATCTGCAGCCGATTTTCACTCGATTCGGGTGCAACGGCGGTCCCTGTCATGGCAAAGCGCGAGGGCAGGGTGGCTTTCAGCTTTCACTGCTCGGATTTGACGGGCAGCAGGACTACGACGCGATCGCAAAGGAAGGTCGCGGTCGCCGCGTGTTCCCGGGTGCTCCTGAAAACAGTCTGCTGATTGCCAAGCCCGCCGGCAAGACTCCGCATGGCGGAGGCAAACGGCTGGAAGTGGATAGCCCCGAGTACCAGACAATGGTCAACTGGGTGCGTCAGGGTATGCCACGAAAAGCGCCCAACGCCCCGACACTGCAGTCCATCAAAGTGTCGCCTCCTTCATTGGTGCTGGCGGCGAGCCAGACGCAGGTCCTGACCGTCACGGCGAAGTATTCGGATGGTGCCGAACGTGATGTCACGCGACTGACTGCATTTCAGTCCAACGAGGCGCCAGTTGCTGCGGTGAATGAGAACGGACTTGTCACCGCCGGGCAGATCACAGGTGACGCCGCGATCATGGCAAGATTCATGGGCCAGATTGCCGTTTGTGACGTGATGATTCCAAGACCGGAAGTCATGCCCGCAGAAGTTTACGCTCAGTTGCCGCGAAACAACTTCATCGACGAACTTGTCTGGCAGAAGCTTCAGCGTCTGAATATTACACCCTCACCAGTCTGCGACGATCCTACGTTTCTGCGGCGAGCCACCACGGACATCAGCGGTCGCATTCCGACACTGGATGAAGTCAATGCGTTTCTGGCAGACACATCCGCCGACAAACGCTCAAAACTTGTGGACCGCCTGCTTCAGGAACCCGAGTTCGCCGATCACTGGGCCAATAAGTGGGCCGACCTTCTGCGGGCGAACCCATACCATGTGGGAATCAAGGCGACGTTTAACTACGACCACTGGATCCGCCAGTCATTTCATGATCGCAAGCCATGGGATCAGTTTGTTCGCGAACTGCTGACGGCTCGCGGTGGCACTTTCCGAGATGGTTCTGTGGTGATGTTTCGTGATCGTCGTCAGCCGGAAGAATTGACGACTTTGGTCAGTCAGCTTTTCATTGGAGTTCGCCTTGACTGTGCGAAGTGTCATCATCATCCGTTTGAGGTCTGGGGGCAGGACGACTTCTACAGCTTTGCGGCGTACTTCTCAAAGATTGGTCGCAAGGGCACAGGCATCTCAGCCCCCATTTCAGGTTCGGAAGAGTTTGTCTTCACGGGAACCAGTGGTAGTGTGACGCATCCGGTGACCGGTGCCACAATGAAGCCACGGCCTCTGTTTGGTGAAGCACCGCCAGTCGTGGAAGGACAGGATCAGCGCGAATCGCTCGCCGCCTGGATCACGTCGCCCAACAATCATTTTTTCGCGCAAGTGATGGCCAATCGAGTCTGGGCCGATCTGTTGGCTCGCGGTTTTGTGGAACCCGTGGACGATCTGAGAGCAACCAATCCTCCGACGAATGGTCCGCTGCTGAAGGCCCTCGGCGAACACTTCCGAGACTCCGGTTTTTCCCTCACTGAGCTTATTCGGGTCGTCGCCAATTCGCACGTTTATCAGCTCAGTTCACTGCCGAACGAAACGAATCTATCCGACACGCGAAACTATTCTCGCCATTACCGTCATCGGCTGCGGGCGGAAGTTTTGCTGGATGCCGTATCGCTGGTGACAGGTGTTCCACAGGAATTTGATGCGATGCCGCCGGATTCGTCCGCCAAGCAGTTGTGGACTCATCGGTCTGACTCGCTGTTCCTCGACACTTTTGGTCGTCCGGATCCGAACCAGGATCCACCTTGTGAACGTATGAGTGATTCAACGGTCGTGCAGAGTTTGCACCTGATGAATTCAGAAAAACTGTATCGCGACATTGGCAGTGACAGTGGGACCGCGAAGTCGCTCGCCGACAGTGAAAAGAGTGCAGAACAGATTTCCGCCGAATTGTACGCTCGGGTATTCGGTCGCAAGCCGACTGCCGAGGAGACGGCGCTGGTGACAGAATTGTTGGCCGCTGAAGGAGCCGTGCGACGTCAGGTCATTGAGGATCTGATGTGGGCCATGGTGAACTCGGCCGAGTTTGTGTTTCAGAATTAAGATTGTTGTTGTTCGCTCCACGAACAACGACAATGGCAGAACTGACTGTTTGAAGGATTGGATCATGAGCAACCGAAAACGATGCGATGGCTTCACACGACGTGATTCGCTTCAGCTGGGGCTGGGTGGTTTTCTCGGTGCAGGTTTCGTCGACAGTCTGAAAGCCCGAGCGGAAAGCCAGCATGGTGGAGCTGTTCCTGCCGGCAAGGCGAAAAGCTGCATCCTGATCTGGATGGATGGCGGGCCGACTCACTTTGAAACATTCGATCCGAAGCCCGATGCTCCGATGGAATTCCGCGGCGAGTTCTCGTCAATTGATACTGCGGTCCCGGGTGTCGGATACTCGGAGCACATGGTCAAACTGGCGGCCAGTCTGAACGACTACGCGATGATTCGTTCGATCCGCCATGATCAGGGCAATCATGGGGCCGGCAACCATTACATGATGACCGGATCGCCGCCGCGAATTCCTGTGGGGTGCGGAGCGTTCGTCAGCTTTCATCCGAGTATGGGTTCGGTTGTCGCTCGTGAACTGGGACGCGATAACGGTCTGCCGTCTTATTTCAGCATGCCTCAGATGTCTCGCTCCGGAGGCCCTAACTTCCTCGGCGCGAAATACGCACCGTTTGTGGTTGGCGACGACCCGAACAATGCAAACTTCAAAGTGCGTGATGTGGCGCTTCCTCGTGACCTGACTGACATGCGGTTTGGCAGCCGAACCGATCTGCGATCAAAGATTGATCGCATGGTTCGCATCAGCGATGAAGCGGCCGGTGATCCGGTGCTGGCGTTTGATGAATACTTCCAGCAGGGACATACCCTGGTCACATCACCGGAAGCTCAGAAGGCGTTTGACATCAGTCTGGAATCGCCCGAGACTCGCGAGCGATACGGACGAGACGGATTCGGCCAGCGATGTCTGCTGGCTCGTCGTCTGGTGGAAGCCGGTGTTCCTTTCATCACTGTGTACGACGGTGGCTGGGACCATCACAGCGACATCTTCGGTTCACTCCGCAAGCGATTGCCGGCCTGGGACAATTCGGTTGCCACGCTGATTCAGGATCTGAAAGAACGAGGTCTGCTGGATTCGACATTGGTCGTCGCTTTGGGTGAATTCGGGCGAACGCCAAAGATTTCAACCCTGGCGGGTCAGTCAACCGGCGGTCGCGATCACTGGGCCAATGCGATGTCTGTGCTGATGGCGGGCGGCGGAACTCCTGGTGGCACAGTTGTTGGAGCGACTGATCGAAAAGGCTTCTCCGCGGTGGATCGAGTCCTCTCACCGGAGAACTTTGTGTCGACAGTTTATCACAAACTGGGCATCGACCCGAACAAGATTCTGTATAGTCCCCAGGGTCGTCCGTCGCATCTTGTCAGTGATCCAACTCCGATTACGGAACTGATTTAGTGAAGTCTTCAAAGACACCACTTAAGTAGCATGGGCATTCCTGCCCGTCGGTTGATGGTCGGACAAGAATGTCCAACCTACAGATTTGAAACCCAGGACGCCATGCCTTCCCGAACTGTTCAACTGCAAACGGCTCTTCTGACTTGTCTCGCGGTTTGCAGCTCGGCAAGGGCTGGTGAGCCGCCAGCGATTGATCGACTGACTCCGCCCGGTGGTCAGCGGGGCACTTCGTTTGAAGTGAAGCTGGCTGGCAAGGCGGGTGACGGCGATCTGAAAGTGATTTCGGAAGCGGATTCCGTAGCCCTTGTGCTGGGCGAAAAGCGAGACACCGCAACCATCACGATTGCCCCGACCGCTCGTCCCGGTATTCACTGGATACGATTCGCCAATCCCAGCGGGTCGACGGAGCTAAAGCCGTTCCTTGTGGGGCTGATTCCAGAAGCGGCGGAAGTCGAACCCAATGACAAAATCGCGAATGCTCAACCGGCCGCTTTGCCATCTGTGACCATCAACGGGGTGCTCGAAAAATCACGGGACGTTGATACCTACGCCGTGCAGCTGACCAAAGGTCAGACGCTGGTTGCCACCATGCTGGCCAATGAGATTCTTGCATCACCAATGGATGCCGTGCTTCAGGTATCCAACGCACGCGGCACCGTTGTCGCGCAGAACAATGACGACACGGATCTCGACCCGGGACTGGCATTTACGGCACCCTCGGACGGAACGTGGTTCGTACGTGCGTTTGCATTTTCTTCCGCACCGAACAGCACGATCCAGTTTGCCGGAGCAGCCGACTATGTGTATCGGCTGACGCTCAGCACCGGTCCTGTGGTCGAGCACACGTCTCCTGTAGTAAAGTTTGCAGAAGACGCAGAGACAAGTTTCAGTCTGCACGGCTGGAACCTTGCAACCACCGTGGCTACGCTCGGCAAGGACATAAAGACGCTGGAAGAAGGCCTTGCATTGCCCATCGCCATTGACACAAGTGACGTTCCGGTCGTGCAGGAATCGCAGTTGTCCGCCGAAAGACTGCTGACATTGCCTGTTGCGGTCAGCGGGATCCTGTCTCCAGAAGGAACGGACACCTATCTGCTGAATGCCGTAAAGGGACAGCAGCTTAGTCTGTCCGTTCGGGCGCGAGTTTATGGTTCGCAGCTGGATCCTGTGCTGGCTATTCAGGACAAAGATGGAAAGCCGCTTAAGGAAGCCGACGACATCAGTGGCGAGAACGCAGATGCCGAACTGCAGTTCACGATCCCGGCGGATGGACAGTATCGCGTAACCGTGAGCGATCGTTATCAGCATATCAGCGAACGATTCTTCTACGTGCTTCGTTGCGAAGAGACGCTGCCTTCATTCGATGTGACGATTAAGAATACGGCATTCACAGTTCCCGCCGATAAGCCTTTGGAAATTCCTGTTGCCATCGAACGCAAGAATGGGTTTGTTGAGCCCGTCGACTTTCGAGTCGAAGGATTGCCGGAAGGCATCACTGCCGAGTGTCCTCGTTCAGAGAAGGACGGCGATTCTTCAAAGGCTGTGACGATCAAGCTGTCGGGCGTTGCTAAGCAGACGTTTCAGGGAGTGATCAAAATCGTTGCCGAATCTGCTGATTCGAAGCTGCTGCGATTGGGTTCATTGACGACAGCCGATCGAAAACCCATCAGCGAACTCTGGCTGACAGCGATTGCTCCGGAAGCCCCGGCACCAGCGGCGGAGGAGGCTGCATCTCCAGAAGCAACTTCAGCCGAGCCGCCGAAGCCGTAGTCAAAGTCCCGGCAATTGCCTGGCTGCCAGAATCGCGTGATGCAATCGCGACTTGACCGTACCGAGAGGCAGATTCAATGCCGCGGCGATCTCTGGCTGAGTCATCTCGTCCACATATCGCATCAGCAGGATCTCTCGATGGTCTTCAGAGAGTGACGCCAGTGCCCCGGCCAGTTCCAGTCGGCTCGCGTTTTCGACCGATTTCGTTTCCACAATCAGCGGCAACTGCTTATCGCCACCAGAGGACCGATTTCGTTTCCTGCGAGCAGCAATCGAAAAGTTGCGCACGGCCGGATACAGAAATGTCGTCAGTGCAGACGTCAGCACGAAGCCGGGAAACTTACGAGCCAGATAGGCGAAGGTTTCCTGCAGCACGTCCAAAGCATCATCGTGATGTCCCGTGAATCGCATCGCCAGGCGCATGGTCCAGTCGCGATGCCGATAGTAGAGCGTTTCAAAGGCGTTGGCGTCCCCGGTGTTGATGGCGTCCACCAGCTGCTGATCCGTTCGATTGTCGATCGGTGGTGGCATAGGGGGGAAGTCTCAATGACCAAATCTCAAGCAATCAATCCATTCTGTAGCGGAACGCGCCAAGCGTTTCGTGCGTTTCCCCGACAAGCCTGCACGCCGAAAGCCTTGGCGGCTTCCGCTACCGTGTACGGTAACGGAGTTCGAATTCGGCGGGAAATTATAGGGGAAAGCGGGGTTAAAAAATTCTTTCCGGATTCTTTGAACCAATTGGCTGCGACGCGCACTTCACCTTCAGAGAGTTTTGCCACGTCCAATCCGTGGCCATTTCGCTGGTCCAGGGGGAGCCAAAGAATGCTTGTCGTTCATCGGATTGCGTTGATCCTGATCCTGATCCTGTTTGTTTGTATTTCCGGCTGCAGCGGGGCTGGTGGGCCGGATCAATTCGTAGCTTCGGAATCAGACGCGGGAACGCAGCCAGAAAGCAAGGCGGCTGTTCCAGACTCACCGACGACGAAGTCCTCACGCCACATTATTCGTGAAGGAGAGCTGCGTTTTGAAACCGGTAACCAGATTCAGACTCGCACCGCGATTCTGCGTTCTGTGGAGACTCGCCATGGCTATCTGTCTGAAGACAGCGAACACCGATCTGACAGAGTTGTCGAGCAGGTGATGGTGATAAAGGTACCGCCGGATAAGTTTGACGGATTGCTGGACGATATCTCGCGTGGTGTCGTCAATTTTGATGTGCGAAGAGTTCAGGCAATTGACGTTACGGAGGCATACGTTGATGTGGAGGCTCGCCTGAAGACACGCAAGGAGACCGAGGCGCGATATCAGGAACTGTTGAAGCAGGCAGGCGGTGTCGAAGATGTGCTGAAGATTGAGGAGCAGATCGACAAATTGAGGGTCGAGATTGAATCGACGGAAGGTCGACTGCGCCTGCTTCAGGATCGAGAGTCCTGGAGTACTCTGCGTGTTTCGTTTTACGAAACGACCGGCAGAGCACCCGTGTTTGTGGTGAGACTCCTGAAGAACCTGTCAGTCGGCTGGATGGGGGTTGTCGAGACGGTCATCGTAATCGCGGCGATTTGGCCGTTACTGGTCACAGGTCTGCTGATTGCCTTCGCCATCCGATTCAGAAGCAAACGAGTGAGTACAGAAAAGGTCAAAGCATGAGGAACGAAAACGAATTCGACGACCTTGAGCAGAGTCTGCCGGAAACCTTGCGGTTTGCCATGCGAGATCGGAGCGGTTCTGTTCCCGCTATTCCGTCCGAAGTCGACCGCGCGATTCTGGCCGATGCACGCAGGCATCTGTCAAAGCGCGTTCGGCCGATTCGACGGCGACGCTGGAGCGGTTGGCAGTTCGCTGCCATCGGGACCACAATCGCGGCCGCGTCGATCATGGTCTTTGCGTGGCTGCCAGGCCAGACCGACCAGTCGGGCGGCATGTCGGGCTTGATTGAGTCGTCTACTTTGAGCCGTGAAGCTCGTGATGGAGATGTCGATGGCAATGGGCGAGTCGACATTCTGGATGCCTTCGTGATGGCTCGGGAGATTCGCAGTGGACGGGGCCAGATCATTCACGACGTCAACGGCGACGGCCAGCTCGATCAGGCAGACATTAATGAGATCGCTCAACGAGCGGTGATGTTGTAGTTCGTTGCGAAGCCATCGTCGTTCACGGAGAGGTAATGAATCTGATGGTTTCGTAGGGTGGGACCAGCGAGCATCGCGAGCGCCGGCCCGCCGTCTTGAGGCTTTCGCGATGGTGGGCCGGCGCTCTGCTTGTCCCACCCTATATAAATTCACAACCCGGGAGCGAACTGCGGCTTCAGAAAATTTATTTCAGGAGAGAGACTTTATGATCGCGGATAGTCATCAAATGGGGACAACCCGCCGTTTCAGAATTCCTAAGTGCTGGGTTCTGCTGATCGCATTGGATTTTTGCCTGATGGCTTTTGCGTTCGCTCAGGACAACGAATCGCGTTCAGACACCGCACCCGTTCAGATAACGGACGTCCGCATTTCGGGACCTGAAGAGGTCGCAATCGATGCGATTCGCTTTGAAGCGATTGATGTTTTTGTTGACTCTGGTGATCAGGCTCTGGCAGCCTGGCAGCTGGAGTTGACCAGTCGCACGAAGGATGTGGAAATTGTCGGCATCGAAGGCGGCGAACATCCGGCGTTCAAGGAACCACCGTATTACGATCCGCGAGCGATGAATCACAATCGCGTGATCCTGGGAGCCTTCAGCACAGACTCCGGGGAGCAGCTTCCCATTGGCCGCAGCCGAGTGGCTCGTGTGCATGTGCAGATCACAGGCCCGGGCGAACGACTTTGGCACACAGAACTCACCACGGCCGCCTCGTCCGATGGAAAGAAGATCGAGGCTGAATTGTCGATTGCGAAGGCACAGGGGTAAGTTCAGCCCGATTCCAAGTCTCAAATTTCAAATCTTTGAATAACGAATCACAGTCCTCTTCAGGAGATCTCTCGAATGAACATTTTCAAATCTCAATGGAACGCGTGGTGCGTGCTACTGATCTCAATGGTCAGTTTGATTCTGGCCGGATGCGGCGAGACAAGGGACGAGAACGTCAAGTTCCAGGCAGCACCAGCTACCGCATCTGGTGACGTAGGTCTTACGGGCGAAAATGACGTATTTGCGCAGGCATTGAGGGATATAGATGGCGAGGCATGGAACAGAGAACAAGCATCTGTATCGACGAGTCCGGCTAACCGCCGAGCTCTTGTGAGAGATGTCGCGTCGTTGAAAGAAAAAACCATCCGCACTACCTATGAACTCATGCCGGGTGAAGAGCTGTGGGTGATTGCACGAGGTCTCACTGCACCGGCACAACCTGCGGAAGAACGTCCGGGCTGCGGTGCGCTGATGGCGAAGTTGCCGGACGTGACTCAAGAAGTAGCCGTGCCTCTGAAGCACACGTCCGTCGTGGGCAACATCGACGGGTATATCGCGACGGTGGATGTGACTCAGCAGTTTCACAATCCGTACTCGTCGAAGATTGAAGCCGTGTATGTCTTTCCTCTGCCGGAGAACGCGGCCGTCAATGAGTTCGTCATGACCGTCGGCGATCGAAAAATCCGAGGAATCGTTCGCGAACGTGAACAGGCCGAAAAGATCTACAACGAAGCGCGATCGCAGGGACATGTGGCTTCTCTTCTGACGGAAGAACGACCGAACATCTTTACGCAGAAGGTCGCGAATATTGAACCGGGCAAGCAGATTGATATCAACATCCGCTACTTCAATACTCTGCGATACGACGATGGTGCCTATGAGTTTGTCTTTCCGATGGTCGTGGGGCCTCGCTACAACCCGCCGGCCACCACCGACGGAATCGGTGCTGTGGCTCGCGGTGCAAACGGGGCCAGCGGTCAGTCGACCGAAGTGCAGTACCTGACACCCCATGAACGCAGCGGCCACGATGTGTCGCTCAGCCTGAACATCAAAGCAGGTGTGGATATCGAAGACGTGCGATGCATCAATCACAGCGTCGATGTGAAGACAAGTTCCGAATCCGAGCGGCAGATTACTCTTTCGCCAGGCGATTCGATTCCGAACAAAGATTTCGTGCTGCAGTACAAAGTGGCCGGCGACAAGATCAAGACGGCCATGATGACTCACAAGGATGACCACGGCCAGTACTTCACGATGATGCTCTATCCGCCGGCCGAGCTGACTCAGGTGCAGCGAAGTCCAATGGAAATGGTGTTCGTGCTCGACTGCTCAGGCAGTATGAATGGACGTCCGCTGGAACAGGCTCGCGCTGCCGTGTCCCATGCTTTGCTGACGCTGACACCGCGTGACACGTTTCAGATCATCAACTTCAACTCCACTTCTTCTCAGCTTGGCACAGCGCCGGTGATCGCAACGCCGGAAAATATCCAGAGAGGGCTTGAGTATCTGGCTTCACTGGATGGCGGCGGGGGAACAGAAATGATTCGCGGCCTGCAGGCGGCTCTGGACTTTCCTCACGATGAGGGCCGCTATCGCCTGGTCTCCTTCATGACCGACGGCTACATCGGCAATGATGCGGATATTTTGCACGCGGTGGCTCAGAAGGTTGGTGATTCACGAATCTTCAGTTTCGGAGTCGGCCAGTCACCCAATCGCTACCTGATGGATCGCATGGCGTTGCTGGGGCGAGGTGCGGTGGCTTATCTGAGTCTGAATGATGATCCGGTGCAGATCATGAATCGCTTCAATGAACGCATCAGCCATCCGGCGATGACGGACTTGTCAATTGATTGGGGTACGATGAACGTGACCGATGTTTATCCTCAGATCCTTCCGGACCTGATCGTCGGTCGCCCGGTTGTGTTGACGGGGCGATTTACCGGTGAACCGAGCACCGTTACCGTTGGTGGCCGAACAGGTATGCAGCCGGTGTCGTATTCCGTGGCTGTGGATTCACACGATACGAACAAGGAACATCAGGGCATCGCTGCAGTCTGGGCTCGGCTGAAAATTTCCGACCTGATGGCTCAGGTCTCCCGCACGCCCAATCAGGCGGGCGAACTTCAGCAAACCGTTCTTCAGACGGCCCTGGATTATAGTCTGATGAGTGCCTTCACAGCTTTCGTGGCGGTGGATTCGATGACGAAGACCGAAGGCGAATTTGGGACAACCGTGGCTGTACCGGTGCCAGTTCCGGAAGGTGTGCGATACGACACGGCGGTTGAGAATTGAGACGACAACTGGGACAGCGACTTCCTGAGAATATTCTTCAGGGCTGTCCCGATTTTGTCAGTTGCGTGAATATGAAGACGGCTACCCCAGGGTCTTCCCGACTCGATGTCCCGTCAAGGCATTCACTTCCTGAGCCTGGCCCCAGCGGTACATGATGAAGCCGAGGACCACGCCAAATGCGGCCGACGACAACACTGCCGCTGCGCTGTGCGTGAAGGTGGAATTTTCGGCCGCGGCCTGAGTGGTCAGGACAAGTCCCACGGCGCTGATCACAAGAGCCACCGCATCGGACAGGATTTCTCGCAGATTCAAACTGCCACGAAACAATAGAGCCAGTTTTCCAAGAACAAGCTGCAGCGTAAAACTGACCACACCCGCCGACATGAAACCGAAAGCCAGCCAATGGAAGGCAGAAAAATTGAGTGACTCGGCCAGCTTGTAGATTGGGCCGAGAACTCCTTCGGCTGCCTTCTGAGCCATCGGGTTCTGATCTACCGTTTCAGCGAGTTCTTCCACTTTGGTCTGAGCATCCGAGGCCAGATCTTTCGCCTTGTCCCCAATCTCCGGCTAGGGGCTTTCAATTGGCGGTGTTTCGGTTGAGGCCGTTGATTCTTCAGCAATTGGTGCTGAGGTATTTTCGGACGTCGTGGGGCTGTCTTCCTGAGCAAAGCCAGTCGGGGATGTCAGGAAGAGAGCGGCAGCGATAGACAACAGTAATGTTTTCATAGGACTTCTCCAGAGTAAAAGGTCAGGGCACGTTCAATGATGGCCTGTGGTGAAGTCCAATCAACGTGGAAAACCGGCGAAAGGATCAATGTTTCCGAAAACTCCCGGCATCGCTCTCTGCCCAACAAGCTCGAAACGCCAGTGAGTGGTCTGTGTTCGCGGCAGCCCACTCGCGGGCACTTCGAGCTTCTAGAAACCGTAATGCTTTACGCCGAGATCGGGCCGTCTTTCCGAGCGCGATCGTAAAGTTCTCGCCAGCGCGGTGTGCCGTCGTTGGGGACGAGTTTGGTGTCAGCGCCGTCGGCGAAATAGGGATAGCGGTCTTCATTGGCTGCGGTGAGCATGAAATTCACTTTGCCGTTGTTGGCCGTGTACATTCTGCGGCCATCGGACCAGGTGGTTTCAATCAGACGCTCTGGCTCGGGCCGTTCTGCCGGCTTATCGATCTTTAGTTTCTCCACGATGTCACGGTTCACTTCGTAACCGAGACCCGGACGATCGGGCACAGCAGCGTGTCCGTTTTTCAGCACGATCGGTTCCGTCAGAAGATCATTCTCAAACAGCTGATGACAGTTCACAGCCGGCCAGAGTGCCTGCTTGAGAACTCCTCCGAAGTGCAGCGAATGAGCGGCCGTCAGGCCTCCGCCGACCATCTGCAGCCAGAGTGGGAAGCGAGTTTCTTCACAGAAGCGTCCTGTCTTCATCAGCTTTGTTGCCCCGCCACCGGCAACGAAGCCGTCACAACAGCGTGTCTGAGCGCAGGTTTCTGGATCAGGAGTGCCATAGTGGATCGCAACTTTAACGTGGGTGGCGTTGGTGATGTCTCGATTGCCGTCCACGTCTTCCTGGGGAATTGGGCCTTCAAAAATATCCACATGCGGATACTTGCCGGCGCGTTCCAGAATCGGCATTCCCTGCGCGGCTGTCCGCAGAGTGTCGTTGAAGTCCATGTCGATCTTGAATTCAGGCGGCAGATCTTTCGTGGCGGCGTCCAGTTGCTTGAAGAGATCAAACCAGGGACGGCCCTTCGTTTTGTAGGACATGTAGCCCAGCCGCAGGGCCTCTTTGCATTCCGAGGCCATATCTTCGGCAGACGTATCAATGTTCCACCACGACAGCGGAGTTTTCTGATGGACCTGATTGCCGAGCAATGCATGCACAGGTACTTCCGCGGCGCGACCGACGGCGTCAAACAGAGCCATCTGCAAACCTGCGCCCAGTGAATCGTCCCACATGACTTCGATCGCGCTGCGACCGATGACTCGGGTGACGGCTTCGTCCGGAGTGACACCCCACGTATAGAACAACAGCGTTTCGCCGGTTCCCGTGACACCGCATTTGAGTGTGACGTCGCACAATTCGATGTAACGCCAGTGAGGAATCTCACGATCCATGTTGCGACGTGGTGTAGGCCGGAATTCCAGCTTGACCGTGGTACGCTTGATGTCGGTGATTTCAAAATGTTTTTCAGCAGCAACAGATCCCACAGCGCGAAGTGTGTGGCGGCTGAATCCGGACAGTGTCAGCAGACCGAGAAGTCCGGCAGATTGCTTTAAGAACATGCGGCGTGCAGAAGGCATGAGCGTTCCTTTGGCGGGAGTTGAGCAGGACAAAAGCTGGCGGGACGCGAAGTATGACCGCCAGCCGTCCGAAAGCAAACCCGCAGAAAGTTGAGCCTGATTGTTCCGACGCATTTGAGCTGCAGGGTTCATTGCCGACGGCTTTAAACCGGGCGTGACGTTTTGGGGAAACGGACGAGTTTGGATTTGGGCCGGTGGGCCAGCCGGTTCACGTTCGCGACATCCACGCGACATTGCTGCATCAGCTGGGAATTTCTCATGAACGGCTGAGCGTGCGGGCTCAGGGGCTCGATTTTCGCCTGACAGGCATTCTGCCTGCACGAATTGTGAATGAAGTTGTCCGCTGATACCCGGAGGTTGCTGACGAGCGGCAGATACGACTGGCTTTGAAGAACTTTCGCCGGTAACATGGCAGATCATTTGACAGGGCAGCCAGCCGTCCACTTTTCTGGAAAAAGGCGTGAACAGCGTTGGTTGTCCTGGAGATTCAAAACAGACTTGCGGAAAATTTCGAGCGAATAACAGGCAGAATATGCTTTTGGCTTCTGAGACGCAGACAGCTGGCGTCGAAACATCGTGTCCCACACCCACACCGACAGCTTCCGCTATTCCAAAATTTGAGCGGCACGACGAGTTCTTCGTGGCCCTTAAGCGTCGCGTGGATCAATATTTTCAGATCACGAAGAAATCGCCTCGCGACTGCTGGCAAATGTATGTCAAAACGTTCGTGATCCTCAGCTGGTTTTTTGGAACGTTTGCGTTTCTGGTGTTTGGCCCTGTTTCGTGGTGGACAGTTGTTCCTGCTTGCGCGTCGTTGGGCCTGTCGATGGCCGCCATTGGATTCAGCATTCAGCACGATGGCAGCCACCGAGCTTACTCACGGTTTTCCTTCATCAATAAACTGGCGGCTGTGTCGCTCGATATGCTGGGCGGCAGTTCTTATTACTGGGCTCGCAAGCATAATGTGATTCATCACACGTATGCCAACATCACTGGCCACGACGACGACATTGACCTGGGCCTTTTGGGCCGTTTGTCGCCTCATCAACGGCACATCGGAATCCACCGTCTGCAGCATTTTTATCTATGGTTTCTCTATGGCTTCATCGGCATCAAATGGCAGTTCTATGACGACTTTCGTGACCTTCTGCGCGGGCGGATTGGCGTACACTCGGTCGTCAGGCCCAGAGGCCAGGAACTAGCCATTTTCATTGCGGGCAAAGTTTTCTTTCTGGTCATGGGCGTCACCGTGCCATTGATGCTGCATCCGTGGTGGCAGGTCCTGGCGGTTTACATGGGCGTGTCGTTTTTTCAGGGGCTGACTCTCAGCATCGTGTTTCAAATGGCTCACTGTGTCGAAGAAGCGGCGTTCCCAATGCCTGAACCGGCGTCTGGTCGCATGGCTTCATCGTTTGCAATTCATCAGATTGAAACGACGGTCGACTTTGCTCCTGATAATCGTCTGCTGTCGTGGTTTGTTGGTGGCCTGAATTACCAGATTGAGCACCATCTGTTTCCTCAGATTTGTCACATCCATTATCGCGCCCTGAGCCCGCTGGTGAAAGAAACCTGTCAGGAGTTTGGGGTGCGCTACAATGTCCATCAGACCTTCCGATCGGGTCTTGCATCGCATTATCGCTGGCTGCGTCGGATGGGTCTTGCGGAAGCTCAGTAAAGCCCACGGCAGACGGACATTGCACAGTGTACGCCGCTCGAAGATCGAAACGTCTGCCCGTGCGCCGGTCGTTCACGCCTTTGCGCCCGGCCGATTAGGGAATGCTCTGGGGCTTGGAGCGGTTCCTCAGTTCCAGCAGCAACTGATGGGCCTCACGAAAGCGGGGCGCGCGTTCAAGTGCCAGCAGGACATGTCGGCGAGACTGTTCCGTCTCTGTCTGGCTCAGCAGTTTTGCAATCCGATAATGCAGCCGAGGAGCATCGTCCGGCTGAAGTTCCAGCAGGCTTTGCAACTGATTGACCGCCACATCCGTCTTCAGGAGCGCTTCAGCCGCCTTGAGCGTTCTCTGAATGGCGGCCACCTGAAATGGATCAATGGCCACGATGGTGCCACCCAGCTCCACGACTCGCTCCGGCTGTCCGGCCGATTCGCTCAGTTCCTGCAGACGCAGGGCGGCTGCCAGGTCATCGGCCGAACGCTGCAAATGTTCGGCCAGCGTGGTCGCTTCCAGTTCTGGCCGCCCCTGCTCACGAAACAAATCGGCCAGCAGCCGTCGCGGCCCATTCGTGCTGGCATCGTCGGGCACCAGTTCCACGAGATTCTTTAGCGTGGCCTCGGCCTCGTCCAGTTTGTTCTCTTGCAGAAGTAGAGTGGCCTGCATCAACAGGGCCGGAAAGCTGGCGGGATTCTCCTGAAGAAAAAGCTGGATCGATGCGGAATCCGTGATCGCTGTCGTGGCCAGAGTCTCCGTGGAAAAATCAACGCCCGGGGCAAACAGCTGAGCCTGCTCAGTCGCGTAAGCCGTGAACGACGCTTCGAGCACCTCCAGTCCGCCCGCATGACGATCAAGAGCGTCGTTAATCTGGACTCCGTTGCCAAGATCCTGGAGGACGGCATTCAAAGCGTCGATCCCATGTTGAGCGACAATATGTTCGACCACCAAGGAAGATTCGAAGTACGCGAAGTTCATGTCATCGCCTGTCTTCGCTTTCAGGAATGCGCTGCTGAGTTCCGCCACGGGTGTGATTTTTCCGGCGAGAATGCGATCGCGAAAATCTGCACTTATTCGCTGGCCCCAGCGCGGATCCGTGCGACGTTCTTCGTAAACCGAAATTCCCTCACTCAGCCACCGCGGCATTTTATTGCCAGTCTTCTGCAGCGTGATGACGTGACAGAATTCGTGCCAAAGAACTGATTCCCAGCTTGTGGGCTGATCACGTCGCGAGGCCGGGCTGTTGGCTGTGATCACTTTGCCAAAACAGACCCCCAGAAATCCGGTGACATCCGGAATGCCGAATGTTCGCACCGCAAAATCATCTGCTCGCGGATAAATCTCAACGACCACCGGAAGTTCAGGAGTGAATTCATAACGGACAGTCAGTTCGGACCACGCCTGTTCCAGAAGAGCCAGAACTCGCGGACCATAGACAGCGGCTTCGTGAGTCTCCATGCGAATCCGAAAGTGCGGACTTGTGACGTCGGTGAACTGGTTCAGACTGTCCTTCAGCTGCAGCAGATTGAAAAGATTGGTGTCATAGCCGTCCTTCTGATGGGCCTCTTCTGCCACTTGCCAGCCCTCTGCTTCCTGTCCCAATCGCAACAGATCCTGAGCCAGCTGAACTCGGGCTGGATTGAAATTGGGATCGGCCTCCAGAGCTCTTCGCTGAAATGCGGCCCCCTCCGCGAATCGATATTTTTGTGACAACTTGCGACCGATCAGATGATCGACTTTCGGATCAGCCAGGGAAAACTTCACGGCTTCCGCATGGCTGGCAGCGGCTGCATCCGGATTGTTTTGAACATGGTGAATAACTGCCTGCAGAGCATGAGCTTCCGGCTGATGCGGATTGACAGCCAGCAATTGCAAAATGGTCTGTTCGGCATTGGTGTAATCTTCTGAGTCAATCTGATCTTCCGCAATACGCAACAGCACACCGGCATGATGTGGATTGATGGCCAGGGCCTTTTGAAGCAGCTGGCTGGATTGCTCACGGTCGGCTTTTCGAGTGGCTTCTGACAACAAAAACAGAACCTCAGAGTTATCGGGGAATTCTTTGGCGGCCGGAGTCAGCAGTTCGGCCGCAAACGCCACGTCGCCTTTATCCAGAGCCAGTCGACCGGCGGCAAGAAACCCGTCGGGGCGGTTCGAATAGTTCTTTCTTGCGCGTTCGAAGAAGCCCTCCTGCACGGCTTTTGCGTCGGCTCCAAGTGCAATCGCGATCTGGCCCAGCGCCGCAAGGTCATCCGCATCGGTGTAACGCCACGAAGCCGATGCCACCAGTTTCTCAATTTCAACCAGAGCGTTCGCGGCCTGCTCCTTCTTGCCATTGGCCAAAGCACACTCATACTCAAGCTGCCGCAGACGGACACTCCATGCGTAGCGTTCAATTCCTGCGGCAGTGCTTGCCAGAGCTTCCGGATATTTTCCCAGAGCCAACTCGCTCTGTGTTTTCAGAATCGGCCATTCCTCACCATAGCTGCGTTCCGTGATCGCTTTGGTGGTGGCTTCGAGACACTCGTTGTATTGACCGGTGGCCAGCATCTTCTGACACTCGGCCACCGTAACAGCCGCCTGCAGAGAAGCAGCCAAGGGCACCGTTTGCAGAATCAGCACAAGGCAAATCGCACGGATCATGGGTTTGTCCTCTCATGGCTCCTCGACAAAACGGCCAACGCCCGTTCAAGGATCGCAGGAGGCAGGGTAACCGGCGAGACGACGACTGCACAGCGTAGAGTGCTCGCTCAAGAGCTCCTTCAATCGATACAGGGGTTGCAGTCCGGCGGCGTGGCTCGCGTTTATGTCAAATCTGGCAGGATGTTGATTTTATGCCACTTCTGGCGAATTCATGAACCAGGTTTTTCATGAGCGGCATCTCGCCGACTCTGAAGACTCGGATTCACTTTTCCCGCGGATCGAAGAGTCTGAACGCTCCCCGCGTGTTTTGCTTTCCCGACTCAGGAGGTGGACTGTGCAACAACGACAAGTTCGAGATTTGATGAGAATTCGTCACGGGCACGTGATACCGGCATCCACAACACTGCGCGAAGTGGCCGAACGGCTGATAGTGAGTGACTGTGACGTCATGGCCGTCACTGACGGCGACGGAAGACTGTCGGGGATTGTCTGCGAAAGCAGCGTTGTTCGCGCCCTGATGTCCAATCCCGCGGAAGCAGCCACGATTCACTCCATCGTGAGTCGACATGCGGAATCCGTTCGCCTTGATGCCTGCCTGAATTCGGTTCTCCCGCTCTTTCGGTCGTCCGCCAATACGGCGATCCCCGTCATTGACGACGCTGGCCGCGTTTGTGGTCTGCTGATGCGTCGTGATGTCATCGGAAGCCTGCTGCATCGTCGCATTGATGCGGCAGAATCCGTGGAGATGAAAGGCTCAGCGACGACCAATCCCACTGTCGTGATTCGACCGCCCTTTAAACAGCCGTCGATTCAGCCGATCCCGCCGTCTTCCGAAGAAGCAAACAGTCGCCCCAGCTCACTTGCTCAGAAGCCACATTTTCTGCGTGCTGAAGAAGCGCGTCGCATCCTCTGGGCGGCCGAAGATCGTCTCTAAGAACGCCTAACAAAACTGGGACTGGCTCCCGTATCTTTCGGAAAATGTCAGAAAAATTACGCAAGGAGGGTGCCTGTCCCACTTTTGTTAGAGCCTCTAAGCCAACACCGTTTTCAGTTTCGTGGTTCGGTGAAATATTTCCTGACAATCCATTCCGGTTGCCATTGATCGGGTTCTCGTTTGCGACCCGTAAGGTCAACAACTTCCGGAGACTTATTTTCGGTTGGCAGTTGCAGCTTGTCGCCTGTTTGGGTTTGCCAGTCCCGCATGAGGCTCAACAGCCGACGCACATCGTGCGCATGTTCGGGACGATCAATCAGGTTAAGCTTTTCGTCCGGATCATCCGCCAGATCAAACAATTGCATGTGACTAATTTTTGGATAGCAGATTAGTTTCCAGCGATCATCACGAACGGCTCGTTGAATATTGATGTACGGCAGAAAGACTGAGTCCCGCACGCGATCGGTCTTCTTTTCCCAGACAGGCCGCAGGCTGTGTCCTTCAAGATCGGCCGGCGGCTGCACGCCGATGCTGTCGCACAGCGTTGGAAACAGGTCCAGCAGATAAGTAAACGCCTCAGACGATTCACCACGAGGAATCCCGGGGCCACTGATGATCAGCGGAACTCGCATGCTGTGTTCAAAAACACTTTGCTTGCCAAGCAGCCCATGGCTGCCGAGTGCCAGTCCATTGTCAGCCGCATAGACCACGATCGTATTGTCTGCCTGGCCCGATTTCTTGAGAGCGTCCAGAATCCGGCCGATCTGCTGATCCATGTGGGAGATCAATCCGTAGTACTCGGCCAGCTGATCACGAATCATGGACTCGGTACGCGGCCAGGCTCCGAGATTCTCATCGCGGCCTCCCTGCATCATGCCGTTATCAAATGGTAACTGAGGCAAAAAGTTGGCAGGGAGTGGCGGCAGATTGCGATAGTACATGTCGCGCCATTCTTCAGGCGGCTGACGAGGATCGTGGGGTGCCGTGAAGGCAACGTAGGCAAAGAACGGTTTGCTTCCATCCTGCTTCTGCAAAAACTCCGTTGCGGCGTCGGCGAATAACTCACTGGAAAATTTCTCCCCCGTTCGCTGCATCGTCAGCCTGCCGTTGGAATCCAGATCCTTCAATGGCACGAGCGTGTGATCCGACATGCCTCCAAAGAAGATATTTTTCCCCTCCTGGAATGCTCGCTGCCAGGATTTCTCACCATTGTGCCACTTGCCGGTTCCGAATGTCGCATAGCCGTTTTCCTGCAGCAGCTCGGGCAGCAGCTTTTCCCCCTTCAACGACGCCGTATCAATATGGAACCACGTCTTTCCGGTCATCAGCATCGCGCGGCTGGGAACGCAGACTGCTCCGCTGTTTCCGCCAAACACATAGTTGCGACGAAAGCTGAAACCCGCCGCAACAAGGCCGTCGATGTTCGGCGTCTGGATATGCGGATTTCCGTGCGCCGCAATCGTGTCAGCTCGCTGATCATCCGCAAACAGAAACAGGATATTGGGCTTGTCCGCACCGGAAACCGGGAGCGTCAGGCAAAGCAGCGAGACGGCAATCAGGAAAGCTCGCATGAGAACCTCACAAGGAAAAAGCGAGAAAGGACAACGAACAAAGCCGCTCCACGAAGATGCGGACCGTGGCCGACGTTCGGGCATTTGTGTTCATGATTGAGGTAAAAGTGAATGGCATCGGCATCCTTCGTGAATACCGAAACCCTACGCTCCGGCGAATCACTCGCCAAGATCAGAGCCGAAGAACCAAACTGTTACTGTTGGGTTCACAAATGTCATCGTAACGCCCCGGTCGCGCGTTGTCCCCGTCTCGGAGCCAGTAGGTCACGTTTGCCGTGCAGGACTTTCGCCAAAAGGCGAGCCGCAGGGGTAGACTGCCGTCTTACATTGTCCCATGCAGCAGCATCTCCTCGCCTCTCATGTCAGCCGCAAATGCACTCACGTCACGACAAGTCGCGATGCCAGAAAATTCGTGTACAAAGAAAACCCGTCGCGGTATCATTGTTGAAGAAAGTGAGACCCCTATGTCCGTTTACGAATTCCCGGCATCTGTGAGCGAACTGATTGAAAAACAGCTCGCTACCGGACGTTATCAGAGCGAAGACGAAGTTTTGGAAGCCGCATTGCAGCGACTCGATGACGAATCGGATGACTGGCCCGCTGTCAAGATGGCTCTCGAGGCACTCGATGCGGGAGACAACGGGGTGTCTTTGGACGACGCTTTTCAGGAAGTCCGTCTTCGGCATTCTCTGCCGAACGAAGAATGATTTTTCAGGTAAGGCTCCAGACCGCCGCAGTACAGGATCTGGATGCAGCCTATCATTACGCAGCCAGCCATGCTCCGGCACCAGCCGCACGTTGGCTTGGACGGTTTAAAGCGGCATTGAAAACGCTGGAACACAACCCGGAGCGTTGTCCGCTTGCCCCTGAAAGTCTCAAGAGCTCTCGCCAGCTTCGCGAATTCCTGTTTGGCAAACGTCCATTTGTGTTTCGTGTGATTTTCATTGCTCCGAAAACAGATCCCGACGGAATCAGCGGTCCCGAATTCCTGGCATTGACCAACCACGCCTGTCTGCCAACAGCAATGACTTTATCAACGAAGGTTTTGCTGGCTTTGTCGTGCCTCAGGTTGCTTTGCTCTTTCGGCAGAAGATCGAGCGGACAATCCATTGATATCGCTCTCGCACCGAGTGCCGTTCCGTAAATGAGACTTTTCGTCCGGTTGCGGTGAGCCATGGCGTCCGCGAACCATCGAAAGGGATTGTCAGGATTTGCTTCATGTTCTCTAAGCAATATAAAGAAGGCGCACAGGTCATTCTCGGAAAAGTTGCCGCGGCAGAGTTGTTCACAATGATTGCCGATCAACTGCCCCGCCTTTTTATCAACTGTGCTAACCTGCTGTTTGGCCATGTTTCCATCTCCATGCCGCTGACTTGTGGTTTTCAGCCTTCTATTTGAGTTGACTGAGCGATTCAACTACACGTGTTCCGAAGTGCAAGCCGCATCTGTGAATGCAGGGAGGGGAGGTCTGTCCGCCGTTTTCGTCTCCCGGAGAGTATCACTAAGCGGTGTACCACAAACCCGGCTTTTGAAGGTGCCATTTACGTGTGGGTTCCGTTTCCGCTCTGTTGAGATGCCGAGTCGACGGAATGAACCTAAACGGCTGCAGTGCTCCGGATTACACCGGTGGTTCGTGCTGTCGCTTCCCGCAGACACGTCACCCTTCTGACGTCAATGCCTTCAGGGATTTCTCACAGCGAACCATCGATCCAATTCACTCAGATCGTCAACTTCCGATTTCGGCTTGTTACATCCCAGTACTCTTTGATCTGTTCGTTTTCAATGACCGCGACTTTGTCGTACAGAGCGCTGGTCGGGCAGA
This sequence comes from Planctomycetaceae bacterium, assembly GCA_041688565.1. Classification (GTDB taxonomy): domain Bacteria; phylum Planctomycetota; class Planctomycetia; order Planctomycetales; family Planctomycetaceae; genus SXXK01. The sequence goes on from JBDNHX010000491.1 coordinate 44,870, forward strand.
TGTGCACGGGAATGGCCATCAGAACGTCGCCCGGCTGGTACTTGTCTGCGTCAGGTGTGACGAGCCCCATGTGTTCTTCACTGTGGATTTCCTGAACAGCATTTGGCAGTTCGGGAAGATACATCCGTGACCCTCGTGGCGGATCCGCAGCCACTGCCTTGTTTCCAATATCCAGAGTCACGCGGTCCGCAGCCGGGCGACTGATGACTCGTGTAACCACGGCAGCGGCTGGAGAAAACGGCAGGTCGGGGAAGCTGGTGCCGTAGCCCGCGTCATGGAACACACATGTCCCCGGACATAGCTCAATGGTTGGATCATCCATCGCCGCGTAACATGGAAAAGTGGGCGTGCCGCCACATGCGAGAGCAGGCACCTTCGCGCCGGATGCTTCGCACTTTGCTCGCAGCGCCACCACGCGCGGCCACTGCTGGGCGACGGCGGATTTACGTTCTTCCAGACCGAGCTGACGCTGATGGCCATCGTAGACGTGAAATCCAGCGGGACGCAGACCGGGCAGGGTGGCGGTCAGTGCATAGAGTTCGACAGCGCTGGGGGTCTCGGGCGTAATCCCGGTGCGATCCATTCCGACATTGACGTCCAGCATCACGCCGATGGTCACTCCTGCCGCAGAAGCCGTCGCCGACAATTCCCGCAGAGGCCGTTCGTGATCGTTGGTGACTGTGAATGCACAACCAGAATACTTCGTCGCGAGTGCCACGATGCGAGCGACGTTGGGTCCGACAGGGTTGTAGGCAAACAGAACATCCTTCGCGCCGGCACTGGCCAGCATCTCACACTCTGCGATCGTTGCCGCTTTGTGTTTGGTCACACCACGTTCCAGCCAGAGTTTGATGACCTGTTCCATTTTGTGAGTTTTGCAGTGGGGCCGCAAACGGTCAGGGGATTTGGCCATGGCCAGCATGCCGTCGAGATTGGCAATCAGGCGTTCGCGAAAAATGACAAGTGAAGGGCTGGGCAGGCTGGCCAGAGCAGAAGGCGCAATGACAGGTAGGGTGAATGACATGAAAGAGCTTTCAAGAAGTGCAAATCAGCAGGGAACGGCCAGACATCTGTCACCGCCGGTGCGCGGCAATCAGAAGCGGTCACAAGGGTGGGAAGTTTGGAGAAGTCGAACGATTAGCCATCAAAACAAAAAGGCTGCAATCCGTTACCGGATTGCAGCCTTTGAAATGTCGTCGTTTCTGATCGCAGCGTCAAATTAGCTGACGAAGGTCTTTCGCTTCAGAGCGGCAAGACGAGACTTTGTGCGGGAGGCCGCATTCTTGTGGATCAGCTTCTTTGCAGCCGCCTGATCGAGCGCTTTTACGACAAGGCTGAATTCCTTGTCAGCGACTTCCTGAGTCGGCTTTTCGCCAATCAACGCGCGGAATTTCTTGATCCGGGTCCGCAGAGCACCGCGCTGATGGCGATTACGCTCGCGGCGAACAAGAGACCTACGAAGTGATTTTTCTGCAGACGCTGAATTAGGCATGGCGTAAACTGAATCGAAAACGTGTCAAAAAGCTGGGAAAACGCTCAAATGCAGCGCGAGCGCCGTCGCTAAGAGTGAATCGAGCCACGCAGGATAATGGTGGACTCATCAAATTTCCAGCCTGATCGGCGAAATGTAGGCGTCTCTCCACCAAAACGAGAAGAGAAGTGGGGGAAAAGGCGATTTTACCGCCTTACCTGGCTCCAGATGCCCCTTTTCCAACCAACGACCCATGAAAGTCGCTTTCCTGCCATGGCCAGATTCAGAATTTGGCCAGCCGCGATCCGTTGCCGCTGCAGATCTCAATAATTCACCTGAACCTGAAACCGGAGCAGCTGCCCTTCAAACTGTTCATACGACTGCGTATTCGCAGTTCCGATCGCCTGAGTGTTGGTCCTGTCCGTGATGGTATACATCGCGACAAACTCAAGAGACTTTGAAAACTGCCACTCTGTTCCGAATTCCCACTCTTCAATCTGGGAGTTAGGGGCGTTTCGTTCTGTTTTGTAGCCGCCCTGATAATAGTTCCAGCGAGCGAAGGGAATCAGTTCGCCTTTTTCGAGTTTCTGGCGGTACATCGCCATTGCATATCCGCCGTAAAGAGCGGCATCGCCGATTTCTGTCTGAGCTTCATTCAGCGACGGACCTCGGCCAACTGTCCACTCAGACTGGAAGCCGATCGGCTGAGGATAATACACAAAAGTCCAGGCCAATCTTTCATCCGTAATGCCATTGGCATTACTCGTTGGGGCAACAGGGGCACCGACGCCGATTGGGCTGATCGGTGATGTCAGAACAGTGTATTGTCCCGTGTAGCCCTGGAAGCCAACTTCGACAATCTGGGAGTCATTCAGCCAGAATGGATAGGCGATTCGTGCAAACGCTTGAAGGTCATCGTTCTGTTCACGAAGAGATCCTCCCTGGCCATTGCAGACTCCAAAACCAACCATTCCGTAGTTGCCGGAGCCTTTCAGTCCTTCATCCATGATGTACTTGAAGGTGTCCTGGACCTCAGTCGGAGTCCAATAAGCAAAAATGCCAAGGTCGCGTTCGTTTCGCACAGCACTGTTCAGAGAATCGCTTCGATCGAGAGGCAGTCGATTGGAGCTGGATTGAAGATTCTCCCAGCCATACGGAACCTTGGATTGTCCAATTCGAAAGCGAAATTCCTTCTCGTCGTCCAGAGAGATGTCTGCATACAGGTCGCGAATTTGAGCGAACTGGTTTGCGTCCGGACTTCCCGGAGGAGCCACAGCGAAGTCCGGCTGGAAATACAGCGACAGATGGTCAGAGACGTCTCCAGAAAAGACCAGCCGTGCACGGCGAATTAAAAAGCTCTGATTATCTCCTATGGAACTGTCTCCCACTGCCTGTGCCTTTGCGGGGCCGTCGTTGTCCATGACATCGTTGACGCGGAACTGGGCGTATCCACGGATCGTATATTTTTCGAACCATTTTTTTCCCTTCTTCGCGTCTTCCTCTTTTTTCTTCTTCGCTGCGTCTGCCTCCTTCTTGAGGCGTTCTTCGATTTTGCTCAGACGCTCGTCGGATTCCTGACTGGATTTCAGCAGGGCTTCAAACGAGTCAGGTGAATCGTCTACGGCTTTGCTGGACGCATTCTTTTCGATCAGGCTCTCTGCACCACTTTGAAGTGCCAACTCGGCTTCGAGCTTCGCGTTTCGCGTCTCAAGTGCGGCCATTCGACGCTGCAGTTCGTCCAGCGTATCTGCAAAGCGATCACCAGAGGCCCCGTCTTCAGTTTCAGTCTGTGCAAGGGCCGGACGTGCAGAAGTAATTGCCAGCAGAAGCAGACAGAAAAAAACAAGAGGACGGACCACCGCGAACTCCATTTTACTCAGATCCGATGAACCGCTTCTCTGGTTTCAGGCTCAGGCATCTAATCAGCAGAGCTCGCCTCTTTTGACATTTGAGGCGGAGTGCGAATCCGTATCAATTAAACTTTGAAACGCCGCCTTCATAATGCTAAGGAAGTATCGGTTGTCCTCTTAACATTCGGGGCAGGATTGTCGCGGTCTTAACATTCCAGAACGCTGCCTCACACAAAGTCCATTTCATATGCGGTCGAATCCGCCGATCGCTCTCGCATCGAGATGGGAATCTTTCTGTAGTTGCGATAATCGCTACAGGCGTTGCCGTCGGTCGCCTACGGCAGGTCCAGATTGTTAAGAAGAAATCCTTCGTGGCCCTTGAGACAGCGATTTGTCGGTCAGACCTCTGCATTGGTTTGCGTTTCACTGGGTCGTGAGCGGCCGCACAACAAGAAGCCGGGCCACTGCCAATACCGGTTCTTTACGCAAGCTTGTGAGATACCTCGGGATTCTCAGGGACAGCTAAAGTTCCATGGATCCGTTTGACGTGGGGCTGCCGCCGCTGCGGAGCACGATTTCTGCCTTGGCAACGATCGCTTCGTCAATGCCACAGGATTGCATGTGACGAATGGTCTGATCGATGTCATAGTCCACTCGGCGAAATTCCACCTGGCCATTCTCTATGATGGCATAGGCGGCTCGAGGATCGCCGTCACGCGGCTGGCCCACGCTGCCGGGATTGATCACCTGATTTTTTTCGAGCTGCAGCTGCATCGGAATGTGAGTGTGGCCGACACACACAAAATCCACGTCCACATGCTCCAGCCGCTGTTGCCACTGATCAGCGTTGTCGCCGAGGTATTCGTCAATGGGATCTCGCGGGGTCGCGTGGACCAGCAGGAAGCGATAATCACCCAAGGTCAGATGACGAGTCACTGGCATTTGCGCGAGCCAGGTGAGCTGTTCGTCGTCAAGAACCTCGAAGTGTCTGGGTCTCATCGCAGCCGCCATGCGGCGAAATGTTCCCCCGGGGCGCACAAGAACTCGCTGCGCCACCGAGTGATCGTGATTACCGCGCACCATCGCTGTCGCATGTTTCCGCACCCAGTCGATACAGGATAACGGATCGGTGGCGTAGTCGACGACATCGCCGAGAAACAGACACGCGTCGAATGTCTCATCGATCGCAGCCAGAGCCGGCCAGTTGGAATGGATGTCGGCAATCAGAAGGATGCGCATCGGCGAGTTACTCCCAGTCCAGCACTTCAATCAGGTTGCTGAAATCATCCGTCCAGAGCACTCGCCGTTCCATAGGCAATGTCTCCCTGGAAGCGATTTCGAGGAATCTCGCCCTGTTTAACGATTCCCGATCCTGAGCCATCAGGACCCAGCGGCTGCCTGGTTCTGTGAGACTTTGCGTGCCTGTGCTGCGGTCAAGAACAGCAGCCGTTTCCAGGGTCACAGCATTGAGTCCCGCGGCGGCGGCCAGGGCATCTGTCACTCGACGAAGGTTGAAATGAATATTCGAGATGTGGATGGCAATCAGCCCGTCCGATCGCAAATGGCGAAGATAGGTCTGCATGGATTCCAGCGTCAGCAGATGCGTCGGAATGGCGTCTCCGGAAAACGCATCCAGCACCAGCAGGTCAAAGTTCTGAGGTGACTCGTTTTCCAGCATCAGGCGCGCGTCCCCGTGAACGATGTGAACTGTTGAAGGACAATTCTTCAGAAACGTGAAATGCTCCTCTGCCAGGCGGGTGACATTCTCGTTGATTTCATAAAACCGGAACTCGTCGCCTTCCTGGCCATAAGCCGCCAGAGTGCCGACGCCCAGACCCACCAGCCCAATCTTCAGCTTTGCTTTGCGATCCCGCAGTTCTGCGAGTGCTCGCCCCACACCGGTTCGAAAGCCGTAGTACATCGTCGGCAGGCTTGGGACACCATTGAGCTGCAGGCCGTGCATGATTCGGCCATGACGCAGGATCATCGCGTCTTCAATCGGGTCATTCTGCACTTCCAGAACGCCGTAGAAATTGCGGACCATCGCGACCGAACTGGCGTAACTGGTGACCGCTGCGGCGAACACGGTGCCGATGCCGACAAACAAAACGATCGCCAGACCCACCCACAATGTCGAAGGACGTTCGTCGTCGGACCACCAGCCGCGATGATCAAAGTAAACGATCACTGCAATTATGCAGGAGGCGATCAAGCCCAGATAGTGTTCCCAGAAGGCGGGAAAAATCAGAGGCGAGAGGATACCGACGAATAAGCCGCCCGCTGCTCCGCCGGCTGATAATGTCAGATAAAAAATAGTCAGTGATTCGGACTGCGGGCGAAGTCTGGCCAGTTCCCCGTGACACAGCATGCAGATGCTGAACAGAGCGCCGAAGTAGATGGCAAGCTGCACGGGGAGAAAAGTTCGTGCTCCAAAACTCTGCAGCCAGCAAACGGCCAGCACAAGAATCGCCGTGCCCAGCGAGTACCACGCACGACGGTACCACCGATCATTTTCGAAACACAGTATGAAGGACAGCAGATACAGCGAGAGTGGCGCGACCCACAGGAATGGAATGACGGCGACATCCTGACAGACTTCATTGGTTTCCGCCAGCAGCATGGTGGAGGCTACCATGGCCAGCGTGAACCATTTTCCAAAAGCCAGTCCTGTGCTTCCCGATTTCTGCCCTGTCGATTTCTGCCCGTGGTGATTTGCTTCCTGAGAAATACGAGTGTTCGGTGAGATGCCGGCTGGGGCTGTGTCAGCCGCTCGTCTCTGTGAATAGATTGCGCACATCGTGCACAGGATGGCAAACACAAGATATCCGCCGGACCACGACTGAGCCTGCATTGAAACTCGCATCAGCGGTTCGAACACAAACGGATATGACAGCAGTGCCAGAAGCGACCCTGCGTTTGACAGGGCATACAGACGATAGGGTGACGACGATGGCTCGACAACGCTGAACCACCGCAGCAGCAAAGGGCCCGTCGTGGAGAGTACGAAGTAAGGCAGCCCAACCGTGGAGATCAGTAACAGCAGAATGCGGATGGTCGGTGATTCTGGTCCGTTCGGTTTCCATTCAGCAGAGGGCAGAATATTCAGAAAGGCGAGGGTGATCAGCAGCAGGGCCGCATGCAGCCAACTCTGCCATCGCGGCGGAAGTTTTGCCGTGACCAGATGTGAGTACAGATAGCCGCCACACAGAAGCACCTGGAAGAACAGCATGCAGGTGGTCCAGACGCTGGGCGTGCCACCGAACCAGGGCAGAATGGCTTTGCTGATCAGCGGCTGAATCTGAAACAACAAAAACGCACTAAGGAATACAGCAGCGGCGAACAGGAAGCTGACACCGTGGGCAGCCGAACCAGAGTGCTCAACAGAGCCTTCAGCAGAGCCAGGAAAATCCGGGGAACTGGCTCCTGCGTTCATGGGACCCGATTCGTGTGCAGGACGTTGATGGTCATCATTTCCACGTGCAGACAAGTGCAGGTGTCAACTCATGGATTCCGAACAAACAGTGGCGAGGTGACACCTCCGCTGGAAGTGCCACCATAGACTGCGCCCTGTGACTACTTGCCGGCCGCCGCCCATTCATCCAGCATGGCCTGAATGCGGGCAGGATTGAAATCACCAGGAACATCGTAGTCCTGATTGGCCATCAGATCCTTCACTGTCAGCGCTTTGGAGTTCACGCCACTGTCAGGGACCATGCCGTGAGCTGTCCAGATAACGGCGTTCAGAACCAGCGTACGAAAATCACGATTGCCCCAGTTCCAGTGATCATGTCCGCCAGTGAAGCCAAAGCCCCGGCCGGCATCCTTGCGAGATACGGCCCAGGCCACTGTCTGTGGTTCCTTGCGCTCCAGCACGGCAGCTCGGACGGCCGCGTTGTTGCTGTGAGGACCGTCGGCACGTGACAGGCTGCCATCTTCTTTGACAAGAGTGTCTTTTGGTGGCAGTTCAGACAGCACGGGAATCACGTCCGCGTTTTCCGCAAAACGCATGTGATAGTACCACTCATCGTTGACTCGAAATGGCTTCACACTGTTTGCAATAACGTGCTTTGGGAAGCTGTCGAATGTTCCGGTCCAGTGAGGATTGACCGACCAGTCTGTTTCAAAGTATCCGCCGATCCACTGCAGGAAGGCATTTCCTGACGGGCCTTTGGGAACTTCGACGCCGTAGTGAATGCAGACCATGCCGACGCCACGATTCTGCAGCGCCTTCAGACGGTCGAGTTTGCTGTTGAAAGGATGCCCGCCGCCACCGTCAGCGTAGATCACAATAGTATCTGCGTTGTCGAGAACCGAATCATCCTGAGGCCAGCCATTTGTATAGACGGTGGCTTCAATACCAAGGCCTGAAGAGTTCAGTGCATCAGCCAGCAGCATGCAGCCCGCCTTATGTTCGTGGGCTCCATAGCCGTGGCTTGGGACACCGGCGATCAGGGCCACTTTCTTTGGAGCCGGCAGTCGCTTCAGCTTAATGTTGCGGAATTGGACTTCCATAGCCGGGCCGGCGTGAGCCTGGAGTGCCAAAAATCCAGCCGCGCGGCGTTCTTCCACGTCATTGTCGGTCACATCAACAGTCTTCACATCGTTGATGAAATGCTGGAAGTGATAGCCATCAGCGACGATGCGGTATTTGTTCCAGTCTTCCTTTTTGATCTTCTTCTGGATCTCGTTGGTATCGCCAACACTACCGGTAACCTTCTTCTCGAACTTGCCGTCGTTGCGAACCAGTTCGGTTGATTCGCCGCGCAGAGCCAGAATGCCACGGTAACGTTCGCCGTAGAGAATACCCGAATAGGTGTCGCCCGCTTCAAAGTCGGCCTGATAGCCGCCAATGACCCACTTTTCCTCTGGAACTTCAAAGCTGCGGTACTGAACGCCCGAATTACCGTTTACGATTTTATATTCCAGCTCCAGTTCGAAGTTATCCACTTCGCCGCCGCGCCAGATAATGAAGGTGTTTCCCTTCAGCTTTTTGTCTTCTTCGTTGTACGTCGTGCCGGTGATGGCACCATCCTTAACGCTCCAGGTCTTTGGATCGCCATCCCAGCCGTCCATGGTTTTGCCATCGAACAGGCTTTCCCATTCGTCTGCAGACGCAGAGACTGTCGCCGCGCACAGGGCGGCCATGATCAGAAAGAATCGTGGAAATCGCATCGTTTTACCTCTGAAAACCTGGTGGAATCCGATGAAGCAGGCAGGCTGCACCTCACCGGTTTCCGCAGATTTGAACACCGAGAGGCAGCGTCTGCAATCCAATAGCAGAATTCTTTGCTCGAGGGTGCCCTGTCCGCTGCAGGGCCAAGGCGATGGCGATGGTGTCAAGAAGTTTGCAGAGCCGGTTTACTTAACATCCACTTTGCCGATTTCGGCCGCCGGAACCACTGGAGGAGCCGTGGGCGTAGCGGAGAACTGGCTGGCAAGAAACTCCACTGCATGGTCCAGCTGGATGTCCTGATAAGACGTAAAGTCCGGATCGGGAGACTGTCCGTGAAGCACATCGTTTGTCTCGCGTGCCTTCATCCATTCCAGCCATTGTTCCTTTGAAAGTTCCACCAGATGACCGTCGTTGGGCTTCACGCCCCAGTCGTCTTCTTTTTTTGAGTCCGGAAAGCGGTGAATGTTGATCCCGCTCGGGCGAAAATAACTGGCCGTCGTGAGCTTCAGGGCGCTGCGTCCGGATTCCATGGGAATGACATTCTGGACGCTTCCCTTGCCCCACGATCGTTCGCCGACGATGGTAGCCCGGTGATTGTCCTGCAGACATGCGCTCAGGACTTCGCTGGCCGATGCACTTTGACGGTTCACAAGCACAGCCAGGGGAACATCGGTAATCGTGTTGCTCTTTTTGGCGTTCCATTTTCGCTCATTGACAGCCCGGCCCTTCATGCTGACGATGGCCCCGGAATCCAAAAACAGATCGGCGATCTCAATGGACGATTCCATCAGGCCGCCCGGATTGGAACGCAGGTCGAGGACCAGAGCTTTCATCTCCTGAGACCCCAGTTTTTCCAGCGCTGCTTTCAGTTCATTGGCCGTGTTGCGGCTGAAATGAGTGATGCGAATGTAGCCCGTTTTTTGCTCGCTGTTCAGGATGAACTTCCAATGCTGATCTTTGTCTCGCGACATACCAACCACGGTGGGCAACTGAATGGTTTCACGCACAACGGTCACCTGCGTCACGCTTTCCGCGTTCGGCTTGCGGATGCCAAGAACAACGGAACGCCCAGGCGGGCCGCTCAGCAGTTTGGCCGCGTCGGCCGGCGTCATATTTGTCGTGGTCTTGCTGTCGATTTCGGCGATCACATCGCCTGACCGCAAACCGGCTCGGAAGGCCGGTGAGCCGGGTAGGGGGCTGACGATTTCCAGCTTGCCGCCATTGGCATTCACATGGATGCCGATCCCGACAAACTCCTGCTCCAGATATTGCTCGAATTTGCTCAGTTCCTGAGGCGGGATATACGTTGAATACGAATCCAGATGACTGGCCATGCCCCGAACAGCAGCATCCACAAGTTCTCGCCGGTCGACTTCACGGACATAGTTGGCATCAATCTGCTCATAAGCGTCTGCAAACAGCCGCATCAGCTCAAAATCCTGGCGAGCACGTTCGGCGGCCGTCGGTTTGCTGTCAACGGCGTTCAGCGATTGCGCTCCGAGAAAACCGGCGATGGAGGCGACAATACACAGGACTGCGACTGACAGACGGTTCATCAGACTTCTCCGGAGGAGACGGTTTTCGGCGGGTTGCATCGGCGGGCCCCCGTTGGCAGACCAGATCGGCGGGCGAATTTGGCAGACCAAACAGGCGGGCCAAATAGGCGGGCAGAGTTCGGAAGGCCGTTGCAGGATAGCTCATCACGGATTTCGGAGTGAAGACCTGAATCGGCATTCTTCGGAACTCAGCCAGAGGTTAAAAATCGGCCGCTTAAAGACGCCGACTATCAAAACTGCAAAAATTTGACGAACACTGTCGATCAGCACGTTCACTGAACGACTGTGGACTGGTAACACATCTCCTGTTTCGGCCCGCATGAAGTTCAGTCAGAGCGCCGCCCGACAATGCCTATTGGGATTCACAAAATCTGAACCGGCCGACAGGACACAAATCGTCAACCAGATTAACCAAAGGCCCCCTGCTGGCTCGCCCAGCAGGAGCCAACGTTTTACAGTTAACACCGACGATCTCAAACACCGCCTCCCCGGCTGGCTTGCCGAATCGGAAGGAAATTTTCGTTGAATAGAGGACAATGCAAGGAGTCGGACACAGAATACGTCCAAGATCATTCGGAGAGAGGCGGTATCGCCAACGAAGAATCGTTCCACAGAGACTCAGGTACGGTAACCTGCACCTCCGCAATCTTACCACTGCGGAGAACTTCAAAGCACAGCATTGCGGCTTCACCATGTTTCGCATTCTGGCGCATTTCCTGTATTGCGTGGTCAAGGTGCGGCAGTTCCGACATTCCTGTGCCTTGCAGTGTCACGACGATATCAACGTCGTTGAAACCGGCTTTCTCCGCAGGCCCGTGCACCCTGACGAATGTCACGTCCAGACCTCCGAGATACTTTGCAGCCACGTTTTCTCCGCGAAATTGTGATTTCCCAATCGGCGTGAGATGAAGCCCCATCCACTCCATGATTCTCGCGGTCGTGTCTGTGACGGGTGATGGAGTCACTCCGTACTGATTCCAAAGTCGTGTTGTTGTTTCGTTACCTGCGTTCTCTGCAGATGGAATCGAAGACTTTGAGTCGGCTAGTACTGACGATGATTCAGCAGTCGCGTCTGCAGCACCGTGAGCTTGCGGGTTGTCGAAAATGGTGTCGTACGCATTTTTCGCCTCACGAAGTTCCTGCTTCGCAACGAAAAACTCGTAGCCACTTCCAGCATGACGAACCTGAAACCAGGTGCGACGTATTTGCTCGACCGGTTTTTGCATGTATTCTGATTCAGCTTTGTCCAACAACTTCTGCGTTTCCGAATCATAAAAGTGAAGTACGGTGCCCATGCTTGGATCTGGTATGCCAGCTTTGACTAAAAGTTCCAGGTCCAACGTGAAAATTTCGCCGGTATGTGATAAGAAGAGACGCTGCTCAGTCGTCGAAAGTGCTTCACGCACGACAGGTGTGCCGGCAAGATTCTTCACGTAGAAGATACGTCCATCTTTGAATACACAACCCAGTTCAATGTTGAAGAAATCCAATTGGCTGGCGTATTTGTCGAGATTTTGCGTGTTTTTAAAATCAACCATCCATCGATTTTCTCGCGGTGTTCGAGATGGAATCTGATCTGAGGTATCCGATGCCTTTTTCGATGGGTCCCGCTCAATGGTGCCTGGCACATTTTCTGCACTATCAACTTGCGGCCAACGTACATCTTCGATTCCAGCCGTCTTGAACGCCGCGAATAACGCATCGCGGATTCTTGCAGGAGTGTTGTCCGTGGCGTTTTCGCCTATGAGTCGATGCTGTGGATCCCGAACAGTGATGTTGAAAATCTCGTTTCCCTTGCCCGCTATCCGAAAGTTGCAAGTCACGCCTTCGATGGCGTTCAGATTCTGAAGCAGCTTAACGTGTTTCGCCTTATTCGGGCCCTGGCCGTTCATCTGCGGCATGACGTCCTCACCACAATAGACGTCCACAACAACTTTCCCATCAGAACCACTTAATCTGACTGCCTCTTCCCAATCGGATTGTGACTGAGCGCTGTTGACTACGCGTCGAGAACTGTCCGCCGCATCTCGGCTGATGACTTTCACAATTTCGGTCATGCCACGGCCAAGCGATACAGTCCCGTCCTTTATTTCCAGGCCGTCGAACTTACCGTCAATCTCCACAACGTAAACCCCCGCAGCAATGCGAATGGACTCTGCACCTTTCGTGACGGTCAATTGCTCGACAACCTTGTGACCTCGCATGATGCGAACGGGAACGTCGTCCGCTTCGCAATGAATGGTCAGAGTTCCCTTGTTCGTTTCAAGGACGATTAGGACTCCTGCGAAAGCGAAGAATGCAAACGCAGCGGTGGCGATCAGCCATTTGGTGAGCCCGCTGCCTGAGGCCATCGGTGTAGCGGTTGAAGAGCCCGCGGCTAGCGCCGTCGGCTCAGTGGGACGCGGGACGATGTCGGGTTGTTGAAGATGCGCGTGCCAGTCTTGCAGTAACTCGCCCACTGCAGCAGCCGTTTGAAAACGACCTGCAGGCGACTTGGAAAGTAACTTCATTACGATCTGCTCCAGCCACTGTGGGACTTCAGCGTTGATGCTGCGGAGGCTGCGTGGTTCATCGTGGCCGATGCGGTTGAGCACTCCCATGGTTGTTTCGGCGCGGAAGGGGGAACGTCCAGCAAGCATGAAGTAGATTAAACTGCCGAGGCTGAACAGATCGCTGCGGTGATCGATCGTGTCGCCGTGAGCTTGTTCGGGCGACATGTATTGTGGCGTGCCTGTGACCACTCCACTGCGAGTCATACTGGCGTCATCGATCGCTCGGGCGAGTCCGAAGTCAGTGATTTGAACCCGTTCGACGCCGTTCTCAAGCAGCACATTGGCTGGTTTGATGTCGCGATGTACGAGTCCCTGTTCGTGGGCTGCTTGAAGTCCTGATGCAACTTGAGCGGCAATGCGAACGGTTTCGATCACCGATAGCGGGCCGTTCTGTTGGACTCGCTGTTGTAGGCTTTGGCCTTCGACAACTGGCATTACCAAATAGGGCAAGCCGTTGTGTTCATCGACTGTTTGAATCGGTACGACGTGAGAATGCACAACCGCAGCGGCACTCTTGGCTTCACGAGAGAATCGCTTTCTCGCCGCCGCGCTGCTGGCCAATTCCGGAGCCAGGACTTTGATCGCCGAATGTCGATTGAGCGAAGTATCAAAACCTCGCATCACGATCCCCATGCCGCCGCGCCCCAGCAACTCCATGATCTCGTACCGTGCGAATCGGCCCAGTGAATCGGGATGATCACTCGGTTCCAGAAAACTTGTGGTGGAAGCCAAGACTCTCGCTTCTTCTTCGCCGACGCTGTCGACGCCGAAACTCTTGACGAATTTTGCTTCGGGTGAAGTTTCATCCGGCCGCAATAGATCAGACACTTCATTCCAGGTCATACCGGATTGTGAGATCGTTTCCAGTTTGGCCTGGCATACCGTGCAGGACTCGACATGGGCTAGCGCGAGATCGTCCTCGTTGCCCATGCGTCGGCGAAGCAGCTTGAGTAGCTCGTCATCGTCGTAGTGATTGTTTGCGATCATGTTTGGCTCCGGTGTATGTGGTTTTGCGTCCGCCCCGGGCCAGCTTGCCTGGCACGAGCGAACGTTTTGGTGAGCCGCAAAGCGCTAGCTGCGGGTGAGTGTAAAGAACCGCCAAAGCAACCGCCGCTAGCCGACGGTTGATTTAAGGTTGCCAGAAATAGTTCACGTTTAACCCGACTCGAAGAGGAGGTGGAGTGGTCTTGCACCTCCTCTTCGAGTCGGGTCAAACGATCAAATCAAAACCCGCGGCTAGCGCCATGCGGCTCACGATTGTGAAAAAATCAACATCTTCTAACTTCAAAACATCCCGTCCTGCCAGGCGAGCTGGCAAGGGGCGGTAGCTACTTATCCCACGGGAAGCCTGTCTTACGATTTCATTCCGGCGGCTCGAAGCCGCCACTTTGTTCAGAGACGAATACACGCAGTCGATCCAGGACGCGGCACCGAGCAACGCGGATGGCTCCTTCCGATTTTCCGAGCTGCTTTGCAACACTTGCGATCGATTGTAATTCGACAGCCGTCAGCCAGAACGCGGACCACGTGACATCACTGAATTCGGTCTTAACGATCGACGTGGCCTGTTGAAAGCAAGCTCGACGATACTCAAGTCGAAACAACGTCGCGGTTTGATCGTCGATGGCAGGTTGCTGGGAAAGTATGCGTCCGACATCGCTATCACCACTCCCGATTGGACCGCGCCTGCGAGTCAGGTGGTTGACGACCAGATTGCGAGTGATTTGGTACAACCAACTTCGAAACCCACCCGTTTTCGGGTCAAACTGATCGAGCGATCGTTCGATGACCGACAGCACTTCCTGAGTCAAATCTTCGGCATCGGCGTGCTGCAACCCTTTCGCCCTGGCCACTCGATAAACGAGCGGGCGATAGATCGTGGCAAACTCACGCCAGCCCTCATCGGATTGAGGGCTGCTGAGTCTCGCCAGCTGTGATTCGCGGGTTTCGGGTCCTTGCATTCACTTCTCCTACAATCAATACACGGGCCAGGCTGGATTGTTACAAGAGATAAAAAACTTTGCTTCCTGCCGGGCGAGCCGGCAAGGGGAGCCGGTTGTTTCGGGCGCGTGTTGTAACCTCAAAACTTACGCTCATGTCGGGCAAGCCAACATGGGGCGATGATGTGCACCTGTCGTGGAACACGTTCCCGTCAAAGGCCCCCTGCTGGCTTGCTCAGCAGGAGCCCAAGTTTTGAAGTTAGTCCCGGAGTCCTCGAAAAACACCCCCGGTTGCTGGCTTTCAATTGGAACGAGCTTCGCAGGGCGATGAGGGGCGAGACGTTTTCGCAACTTTCTCGCAGGTTCATCCCGATTTCAGGCGAGGGGGAAATTTTCGCCGGTCTGTTAAGCACCTGTTACTGCGAGAGCCCTATGATGCGGCGGAGGTGCTCTGAGTCCACGGGTTCAGACCTGTTGGCTCAGGCTGGTGAGACAGGGTTCCCCGCTGGGCTCAGATTACAATCAGGGAAGATAAAGGGCGAATCATGAATTCGTGGGACATGCTGCTTCAGATCATTATCCTGCTCCTTGCTTGCCTGATGGCAGGAGGGTTGATGGCTCGTCTGAAGCAGAATCCCATCGTTGGCTATCTGCTGGCCGGGATGGTGATGGGTGGACCGGGCAGTTTTGCCATGGTCAGAGCCGACGAACAGATTGAGGCAATCGCGGAACTGGGCGTGGCACTTCTGCTCTTCAGTCTGGGGCTCGAATTTTCCTGGAAGCGCGTGATCGGTCTTGGAAAATCCACCTTGCTGTGTGGAGTCGCGCAGGTGGTGGTCACTCTTCTGGTCGCCGCGGTCTGTTGTTATCAATATGGAATGGCGATTTCCACATCGATCGCGATAGGAGCGATGTTGTCGTTGAGCAGTACGGCGGCTGTGCTGGGCGTGCTTGTGGATCGAGGGGAAATGGACTCGCAGTCAGGTCGTAACTCACTGGCAGTTCTGCTGGTTCAGGATATGGCCGTTGTACCGCTTGCGATTTTGATACCACTGCTGGCTCAGGGCGGCAGCGCGGCCACGGTGGCATCTCGCGTAGGTGGGATCGCGCTGGCAGCGTTCGTGATCATCGGTGGTCTTTACTTCCTGATGAACTATGTTGCCGTGCGAGCATTGCAGTCACCATCGTTTGGGAAGAATCGTGAACTGACGGTTCTGCTGAGCGTTATCGTGGGCCTGGGAGCTACCTGGGCAGCTCACGCCGCAAAGTTGTCTCCCGCGCTGGGTGCGTTTGTGGCCGGGATGTTTCTGGGGAACTCAAAGTTTGCGGTGCAGATTCGAGCCGACGTTTCTTCCCTGCGAATTGTGCTGCTCACGCTGTTTTTCGGATCCGTGGGGATGATCGCCGACCCCATCTGGATGTTCGAAAACATCCTGACCGTTTTGACTCTGGCTGCCATTATCCTGGTCGGAAAAACGGCAATCATCTGGAGTCTGTTTCGGCTCTTTGGCCATTCGTCTGGAGCAGCCCTTTCCACAGGCCTGTGTCTGTGTCAGGTGGGAGAATTTGCGTTTGTTTTGGGAGGCGAAGCGCTTGCCGGCGGTCTGCTCAGCAAACCACAATACTCAGCGATCGTTTCGGCATCGATTGTGACACTGCTCGTGACTCCGTGGCTGATCAGCTTTGCGCCGCGTGCTGCTGAATGGCTGAATCGGCGACGAAGTTCGTCCCGGCCTGATGCCGCTCCCGTTGCCCCCGATCATCCACCGTGCGAGATTCTGGTGATTGGTTTTGGACCGGCTGGACGCGGGGCAGTCAGTGGACTCGGGGAAATCCGGGATCGCGTGCTGGTGGTCGACCTCAGCCCTGAAGGAATTTCCAGCGCCGAGGCCATGGGATTTCGAGGAGCGATCGGGGATGCATCCAACGCAGAGGTTCTGCAGCATCTGCATCTGGAACATGTGCGGATTGTCGTCATCACGCTGCCGTCGCGTCAGGATGCTCTGGCGATCCTGAATCTGCTCCGCACGATCGCTCCGCAGGCCACCAGGATCGTTCGCTCCCGGCATCAGATCCACACGGACGAATTTATCATTGCCGGAGCAGATATCGTTGTGGGCGATGAAGCGGAAGTCAGCCGCGCAATGGCGGAAACCGTAGTCCAGCAGCATTCTCTTTCTTAGTCGGTCAAATAAACTGCGGGCAGATTCTTTCAATGCGGTGACTCGACGAACCTTCCAGGTTATTCTGTCGGATCGCCCACGACGACTGCGGATCTCAATCACAGTCGCTTCAGATTCGGGAACACTCGGGTTTGCCCGCTCATTGCCCTCCCTATGAGCCGACCGAAGTAACGTTCAGGTATTGAGTGCCGGTTTGTGGTTGCTCGGGTTGAGTGGAGACGAGTCCGCCGGTGAGCAGTGTGGAGAGCTACGGCGGTGCCTGAGGTGCTGGTGGTCTCCGTCGTGGGCGGATCGAGGGACGGTTTCACTACGGTTGTGTTGGCGTCTGTCTGGCCTCCGAGTCCTTCTTCCCAGGTGCCTTTAGCGGCGGCAAGGTTGGTGCGAGCGTTGGCGAGCGTGCGGTCTCGCTGACCGGCGGCCAGGACGGTGGACTTGTTGAAGTCGCGAGTCGCTGCGGACTGATCTGTAAATCCGCCTGATGCTGCAGAATGCCGGGCAATCGAATGGCAATATCGCCGCCGACAATCTCGGTTCGCCCGACAAGGTACTCCGTCTTCGCTCGATTCACGCTGCCAAGGTAGTCGGCCGCCAGCTCCGCTTTATTGGCGAGTGCCGTCCAGAACGGATTGTCGGGGGCAAGTCCGATAGTCGCCCCGTGCCAGCTTGCCTGGCATGAGCGGGAGTTTTGTCGTTAGGCAAAGGGAACAAACGCGCGGCCGCCCCGGTTGGCTCGTCCAACCGGAACGGAAAGTTTTTGCACGATGCAACATGAGCAACGCAGCGACACTTAGCTTCCTGCCAGGCGAGCTGGGCAGGCGAGCGATTGCTTGCGACCTCATAACTTCAAAACGTCCGGTCCTGCCGGGCGAGCCGGCGAGGGGCCGCGGAGTTCACAAAGCTGCTATGGAAATGTCAAAAGGGACATGTACCTATCTGTTAAAGCAGAATGTCCCCTTATCAACTTCCCTTCCCAGTCGCCTTCCGTACGGACGGCATCCAGACGCTGGTAGTACTCCTGCTGACGCCGTTTGAACTCCAGAGTATGCGTGTCTGCGAGGCTGTCAGCCACGAGGAGCGCAGGGTTTTCTGGCGGCAGACCATGCGGCACCTCCCCGCTGAGCTGGAGTCACTGGTCTGGCTGGAAGACACACAGACTGAAAACGGGAGGCCTGCTGCGGCTTAACCGAAATCAAACAATTCCCTCCAGAACGACTCCTTTTTGGGAGGAGAACGATCCTTCGAGGCTGACGAACCGCGCGAGTCAAAATGCCGTTCGCGGTCTTCGGACAACTGGCCTCCGGCGCCGTCATGGCCCGACCTTTCGATGATCTTGTCAAGCTCGCCGCGATCCAGCCAGACACCTCGGCAGGCCGGGCAGTAGTCAATTTCAACGCCGGAACGCGCTGTCATTTGCAGGCTCGAATCGCACACGGGGCATTTCATTGGAAGAACTCCATGGAAAGCGGAAGACACGGTTCAGAAGCTGCTCGAAACGAAAAACGGACATGCTTTCCGAACGAACCAGCAGTTTCTCACGCAGGCGTCATGCATGTGAGACAATCGGGACACGCGAAATTCTGGGTTCCGTCTGTCGCTCAGGCACTTTTCGACCCAAGGATAGGCTCGCAACCAGCAATAACAAATCCATTAAACGTGACTGATCTATTGATCCATTGAATATGTTGACGATTGTCTGGCACACGAGAACGGGCAAATCTTCTGAACAGAAAACAGTTCACTTTAATCAATGGTTTAGAACTTATGTTTGAAATAGTCAATCTCCAAAGAAATGATAGAGTCTGGCGGATATGAGTTTCGCGTGCAACAATTGGACCGCTTTCTTTAAGGACTATTCCACCATGGACGTGCAGCTTCTGGATCGAAACATCGGGATCACTTCTGATCAGCAGTTGAGTATCGAGCGTTGCCTGCTGTTTGCTTTCGATCGTTTCTCGTCACACATTCGAACCGTCGACGTGGCGCTCAGTGATGTCAACGGGCCCAAAGGCGGTGACGATCTTCAGTGTCGCATTAAGATCGCGCTGCATGGAAAGGGAGAACTCATTGTCGAAGGCAAGGGCATTTCCGTGAAGGCGGTTGTTGCCGAGACAGCTGATCGAGCCGCGCTGGCAGTTTCGAGGCGTCTTGATCGCCTTCGTGATTCGCAGGGCACTTCGATGTCGGGACAGTAGAACAAGAGTTTCAGCTTTTAGAGATTGAGATCCAGGCTATGACCGCGAAGAAAATTGGTGTGCTGGGCTGCGGGATGATTGCGGAGCTTGGTCATCTGCCGTCACTGCAGCATGTCGCTGGTATCAATTTGCATGCCGTTTACGACGTCAGCTGGGGCCGGGCTCTGGCCATGCAGAGCCGTTTCCAGATTCCCCATGCTTTTCCCTCGGAGAAGGCTTTCTGGGAATCGGACATTGATGCGGTTGTCATCTGCACGCCTGCTCCATTTCATCTGGCCAACGTCCTGCAGGCCGCGAAACATGGAAAGCATGTGCTATGTGAGAAGCCTTTGGCCATGAACGAGGCTGACATCACTCGCATGATCGAGACCATGGAAAAGGCCGGGCTGATGCTGTTCACCGGCTTTACGTATCGATTCAGCGGTTCCGCCAGAGAGATTCATCGACTGGTGCGAAGCGGCGCCGTCGGTGAAGTGCGGGCTCTGCGACTTAACTATCTCTGGAATCTCCATGGAAAATGGAAATGGGATGAAAAGGGCGAACGCATCGCCAGCCCCCTGCGAGTTGGTCGTATGGTCGAAGGCGGGCCGATGGTGGACTGCGGCATTCATCAGATCGATCTGGCTCGCTGGTGGCTGGGATCCGAAGTGGAATGGCAGCGTGGCATCGGTGTCTGGGTTGAAGACTACAAGGCACCCGATCATCTTTATCTGCACATGGGTCATGCCTGTGGGGCTCATACGATGGTGGAGATGAGTTTCTCGTACAACGCCACTGCCAGGGATCCACGAACACACTTCCAGTATGAATTGATCGGCTCGGATGGGGTCATTCGCTACAACCGTGAAGAGCACTCGTTTGAGCTGCGAAATTCTCATGGAACTCAATGGCTGGCATGGCATCCAGAGAAGAACTTCGCCGGCATGCATGGGGAATTCGCCCACGCTTTGTCCACTGGCGATCTGCGCGATATGCCCACAGCGATGGACGGGCTATTGGCGACTCGCATCGCGCGATTAGCGACGGAAGAAGCCATGCGTGATCGAGAACCAACAAGCCAAAGCCATCCTTCCACAATGGTCCGTGCGGCAAACACGGTCACGTCAGATGCCGTAAGTCCGCTCGACCTGGAAGAACCAGACGACGTACCACCCTCGACTCTCTCGACTCTTTTTGAACGAACCAAGCAATGATGGATTTCCTTTCGACCGAATCGCTCATTGCGCTATTCACCCTGACTTCTCTGGAGGTTGTGCTGGGGATCGATAACGTGATCTTCATCGCCATTCTGGCCGGTAAGCTCCCCGAGTCTCAACGCGACTATGCCAGGAAAATGGGACTGACGATCGCAGTCTTCTCTCGTGTGATTCTGGTTCTGGCAATCGGTTTCGTGATGCAACTTAAACAGCCTCTGTTTTCAGTGTTTGGAACCGGATTTTCCGGCAAGGATTTAATCCTGGTCCTCGGCGGCCTGTTTCTGCTGGGGAAGGCGACCTATGAGATTCATCGAAAGGTTGAGCATGCCAGCAACCCTGAAGCTGCAGCGCTCGGCGTAACAACCTTAAAGGCCGTGTTGACTCAGATACTCATCATTGACGTCGTCTTCTCACTGGATTCCGTCATCACGGCCGTCGGCATGACAGAGGGCCTGAAACGGCCGATTCCGATCATGATTGCGGCGATTGTCATCTCCGTGATCGTGATGCTGGTCTTTTCAAAGGCGATTGTCAGCTTTATCGAGCGTCATCCGGCAATTAAAATCCTGGCTCTTTCCTTCCTGCTGCTGATCGGAACTCTGCTGGTGGCGGAAGGCTTCCACCAGAAAATCCCCAAGGGTTATGTCTACTTCGCGATGGCATTCTGCCTGGGTGTCGAATTGTTGCAGATGAAAGCCGTGAAGCCGGCGGGAAGTGAAATATCGAAGTCGTCGTGACTGCCGACCGCCGCGACAGTCTCCCGTCGCTCAGCCCAATGACGTGGACTTAAGGCGTAGCGGAAGTCGCCAAGACTTTCGGCATCCCCGTTCTTGCACGGAAAACCGAAACTCTTAGCGAGTTCCGCGACAAGAAAATTCGTTAAGTCCACGCCCTTGGTCGCTCCGCCGACGGGATTTCCTCAACCGTTGTCCAGGAAGTCAACGCCGATTTCCTGCAAAGGAATTTTCAATGGTCATTCTGATGTTGGTCCTGGGACTTGTTGTTCTGACGGTCGGTGCCGAGTTGTTGGTCCGTGGTTCCTCTCGGCTTGCTATGGCGATGGGTATCTCACCGTTGGTTGTTGGCCTGACGGTCGTTGCGTACGGCACGAGTGCGCCCGAACTTGTTGTCAGCGTTCAATCATCTCTTGCAGGGCAGCCTGACGTCGCGATCGGAAATGTTGTGGGCAGCAACATTTTAAATGTGCTGTTCATTCTTGGTCTTTCGGCCATGATCGTTCCACTGCGTGTCTCGCAGCAACTGATCCGCTTTGACGTCCCTTTGATGGTGGGTCTTTCGCTTCTCGTCGCCGTGCTTGCCCTTGACGGATCCATCGGACGGTTGGACGGACTATTGCTGGTCGGTGGGATGGTTTCATACTCCGTGCTGGCGATCGTGACGAGTCGCAGGGAGCAGGCCGGGATTCAGGCCGAGTACGAGGCGGAGTTTGGAATTGGAAAGGAGGTTCAAAGCCGCGGAAAAACGGTTGTTAATCTGCTGCTGGTTGCGGCAGGACTGGGACTGCTCGTTCTGGGATCTCAGTGGTTTGTGGATTCCGCCATTGTGATCGCCAGACAACTGGGTGTTTCAGAGCTGGTCATTGGATTGACGATCGTCGCTGCGGGAACCTCCATGCCGGAACTGGCGACCTCGATCATGGCCGCCATTCGCGGAGAACGCGACATCGCCGTTGGCAATGCTGTGGGGAGCAATATCTTCAACATTCTCGGTGTGCTGGGAATATCGAGTGTTGTCTCTGCCGACGGCCTGCGAGTCTCCGACGCGGCGTTTCAGATGGACATTCCCGTGATGATCGCAGTCGCGGTTGCCTGCCTTCCAGTCTTCTTCGTTGGACACATCATCTCTCGCTGGAACGGCATCATGTTCTTCGCGTATTACTGCGCTTACACAGCGTCGTTTGTGATCGCAGAGACATTCCCAGGTCTCCAGCGCACGTTTGCGTTCGTGATGCTTGGAATTGTCGTTCCTCTCACGGTGATCACGCTGCTGATCGGTGTCGTTCGATCAGTTCGGCAGGGAAGAACTCCAGAACCGCTGAGTGAGAATCTTTCAGGCTCAGCCTGAAAAGGCCGGGATGTTGTTAGACGAACGGCAGAAACAAATTTACCGAAACCGATTGACTTGAGCCTGAGGCACTAGCCAGTTTTGCTGTCGAATCGGCTGGCGCCTCAGGCTCAAACGGTACTTTCTATTCTGCCGCTCGCCTTATTACCTGTCGCCAGATGGACGTTGCCGAAAGAAGTTGTTGACGAGACTCGCCGGGTGCCCGACGAGTACGGTCGTTAGTCAACACTGAGATTATCGAGCATATCTCCAATGCTGCGACGCGACTCCAGCGGATGCCGCAGTTTTTTATCGACCGTGATCTGGTAGGTGTTGCGACGCCCGACCTTGGTGACTTCCAGGTACGCGGCCTCGACCAGTTCCGCCACGATTTTTTGAACCATTCGCTCGGTGATCCCCACCAGGACGGCGACTTCGCGCAATGTGATTTCGGGGTTGCGATAGAGACACACCAGAACATGAGTGTGGTTCGTCAGAAACGTCCAGCCTGCCGCCCTGGGGCCTTCTTTGCTGGTCGCCATCGGTTGCGGAATCCGGGAAAGAGATTTTCTTGGTCTTTTCATTGCCGCTGTTCTTGTGCTCGACGAGTAATGGCGATACACAATACGCGAAAAACATTTCGTGTATTAGATAACGTGTTTTGTGTTTCGTAAAACGTGAGGCTTTTTTCCATGCTGGATGTTCTCAAGATCAATCTGTGTTCGCCACTCACACTGTCGTTCGCACTGGGGGTTTTCGCAAGGCTGGTTCGCAGCGAACTGTCGCTTCCGCGAGATCTCTATACGGCCCTGTCAATCTATCTTCTTTTTGCGCTGGGTTTGAAGGGAGGCGTTGAGCTTTCTCACAGCTCACTCGCGGCAATCTCAGGGCCCGCGTTCATCACGATTCTTCTGGGCTGTTTCACACCGGTTTCTGCCTACCTTGTGCTGCGTCGACTTGGAAAATTCAGCATTGCGGACTCAGCCGGCATCGCTGCACATTACGGCTCCGTATCGGCCGTTACTTTTATCGCGGCGCAGCAGTTTACAACGTCCGTCGGGGCACCTGCGGAAGGCTTCATGCCGACGCTGCTGACTCTGCTGGAGATCCCCGGGATTCAAGTCGCTCTCGCCATCGGAGCGTTTCAAATGTCCTCCGCCGCAAAGGCTTCCGGGGACGATGAATTGAAACAGCAGGTTCGACCCGTGAAAGAAATCATGCACGAACTGCTGACATCACGATCCATGCTCCTGCTGGTGGGTGGGTTGGTGATCGGCACAGTCGTCGGCGAGACTGGCTGGAAGCCGGTGCAGCCGGTTTTTGAAGGACTCTTCAAAGGACTGCTGACAATTTTCCTGCTGGAAATGGGACTTGCCGCTGGTTCACGACTGGGTGACCTGAAGCAGGCAGGCTTCTTCCTGTTGGCATTCGGAATGATAATGCCGATCCTTCATGGGACTCTGGGAGCATGGCTCGGTTCTCTGGCTGGTCTTTCGGTCGGCGGCTGCACAGTTCTGGCGACGATGGCGGCGAGTGCATCGTACATCGCGGCGCCACCCGCGGTGCGGATGACACTTCCTGAAGCCAATCCGACGTTTTATCTCACGGCGGCATTGGCCATCACGTTTCCCTTCAATCTGCTGGTCGGCATTCCCATCTACTACGAGATTTCAAAGTGGATGTGCGCTTAGCGGCAACTGCCAGTGCGGCATGCTGTCAACCGATTAGTCCGGAATTGAAACGACGCCCAATGAAAGCCGCAGCGATTGCCTTGGGGCTTACACGAATCAAAACTCAAGATTCTTCTCCGAGGAGACATCCACCGTGAAAACAGTCCCGCTTTGCCTGCTGACAGTGATTGCAGAGTCCATCTTAAAAGAACGCCTGATTCAGGACGTGCGTGAAGCCGGAGCGCGTGGTTACACGATTACCGACGCGGAGGGTGAAGGCGTTCGGCAGCGGCGAGTTGGCGAAATTCTGGGAGCCAACATCCGCCTGGAGACGATTGTGTCGCCTGAAGTTGCCGAGCGTCTGCTGCGGGTGATCTCAACAGAGTATTTTGAGCGATATGCCGTCGTGGCTTATCTTTCCACAGTGAGTGTGATTCGAGGAGAAAAGTATGTCTAAGCATGTTTCCCTGAATGGCGATGAGAACAACGATGAACACATGCCCTCTCGGCGAGGCTTATTGGGGCAGGCGATGCTGGCATCAGCTTTTGGAGCCATAGGTTGGGTTCGTCACTCCACAGCTAATACCATTAGTCTGCCGCAGATAGAAACTCCTGAAGTCCCCACCACGCCGGAAGAGGCCCTGCAAAAGCTGCTGGAAGGCAACAGGAGATTTGCGGAGGGCAAGTCCCTGGCATCCCATCGGGATATCGATCGAGTTCGAGAAGTCGCAAAAGAACAGAAGCCGTTTGCCGCCTTCCTTGGTTGTGCAGATTCCCGAGTCCCGATTGAGATCGTCTTCGATCAGGGATTCGGAGATCTCTTTGTCACGCGCATTGCAGGAAATGTCGCCTCCAGTGAGAACATCGGCAGCCTTGAATTCGGAACTCAAATTCTTGGCGCAAAGGTGCTGTATGTGCTCGGCCACACCGAATGTGGTGCAGTCAACGCCACGATGAAAGGCACCGAGGTTCCCGGACAGATCAGTGGCCTTTTTCAGCACATTCGGCCAGCCGTCAAGGCGGCGAAGGGTGATCTGAACAAAGCTATCCTGGAGAACGTCCGCAATCAGGCAATCCTGCTGGCTGAGGCGTCGCCAGTGATTGCCAAAATGGTCCAGCGGAAGGAACTGATCGTCGTCGGCGGCATCTACGATCTGGCAACGGGAGCAGTGACACCTGTCGATGTGGGCGTTCGCTGAAATCGGCTGCATCCAGGAGGCTGTTGACGTCGGGGCAATCTGCTGACTCCTGTTCGCGGCTCAGTTCATCTGATTCATCACGAACTTAAAGAAACTGATCGGACCTTGCCGTTTGTGCGATTGCGAGAACCGCCGGATGCTTAATCTTTCGCTCGGCGGAGATCGCGAAGAAATGTTCGCGGACGCCCTGCATTTCGCCGACGAGTTCCACTTCATACTGTCGATTGATCTCATCCTGAATCGCGAGGCTGCCTGGGAAGAGCCCCTCACCTGTTTGTCCGAAGGCCTTCAGCAAGGCAGTGTCGTCGAATTCGCCGCGAATCAAAGGATGAAGATCCTTACTTTCCAGCCATGAATCGATCGACCGTCGAAGTGCTGCACTGCGACCGGGCAGTAAGACAGGAGCCCCGTTCAGTGATTCTGGAAAGCCTGTTCGATAACGACGAGCCAGTTGCTTTGTCGCGAAAAGTCCCACGGCCGATTCGCCAAGCGGATGATTGTAAGCTCGTACTTTGAACGCTGCTGTGACAGGCGTGTCGGACAGGACGATATCAACATTGTGAAGGATCAGGTCGCTCAACAGATTCTCAAGCGTATTCTCTAAACAAACCAGCCTCAGATCGTCCGATAGTCGCAGCGCAGGTTCCAGAAGCCGACGGGCCATCAGTTTGGGCATAACATCCACAATGCCGACAACAAACCGCACGGGTTTCCCGACAGGATGTCCTTTGAGCGTATCGACCATTTCGCGTCCCAGCGAAAAGATCTCGTCTGCGTATCGAAACACGGTCTTGCCTGTTTCGGTCAACTCCAAAGTTCGGCCGGACTTTTGAAACAGCTTCTGCCCGAGCGATTCTTCAAGGCATCGCAATTGTGTGCTGATCGCTGGCTGCCCAATATGCAATTTCTGCGCGGCCCGCAGAATCGTGCCTTCCCGGGCAACCATCCAGAAATACAAAAGGTGGTGATAATTGAGCCAATCCATATGCCAACGATACTTCAATTTAATCAATGATTCAACAACCCACTTTGAATTAGCCAATTCTCCTGAACGGTGCAGACTTTGGTCGATGGAACTGAGTAGACCCTTGCTTGATAGCAGTTTCACACCGGAGAGTGCAGCATGGAAGTCTCAGATCAATTGAAGCCTCGATTGCAAATGTTGCAGACGGTGGTGCTCGATCCATCGCCCGTGTTCTGGATTTGCAAAGAGACCAAACAACCCTTTTCTCATCTACCGATTCACTCGATACGGGGTGATATCCAGATGCGGTTTGTCGCCGCTGACCATTTCGGCGATCAGTTTACCGGTGCCGGTGCCCATGGAAATCCCCAGCATGCTGTGGCCGGCGGCCAGCCAGACGTTGCTGAAGCGCGGAGAGCGGTCGATGAAGGGAATTCCGTCCGCTGTCATCGGCCGCCAGCCACACCATTCTTCTTCGACCGGTTCGGCCGTGGGTTCGTGCAGGTACTGAGCGGCTCCGGATCGCAGGTAGTTCAGGCGGTGCCGATTCAGCGTCGAATCGTAACCCGTGAATTCCATGGTGCTGCCAACTCGATAACCCGTCTCGAACGGTGTGATTGCCACATGGCATTCTTCCAGAATCATCGGATACTTCGGGCAGATTTTTGGGCGAGCCATTGTGATCGAATAGCCTTTGCCAGGCTGAATCGGCAGTTTGCAGCCCAACGCTTCGTTGAGCAGCGGCGTCCAGGCGCCCGTCGCAACGACAAACTCATCGGCCGCAATCGCATCGCCGTTTGTCATCACTGCTGACGCTCGATTGCCGGCTCCGGCGAAGCCTCTCATCGCGGTCTGCTCAATCACGGTCACACCGTGCTGAGTAATGATGCGGCGGACCTCGCTCATCAATTTGCTTGGACGCAGATGGGCATCACATCGATAATGCCATGCGCCTGCCAGGCCGGGCTTCAGAGCCGGCTCGAGTTCCGTCAGTGCGTTTCCGGCCAGCGGTTCAGCACCCATGTTAAAGTGCTGCTTCAGCCAGGTATCAACCGCTGCGTACTCATCGAACTCATGCTGATCGCGGAAGACAAACAGCAACCCATCCGTCTTCCATTCCACCTGCATGTTCTGGTGTTCAAAAACTTCGCGATACAACGAAGCAGACGACTGCAGCAGCGGATGACAGGCCTGACCGGCTTCCAGCATGTCCTTTGCGTTGCAGCGCATAGCAAACTTCAGCAGCCACGGGGCAAGACTCAGCAGCTTTCGCGGTTCAATGCGAAGAGCGGTCTGACGGCTGAGCATTCCCTTAACAGCCTTCGATAACTGTCCGGGACGCGCCAGGGGAATCACATGACTGGGACTCACATAGCCACAATTTCCGTGGGAGGCTGCTTTTCCAAACAGTCCCTGCTCAATCAATGTGACCTTACGACCCGTCTGCGCCAGATACCATGCCGCAAATCCGCCAATGATGCCGCCACCAATTATGATTGTGTGCTTTTGTGATGTCATGTTCGAATCCCCGCCCGAAACGGGTCTGTTGGTTGAAGGATCAGAGTGGATTCGCCTGTCACCCAGGCCGAACCGGTAATGATGGGAACGATGACAGGATCTGAGCCTGTCGGGACGGTGGCTTCATCGGGTTGCCAGCTGCCTTCGAAGACACTGCCGACGATACTTTCCTGACGCCAGATTGCACCCGCCGCCAGTTTGCCGTCAGCCGCCAGACACGCCAGCTTGGCGCTGGTTCCGGTTCCGCACGGTGACCGATCATAGGCACCTCCAGGACACATGACAAAATTTCGGCTGTCTGCTGCGAGGGAAGACGGTGGTCCGAACAGTTCGATGTGATCGATCAGCCCGCCATGGGCTCCTGTAATGCCGTCTCGTTCCAGAGCGGCTCGGATCTGCAGCGTAAATTCAGACAATGCCTTCCATCGTTCCAGGCTGAGCTCCTGCCCATGATCGCTGACAAGGAAAAACCAGTTGCCGCCCCAGGCGATGTCTCCTGTGACAACACCGTACCCCGGGATCTCCACAGGAACGGCTTTCCGATGCCGCCAGGAAGGCACGTTGCGAACCGAGGCCCGGCAGTCGTCCAGCAAAGTGGTCGTTACAATTCCCACTGGCGTTTCAATGCGATGCGATCCGGGGCCCAGCGACTTCATCCAGCTCAGAGTCACAGCCAGGCCGATCGTACCGTGGCCACACATATTCAGATAGCCGGTGTTGTTGAAGAAGATGATGCCGGCCGCGCACGCTGGATCCGTCGGTTGGCATAGCAGCCCGCCGACAAGAACGTCCGAGCCGCGAGGTTCGTTGATCACAGCCGAACGAATGTCGTCAAAACGGTCACGAAAGATGGCCAGTCGTTGCGACAATGGGCCGCGCCCCAGATCCGGGCCACCCTCGACAATGATGCGAGTCGGTTCGCCGCCGGTGTGGGAGTCGATCACTCTGATGGTCTGCACGGTTGTCGTCTGCAAAAGAATCTCGGGGGAGGCAGGAGGTTCGAAAAGGCTTTTGACCGATCCCGCCCGGACTGCCCATTCAGGCTGCGGCAACGTACAGATCTTTGTGTTTTGCCCAGGCAATGGCTGATCACACTTGCGTCGGCATTGTGTGACTGAACCTCGTCAGCGTCGAGCGAATGGGCTCAGGATTCAGCAGATTGCAGCAATCGGAACCGTCGCCGCGAGCAAAAACGAGCAGGCCGGCAACAGCGATTTCATCACAAAACTGTCTCGACCGGTCCGCCGTGCGAGGGTCTCTTAACAATCGGCCGCCCCGAATTTTTCCTGGCCTTTGATGTTAAAGTGAGGTGTTAGTGCGAAGAAAGATATTGCCACAAATTTAGAGAATGCGCACAATCTTAATACAGAATTCACAAATAGTGCTCTGAACCGCTTGCCCTGATCACACGGGCTGGCCTCCCATTCTCTCGTGGTGATGTGGAGATACGCTCGTGTTCGACCTGATGCTCAGCCTGTGCGGGATGATCATTCTCTGTCTGACAGCAGCGGTTGCCGGAGCCCATCTTCAGAAGCGGGCCGACTGGAAAATGGTGCTGCTGGCTCAGATCGCCGTCACCGGTCTGATGGTCGCATACATGTTGTGGATCTGGGATCGTCCGCTACTGATCGAGGTGCTGCCGTTTTCCAGTGCGATTGTTCTTGGCAACTGGCTTCCCGTTGTGGGAGCCTTCTTTGCAGGGATCTGCATCTGCACGGAAAAGATCATGTGGGTTCGCCGAATGCTGCTCGGTACAACCCTTGGCTGTCTCTGCTGCTATTCGCTTGTCAGCCCGCTTCTCGGTCAGGCTCCGGAATTTGAAACCCGAGAAGTCAGCAGAAGTTTGCTCCGGTCTCAGACAACACCGCAAACCTGTTCCGCGGCCTGTGCTGCGGGATTGCTGAGACTGCACGGCATTCCGGCGACGGAGGAAGAACTGGCCCGCCTTTGTCTGACTCGACAGGGAACTCACTGGCTGGGCATATTTCGTGGCCTGAAGATCAAGACGGCGAACACGGAGTGGGACGTGGTCGTCGAAGAAGTTTCTCCAAAGGACCTGACGCGCGGCGAGAATCCGGCCGGAGTTTTGGCGCTGACGTTTTGCAAGCGGTCGCGTGAGCATTCGATTGAGTCAGGCTTTGACAGCGAGGTTGGGCATACCGTGGTCAGTCTGGGAACATCCGCGTGGGGAACTCTGGACGTTTTTGATCCGTCCCCGGACTATGGCTTTGAATCGTGGAATGATCGCATTCTCGCCGACGTTGAGACCGGTATCCTGCTGCGTCTGGTGTCCCGCAACGGAAAACCGTCGCCACTGCAGGGCGTGGATACTCATCGGCCGTCGACATGGAACGACCGCCTGGCCAGTCGCTGAAAAATCCCACCGTGCAAAGCGGGCAGGTGATCTTATCGCGGATCTCGTTTTTCCGCGGCGAAGGCATTCCTCATACAAGCCTCGGAACGCTCGGCAGATTCCCCGGATCGTGTTTATTCGCATGGCGAAATTTACGCGAGCCGCATTCGCAAAATCTTCCGTGCTGGTCTTCAGTGCGAAGAACGATAAGCTGCTTTGCACATCCGCGTGTTGATACGCCCGGTCACTGCGATTCGCCCAACAGAATTCTCCCCTCCGCGTGGCAGCTTTTTTATGACACGTTCTTCTGACAGCTCACTGACACGGCCCGAACGGCCGCTGGATTTCACTCCTGCAGACCCGGTTCGTGACCATGGTTGTCTGCCCGACTGGCAGACCGGCGATCTTCCCGAACCCTTGCCATTCACGGCGGGCAACATCTTTCGCACCATCGGACCAGGCGCCATTCTGCTGGCTGGGTCCATTGGCGGCGGGGAATGGATCGTCGGTCCGCTGACGGCCGTCCGTTATGGAACCGGGATTTTGTGGGTTGCGACCGTCGGCATTTTTCTGCAAATGATTTTCAATCTGGAAGCCATTCGATACACACTGTATTCCGGTGAACCGGTTCTCACCGGCATTATGCGACTGAGTCCCGGGTCAAGATTCTGGGGCCTGTTTTACATCACCGCCGGAATCGTCCAGTTGGCCACACCGGCCATGGCACTCAGTTGCGCGGGTATACTTTTCACAGCCTGGTCCAACGATTTGCCGGACGCAAAAGGCGGCGACCGACTGTCACTGATGTGGATTTCCTATGGAGTCCTCGCGCTGTCAGTCATCCTGCTGCTGTCCGGGAAATCGATTGAGCGCATGTTGGAAAAGCTATCGTGGGCGATGGTCATTTTTATCTTCTCGTTCCTGATCGTCGCCAATTTGCTGTTCGTTCCAGCAGAAACATGGTGGGCCACTGCCAAAGGATTTGTGACGCCAGGAAAATTGCCGCCCAATATGGACCTGATTCTGCTCGGAGTCTTCGCTGCCACTGCGGGCTCGGGCGGTCTGGGGAATCTTGCGATCTCCAACTGGAGCCGCGACAAAGGGCTCGGAATGGGCAAATGGATGGGATCGATTGGCGGTGTACTTGCGGAAGGCCACACCGAAGTGGTTGCCGTAGGCCGAGTTTTTCTGCCGACCGCCGACAACCTGCGGCGGTGGGCGATCTGGTGGAAATACACGCTCCTGGATCAAACAGTTCTGTGGGCCATGGGCTGCGTCCTTGGTATGTTTCTGAATGTGAATCTGGCTGTTGCCATCGTTCCCGGGGATAACATTCCGGCCGACAACGCAGCCGGCGCTTTCCAGGCGCGTTACATGGCCGAACAACTTTGGCACGGCTTCTGGGCTCTGGCTTTGATCAATGGGTTTTGGATTCTGTTTTCGACTCAGCTGGGCAACACGGACTGTCTGACGCGGGTCGTGTTTGATTCCTTGTGGGCAGGCTGGCCCCGACTTCGCCGCTTTGCCAGCAGCCGGATTTATGCCGGGCTGCTGTCGATCTTCACAACATGGGGCATTATCGCATTGGCGATCGGTGACAGCGCTCTTAGCCTGTTCAAGATTCTGGGACTGCTGGCCAGTCCGATTCTGGCGATCGGCGCGTTTCAGATTCTCCGCGTGAACACTCGATTTCTACCGCAGGAAATAAGACCGCCGGCGTGGCGATGTGTCTGCCTCGCGTTGTGCGGTCTGATCTATGGCGTTTTGGCTGTCGTTTCAATCAGAGCCCAGCTAATGTCGATGTTGGGGAGGTAGGGGTCAGTCGTCAGTTGGCAGGGCAGGGCGGCGAGAAAGGCGTTTGTCTTCCAATGGTCATTGGACATTAGTCCTTGGTCATTCATTCAAGTGCGTTCCCCGAGACTCATTCCAAACCAGCGTCTCAGGATAAACTCGCCCAGCATCGTGACACACGCAAAGCCGACGGTGCCCAGCACTGTGGAAGTCAGGACGGTTGCATACAGTTCCGAGAGATCCAGGGAAGCCGATTTTCGCTGGATCATTGCGCCCAAACCGGGCTGGCCGGAACCGACAAAGAACTCGCCGACGATGGCCCCTACAATCGCCGAGCCGCAGGCAATCCGAATCCCTGACAGTAGAAACGGCAATGACGAAGGGACTCGCAGCTTGATCAGTGTCTGCCATCGAGTCGCCCCGTTCAGGCGAAAGAGATCCAGCAGGTTGGAGTCAATCTGCAGCAGGCCCGTGGTCGTGTTCGTGATGATCGGGAACAGACTGATCAGTGACGAAACCAGCGCGATGCTCAGGAAGCCTCGCCCGAAAGAAACGATCACAATCGGGGCGATCGCGATAATCGGAATCGTCTGAAGCAGGACGGCATACGGATACAGAGCTCGCCGAATCACGGCCGACTGCGAAAAAAGAAACGCCAAAAATGTCCCGACAACGATACTCATCGAAAGCCCCGTCAGAGCTGCCAGCGAAGTCCGCAGAGTGGCTGCGAAAAGATCGTCGCGGATCTTCCATGCCGATGATGCGACGGAGCCGGTCGGGAACGACTTAAATCGCTCGACAAGCGCCGGCGGCCATTTGTCCGCGTCGAGCCGCGAGAGGACAGGGCTGGGCAACAGGATCGGGTGAATCTTTCCGACAATCACCACCAGCTGCCAGATCGCAACAGCAAGGCAAAGCACCAGCACGGGGGCCAGTAAAGTTCGAAAGGTTGAGGCCAGGAGAGGCGTATGGCGTTTATGAATCATGCGGGGGTGGCACCAACATGCTCTGACAGGCGAAACAGAGAAGCACTGACATTCTTGACGCAGGCATAGAATTCCGCCGACTCACGATAGGCGTTGCCGCGAGCCTGCGACGTCTGCACTCGGATGTCGGCCTGAATCTGTGACGGTGTCCCACTCAGGACGATGACTCGGTCACTTAAAAAAACGGCTTCATGAAGATTGTGAGTCACCAGAATTGTGGTCAGCTGGCGATCTTCATGCAGTCGGCGAACATCTTCCTGCAGTCGAAGTCGCAGCAGATCGTCGACCGCCGCAAACGGTTCATCCAGCAGCAGCACATCCGGTTTTGTGGCCAGCGCACGAGCCAGAGAAAGTCGCATCTGCATCCCGCCCGAAAGTTCGGCCGGCCGTTTAACAGCATCGGCGGCAGTGAGTCCCACCTGGTTCAGCAGCTCCAGACGCTCGGTGGAAGTGAGAGGCCGCTCGTTGCGAAACCGGCCCAGTTCGAGTGGCAGCTGAAGATTCGCATCGGCAGTCCGCCACGGAAGCAGCGTGGGATGCTGGAAAACAAACCCGATACTGTTCCGCTGTCCGGCGGCATTGTCGGCTCTTGTTAATGTGCCCTCAGTCGGTTCCAGCAAACCGGCCAGCAGTCGGAGCAGTGTTGACTTTCCACAGCCCGAGGGGCCGACGAGCGACAGAAATTCTCCCCGATGGACGGTCAGAGACAGGTTTTCGAGAATCGAATGTCCGGCTCCCGGAAAACGAATGCTCAGGCTACGCATCGAAAATGCGGCGGCATTGAATCCAGAATAAGTTGCAGATGGGCGGGAAGGTACGGTGGACATCAGTGTCCGGCTCCTGGACGGCAAACAAAAGGCACGACCAACGGCCCTTCGTGAGCCATCGTAGTCCTCTTGCCGCACGAAACAACCGCCAGAGGTGCCGTTATTTCGACCGGCAGAAATCAACCGAACGATCTGATACCATGCTCGGCAGAAAACGAAATCAGTCCATCGGATTTCCCAGGTCATTGTCCCGAGTTGCCATTCCGGCGTGTTGATTTAGTCACAACCTGAGCCGCGAGGCGCTAACCGCGGGTGTTTTCCTTGGTTTTTCAGACACGCACCCGCTCACGAGATCAACACCCCCATTCGCCATCGAGTCCCCTCATTTGAACGAAACCGCTTTCCGAAATCTCGTCAGCAACAGGACGACAGGGCCCCTTGCGTCGGTGGCACGCGCGGGCCTCGCGACGCTGTCGGTCGGGTATCGCGGCGTGATAGGCATCCGCAACGCCCTGTTTGATCTGGGATGGCGAAAGCCACAGCGCGCCAGCGTGCCGGTCATCAGTGTGGGCAATGTCACCACCGGGGGCACCGGCAAAACACCGATCGTGGCATTGATCGTTCAAATGCTTCAGCAACGCGGATTTCAGCCGGCGATTATCAGTCGAGGATACGGATCTGTTGATGGCCAGCCGAACGACGAAAAACGAGTTCTTGAACGTCTCTGCCCGACCGTTCCTCACGAACAGAATCGATCGCGACACATCGCCGCAGAAAAGGTGACTCAGTTGAAGACGATTGATGTGATCGTCATGGACGACGGATTTCAGCACCGTCAGTTTCATCGTAACCTCGATCTTGTTCTCATCGATGCGACCAGTCCGTTCGGATACGACTGGCTTCTGCCCCGCGGTTTTTTAAGAGAACCGCTGTTGTCACTGAAGCGAGCCGATGCGATTCTGATCACGCGGTCGGATATGGTCTCGGAAAAGCGGCTGGCCGAAATTATCGACACTGTGCGACGAGTGGCTTCATGTCCTCACGAACGGATCTGTCGAATCGACTTCCGAGCCACCGAGCTGATCAATCGAGCCGGGCAGCGCTGGCCGCTCAGCCATTACAGCGAAACGCCAGTCATGCTGGTCAGTGGCATCGGGAATCCGGACGCTTTTGAAGACACCTGCCGGCGCTGCGGCCTGAAGATCGTCGGAACTCACTGGTTCCCCGATCATCATCACTACCTTCCGGAAGATCTTGAGTCGATCGAAGGCCGTCGCAAAAAACTGGGCGGCGCTAAGGTCATCACAACGCTCAAGGATCTCGTCAAGCTGCCGGATGAGTCGGAATTTCTGGCTCTGGAAATTGCCGCGAATTTTCCGGAGTCTGATCAGGCTGCGGCATTTGCGGAACTGCTGACGAACTGCGTTTCAGCAGCACACGGCGCGAGTGGCCACTAAAACTGGTTGTCGCTTAATGGGTCCTGAACGCGGATCGCCGTTGCCGGTTTGGTCCCCGCAGGTGATAAGAGCTGAGCATACACGTTTAGATCAATGTCCTGAGAAAGAAAACGGGCTGACCCATCGCAGAACACCATATTCACGCCACCCGGATGGTTGGAGTTGGGGAACGGGCGAGCTCCTTCAGGTCCTGTCCTTGCTCCATTGATGACGCCGTAGGAATGCCGGGCATCGAGCGGCGCGGACAGATAATATGTCTGAGCGGAATAGCCAGTACCTGCGTAATTGACGGGAAACACGAAGGCGACAAATCGTGGATCCGGGTCTCCCCAATGCTGACTCCCTGCCGCATTGATGTTTTCCGTGAGCATCAGCGTGTTCCCAGTGCCATCATGGATTGTTGTGTACAGATGGCTGCGGTTGGGTGCCCGATCGGGTTTCGGTGCTCCCTGACGATTTAATGTTTCCGGCCAGAAGAGACCCGATCGATGGTTGATCTGAATATCGCTCAGATCCGGTTTACTGGAGACGGCACTGCGTCCATTTTTGTCCCAGTCAAACAGCAGCTTGTTATCCGCCTGCTGCCTGGCCGCTCCCCAGCCGGAGGCTGTAGTCAGGGACAGACTGATGCTGGCATAACCACCATTGACAACATAGGTCAATGCCCCTGAGACACCTGCCGCTGTCGGATCATCGGGGCACGTCAGAACGGCCATGTTGAAGTTACGGATGATGCTGAGGTTGGATTGCCCGTTGATGGCAACGGTCGAATCGTGCTTGCGATCCTTCTGCCATCGATCGGCAAGATCCACGCGATCGATATGTGGAAGAATGTCGACGACCCAGTTCTTCAGCTGAGCCGGGTTAGCGTTGTTGACCCATTGATTCGTGGAATCACTGATATAGTCGCCCCATGTTCCATAGGCAGGAAACTGAGATTTGGACGACTGACTGCTGAAGTTGATGAGTCCGATGCCGAGGTTTCGGGAGTGATTGAGACACTGAACGCGGCGGGCCGTTTGCCGAGCGGACATTACTGCCGGGAGAATGAGCGACATCAGAACCGAGATAATGGAAATCACCACCAGAAGCTCGAGAAGCGTGAAGCCCCTGCGAAACTGCAGTGCCGATTGTTCAACGGTACGAACTGATCTTCGCAGTGACATACGGCAAGCTCCCGAACGAACTTTCCACGGTTACACAAAACAAGGCCGATCGAAAGCCTGATTCCTCTCCACGTGGAAGAGTTGGAGGCAGGCTGCTAATAAGGAGTCTTCAGATCAGGCAGCAGTGCTTTCAGATAGTTTTACACCCGGGTGTGATAGTAAACCGGCCGTACGTAAACTTAAACCCCAGGATGGGGAGATGGCTACGTTTTCGATGGGTTTATTCCGCAACGTGGCCAGAGGGGCTGATGCTTTAATCGTTCTCACAACCCGACGCGTGCGTTTTGAAGCTGCCTATTTTTGCATAATCCCAACCCGAAACTTCAGTGAGGGATTGAGTTTCTGCGTTTCGCGGTGAGTGTTCGCAAATCCCTCGCTGACGCGTCGGGTTGGGATGACCATCTGACCAAAATTACTCAAATCAACAACCTGTGCAGGCCGTTCTCCACGCAGGCTTCGCAACGCGAAGTTCGTGTCAGCAGTGCCTTTTTTGTTCCCGGACACTGTTCCCGGCCGCAAACAGACCAATAATCCACGGGAGGCCTGAACGACGGGCCTCGGAAGCCATTCACCAGGAACGAATTGACCATGTCCAGCAGCCGAATTTATCCAGCCACACTCTCCGAACTTCGAGCCAGCGGCTGGCAATCGAAGACCGTGAAGGAAGAGATCCGCCAGAACTTTCAGAAGTTGCTGGCTTCTGGGGCCGACCTTTTCCCCGGCATCCTCGGTTATGAAAACACGGTCATCCCCGAAATTAGTCTGGCACTCCTGGCCGGTCATGACATCCTGTTTCTGGGTGAAAAAGGGCAGGGCAAGAGCCGCATAATGAGAGCTCTGCCGCGTTTTCTGGATGAAGCTATTCCCTATCTGGATCTGCCCGGCTGTCCGGTTCACGAAGATCCTTACAAGCCGATCACGTCTCAGGGAAAGCGATACGTCGCGGACACCCCTGCCGATCAGATCGCGATTCGCTGGTGGCCGCGCGACGAACGTTACGCAGAACGACTTGCGCCCGGCACAAAGTTCGCCGACATCGTTGGCGAAATCGATCCGGCGAAACTGGCGGGCGGGACCAGCATGGCGACTGAGGAAGCTCTTCACTTCGGGCTGATCCCTCGAATGCACCGAGGCCTGTTTGCGATGAATGAATTGCCCGAGCTGGATGAACTCGTGCAGGTCGGTTTGTTCAATATTCTGGAAGAACGCGATGTGCAGATCCGCGGCTACCCCGTGCAGTTTGATCTGGACGTGATGATTCTGTTCTCCGCAAATCCGGCCACCTACAACCGCAGTGGCAAAGTGATTCCGCAGTTGAAGGATCGCATCGGAAGTCTGATTCATACGCATTATCCGGCCGAACGAGATGCGGGCATTCAGATTATGGAGCAGGAATGCGATGTGCCACTGGATGGCGAGTTCCCGGTCGTCGTTCCGTTCTTTATGAAACAGATCATTGAGGAGACCAGTCGCGCGGCACGGAAGAGTCGCTACATCGATCAGAGCTCCGGCGTCAGTGCGCGTTTCAGTATTGCCAACTATCAGACGATGATCGCCAGTGCTCGCCGTCGTGGAGCGGTGCTGGGTGAAAAGCCTGCGGTGCCGCGAATCAGCGATCTCGGCCATCTGTATTCGTCGTCACTTGGAAAGCTGGAAGTGGATTTGATGAGCAGCCATCAGATGAGCGAACGTCAGGTGCTCGACGCGGTGATTGCGGAAGCCATCAAGACAGTGTTTGGTGAGTATGTGGAACAGCACGGCCTGGAAGCGATTTCGCAGATCTTTGCAAAAGGTGTGAAGATCGAAGTGGGCGATATGCTGCCCAGTGACAACTACGAAAAACTGCTGAAGCGTGTGCCGCCGATCTGGGATAAAGCGTTTGAGATCAATGCCAGCGAAAGCGCGGCCGTTCGTGCATCGTGCGTGGAATTCGTACTGGCTGGACTCTACGCAACCGAACAGATAAGTCGAGCACAGCGATACGGCGTTGTAACCTACGAAATCGGTTAGCAGGCGCGGGCAGCAGCGGTCACGAGTCGATAGAGGACGCATGAAGACAATCAACACGACATGGCAGCGACAGGCTTTGCTGCTGCTGACATGTCTGTTGATCGTCAAGATCGTCGTGGCGGTCCTTCTGAGTTACCGCGATTACTTCCCGCCGAATTTTGACTCCGGTTTTTTGCTGGACCGAAACGGCTACTTCTTCGGCCGCTATCAATGGGCGTTCTATTCCCACATTACCTCCGGACCGTTGTCGCTGGTTCTGGGGTTGATTCTGCTCAGCGAGAAAGCCCGTCGACACTTTCCGAAGTGGCATCGAGTTTTCGGACGCGTGCAAACAATCAACGTGCTGTTTCTCGTGACCCCGAGCGATCTCTGGATGGCGCGGCATGCAGA
This sequence comes from Planctomycetaceae bacterium, assembly GCA_041688565.1. Classification (GTDB taxonomy): domain Bacteria; phylum Planctomycetota; class Planctomycetia; order Planctomycetales; family Planctomycetaceae; genus SXXK01. Next base: position 83,318 of record JBDNHX010000491.1, read on the forward strand.
AACCGGCCAGGTCGCGGGTCTCGGATTTGGAACGCTTGCCATGCTGACGGCGTTGTGCGTTGCCTTCGGATGGCGAGCCGCCATGCAGCGACGTTTTCAGTCGCATCAACGCTGGATGGAACGCTGTTTCGCGCTGCTGTGTTCGGCGGTGGTCCTCCGCATCATCGGAGGAGCTGCGACTCTGGCGAACGTCGACTTGCCGTGGCTTTATCCAGTCTCCGCATGGGCCAGTTGGCTGCTGCCGCTGATTGGGTATGAGATCTTTTGCCTGATTTATCGCAGCGCAATCGCACCGAAGCGTTGACCGTATACCAGCTCGGTTTCGCAAGAGCGAACGCTGTCACCGCACTTCGCAGTGTTCGCTCGCGGCTTGCCGTTAAACGAAAATCTGATCATCGTCCTTCTGCGTCTGCGATTCCTTTAGTGAATTTCGTGGTTAAAAAAAGGACATGCTGAATCGCACTTCGAACCACGAAATACACGAAATACACGAAAAAGTCACAAAGCTGAAAAATGAGAGGGGCGCTACCGCAGAAGTAAAAACACGAAATCACAGCCCACTCGCTGGCGCTTCGAGCTTGTCTGTTTCATACGGACGGAGCGAACAACGACGATGGTCCACAACGCATTAACGCGAAGCTCTCAGAACTCTCCGAGTGTTTCGTTGCCGTTTATCGAAATGAGTGCGCGGCGTGTTTCGGATGCGAGGTCGGCAGAAAGAAATCGTACGCTGCCGTCTGCTAATGCCGCCTGGATGCCACCCGTGTGCGCCAGCTTGTCGTCTTTGTTCAGGCTCAGAAACATCTGTTCGTCAGCATCCTGCGGCGACATCCACGGGACAGAGTTCTTCTGAGCGACCTCCATCACCATCAGTGTGTTTGAAGTGCCGTCGGTCAGTTCTGAAATTGAACGGCCGCGGGTCGGATGAAAACACAGGGACTCTCCGACAAGACACAGATAGGTTGTGTGGTGCTCCGTCAGATCTGCACTGGGACATCGATAGACCGTCGGCACCTTTTTGAAGGCTTCCGCATTGGATGGGTGCTGCCAGGATTTTGACAGATCAATCCTGGAATAAAGTTCCTGCTGTTCGAGGTACGGCAGAATCAGCGTCCTCCAGCTGTGAAGGCGATTCCCATTTTCATCGACGGTATAAGCAGGCGGGAAAGATTCGTAGTCGTCATGGTAGTTGTAAAGGGCCAGCCCGATCTGCTTGAGGTTGTTCTTGCACTGAGTGCGGCGGGCCGCCTCGCGAGTTCCACTCCGGAATACCGGCGGGAGCAGGCTGATGATCAGAATCACAATTCCGAGCAGACCTAAGACCTTTAAAAGAGGCTTCAGCAAACTTCGAGCAGGCTGTGGCAATTCCGTAAACAGGGCTGGAGTGGAGTAAGGGTTCTCGGACATCGGTCGGCCTTTGCAAGAAAAAACAGTAGGTCCACTCTGCCGGAGTGGACTTCGCGACTTGTCGCGACCGGAGTGCATGCGGTGATCACGAAGTCGGCCATTTTTTGGGGAAGTACGTGGCGACGTAAGATCCACGGCCGTCCCTTTGGTTCGCCTTGCGGCGAAAGTCCTGCTCGGCAGGCAGGACCTACCAAAATCGCTGCCCGGCAGCACCTGCTTCAATGATCAACCGAGAGTAAAATTTAGTCTACAAAATGGAACTCGTTCAGCCCGAGCAGTGCCTGGAGATAATCCTTCCAGCGAGCGTCGCGGTCGGATTCGGTCGCTTCGGCGCCGGACGCAACGAACTGTTTCGCAAGGCTGATTTCCTGGCAGGTCGGCTCACGCGCAAACAGCAGGCGGTAACATTCGGCGAGTTTCTGATCATCGTCAGGTAGCGATTTCAGGCGTACGTACAATGCCGCGGACTGCTGCTCCATCCAGGCGGAGTTGAGCACGAACAACTGCTGCAGTGGAGTTGTCGTTGGTTCGCGACGAGGACTGTGCGAACTGGCTTCCGGAAAGTCGTGCATCCGCAACACGGGATTCAGTTCTTCTCGTTCCACCTTCACATAAATCGTGCGCCGAACGTTGTTAAGATCGTCAATGGGCTGAGAAGGGCCACCCATGCTCAGATCCAATTTTCCACAGACCGCCAGCGTTGCATCGCGCCACATTTCAATATCCAGGCGACGCCGGTTGGATCGCCACAGCAAATGGTTGGCAGGATCAATCGCATTCGCGTCCGTTCGGAAGTCGGCCGACTGCCGGTAGGTTGCAGATAACAGAATCTCACGATGCAGCCACTTCAGATCCCAGCCGTGGTTCACAAATTCGGCCGCCAGATATTCGAGCAGTTCCGGATGAGTCGGTCGGTCGCCCTGGATTCCAAAGTCACTGGGAGTGTGGACCAGGCCTGCACTAAAATGCTGATCCCAGATGCGATTGACGATGACACGAGCCGTCAGTCCCTGCGATTGAGTCAGCAGAGCGTCCGCCAGTTCGGCGCGACCGCTGCCCCGCGTAAATCGGGATTCGCCTGATGGCTGAAACACGGTCAGATATCGTCGAGGCACGATCTCACCAGGATTCGAAGGATTACCGCGACGAAAAACGGGCAGGTCCCGAACTTCGCCTTCACGGAATTCCAATCGTGTCCGATCGGCTCCATCCGGCTGCACATACAGGCTGGCCTCACGAAGCACATGAGCCCACGGCAGATCGACTTTGGGATGTGCCGCACGGATTTCGGCAATCTGCTTTTCGACGGCGTCCGCTTCAGCAGACTTCTGTTCCTTCAGAGGTTTTAGTTTTGCCTCAAGGTCCTTGATCTGTTGTCTGGCCGCTTTCACGGCGCTGAGTTCCGGTTCAGGAAGCAGCGGGCGTTCATCCAACTGAGAACTCGCAAAGACTCCAGCGATCGCATAGTAGTCGGCCGTGGAGATCGGATCGAACTTGTGATCATGACAGCGCGCACAGGCCACGGTCAGACCCAGAAACGTGCGTGAGACGGCATCAATGCGTTCGTCCCACTCATCCGCAACAATCTGTTCAATTACCGATGGAGCAAGTTGCAGTTCCTTCCAGTACGTGGGACTCAGCCCGATAAATCCCAGCGCGGCCAGATCGGACGGTGCTGTGTCCGGAAGCAGATCGGCCGCCAGCTGCAGCTTCAGAAAACGATCATAAGGCATGTTCTGATTGAAGGCCTGCACCACCCAGTCGCGATAAATCCAGCCTCGATCCGTGGGGCTTTGCCAGTCCGGAGTGAAGTCCGTATACCGAGCCAGATCGAGCCAGACACGCGCCCATCGCTCACCAAAATGCGTTGACGCCAGTAGACGATCGACGACGCTTTCCACAGCGTCCGGTGATGTGTCGTTGACGAACGCATCCAGCTCTTCCGGAGTCGGCGGCAGCCCGATCACGTCAAACGACAGCCGTCGCAGCAGGGTGGATCGGTCTGCCTCGGGATTGGGGACCAGTTGCTGTTCCTTGAGTTTTGCCAGCACGAATGCGTCGACTGGACCACGGACCCAGTCACTAGGATCGGTCACCGGAACATTCACAGTGGTGATCGGCTGGAAAGACCAGAACTTTCGAGCGGACTCATAATCAATCGCATGCGCGGCCGAACGCGGAGCCACCTTGTATTCGGGCAACGCCGCCCCCTCGCGGACCCATCTTTCCAGAATTGCAATCTCATCGTCCGGTAGTTTTCCTTCCGGCGGCATCTGCAGATCAACGTCGGCATAACGAACCGTGTGTAACAGCAGGCTTGCGGCAGGGTCCTCTTTGGAAAACATCGAACCTCGCGTGCCACCGACTGCGATGCCTTCCACAGTTTCCAGAATCAGTCCGCCGTTTTCGCTGCCTGTGGCGCTGGAGTGGCATTCGTAACAACGCTTCGCCAGCAGAGGCCGGACCTGAGACTCAAAGAACTCCAGCTGCTCGGGTGTGGGCGCGACGGGCACGGTGGATTCGTCTGCCAAAGCAAACGGCATCATCTGCAGCACGACGAGCAACTGGGCCGACGCGCGAAAACACGACCAGGCAGGTAAAGGCAATCGCAACATAGGAGTCGTTGCTTTTTCAAAAGGCAGGGCAGACAGAATGCGGGCCTTTGAGAGTAACAGGAAGACTCCCAAATTGCGACGATTTTCGCTTCTCGTCGCTCTATCAGGCAAACGTCACAAACAACCGTCCGTCGGGCAGGGTGCTGATGGTGGCGGTCCGGGCAAAGTGATTGTCCAGAAGCCGCACGCGTAGAGAAGTGTTGTCATCGGACGAACTGCTGCCTGCGGCAACCGCGTAAGTCCCCGCGAGAACTCGCTGGACCATACCGCGATCGTTGCTCACGGGGCCTTCGTAATCCAGATACATCAGGCGATGATCGGGCAGGCGTTCAGCGGCGATGGGCTCATTCAGACACGGCTTCCGCAGCAGTCGCCATGTTCGCGCAGAGGTCGCTTCTTCCAGCAGAAGGTCCCAGTGCAGAAACGGACGATCGTGTTTCACAATTACGAATCGCGGAGGCATTGAAGTCTCGTTACGGCCCGTGTGGTTCAGACTCCGCCGGTCTCATCAAACGAATCGTTGATCGTGGAGCAATTGGTTTTGCGGCTGATGCGTTTCAGCAGACCCTTCAGCACTTTGCCGGGCCCGACTTCGTAGAAATCATCACAGCCTTCGCTGAGCATCAGGTTGATAGAATCTTCCCAGCGGACAGGATTCAGCACCTGACGAATCAGCAGCTGACGGATCTCTTCCGGATCCGTGTGAGTCTGCGCGTCTACGTTGGAGACGACAGGAATCTCCGGTGTGCGGATTTCGATTTCGGCAAGGACTTCGGCCAAAGCTTCATCAGCCGGACGCATGATCTCCGTGTGGAACGCACCGGCCACAGCCAGCGGAATAGCACGACCACCGGCTGCGACAGCCAGTTCGGCCGCTCGTTCACAGGCTGCGTTTTCACCGCTGACAACCAGGTTGCCGGGACACAGGAAGTTGGCAATCTGAATTGGTCCGTGAGCAGATGCTTCCTTGCAGATCTGTTCGACCTGAGGTCGTTCCATCAGCAGGATACTTACCATGCCGGACGGTGTGGCATCCGCAGCGGCCTGCATGGCTTCGCCGCGTCGCTTCACGACTCGTAACCCATCCTCAAATGAGATGGCGCCAGCGAACACGAGTGCCGTGTATTCGCCCAGGCTGAGCCCAGCTGCCATTTCACAGGCGAGGACGATTTCCGGCGAGTCGGCTCGCAGTTTTTCGAGGGCTGCCAGGCTGGTAACGAACAGCGCAGGCTGGCTGATCACAGTAGAGTCCAGTTCTGCGGCAGGGCCTTCGAAGCACAGTTTTGCCAGGTCAAATCCCATGATGTCTGCGGCGCGATCATAAAGTTCGCGAGCCTTGGGATACTGAGCCGCCAGTTTGCGGCCCATTCCGACATGCTGAGCGCCCTGACCGGGGAAGAATAATGCGATTTTGGACATGAGAACTCCTTAAGACTTCCGGGTGTTTCCACAGTCGCTGGCTATCGGCAGACGTCATCCGCTGCACGGCAACCGCGGAGCCTTTTTTGACTGCCGTGACAAGGAAGATGTCACCCTGAAACTCTGGACTCCAGGACTTCCGTCGACAAAGAGAATTCAGACCGGAGACAGTTGGCTACACAGGCAGGTTCTGTTGAGCCAGCAGATCGGTAATCCGTGAATTGATATGGTGCTTGTCGATTTCCGTCGCCATCTTCAAGGCGTTGCGGATGGATCGATGATCGCTGGATCCATGACAGATGATGCACACACCATCGATTCCCAGCAGAGGTGCTCCGCCGGATTCCTGATAGTGGAACTGATCAGTGAGCTTAGCGAGTGTCTGCTTTGCCAGGTCACGTTCTGTCGAAAGTGCCTTCATCATGGCACCACCAACCGTCTTCAGGATAAATTCGGCCATGCCTTCGCTGACTTTCAGCACGACATTGCCCACAAATCCTTCGCACACAATGACGTCTGCTTCGCCGTGATACAGGCCCCGACCTTCGACATTGCCGACGTACGAACCGTGCAGCTTGGAGTTAGCCAGCATCGTGTGTGTATCGCGATAGAGGTCAGTGCCTTTGCCTTCTTCGCTGCCGATGTTCATCAGGCCGATGCGTGGCGATTCGATGCCCAGCATTTCCTTGGCCCAGACGGAGCCCATGAGTCCATACTGGACCAGATGTTCGGGGCGAGCTGCGGGGTTGGCACCGACGTCGATCAGGATGCAGGAGCCTGTGATCGTCGGGAGGCGCACTGCAATTCCCGGACGTTTGACGCCCTTGAGGAACAGGCGAGTTCGCAGTCCAGCGGCGACAACGGCTCCCGTGTGTCCAGCGCTGACGACAGCATCCGCATCACCTGCTGCCATAGCCTGCCAGCAGCGGACGATGGAGCAATTTGGTTTTTCGCGCAGCGCAACGGTCGGCTTCTCTTCCATTCCCACGAAACCTTCGGATTCAACGATCCGGATTTTAGCGGGCAGAGAGCCGACTTTGGCGATTTCTTCTTCCAGTCGCGAGCGATCGCCGACCAGCAGGACTTCCAGATCCGGGATTCGCTCAACGGCTTCAAAAGCACCGACGATGTTCGGGCCGGGAGCAAAATCTCCGCCCATCGCATCCAGGGCGATCCGCATGGAAGTTATTCCTCGACGCTTGCAACCAGCGTTCGGCCCTGGTAGTAGCCGCACGTTGGGCATACAACGTGTGTTGGAGCCATCGTGCCGCACTGTGGGCACTTTGCCAACTGACGTGGTTTAATGGCATTATGACTGTTGCGTTTACGCGAACGAGTCTTTGATTGCCTTCTCTTTGGTACAGCCATGACACTTTTTCCAGACGCAAACTTTGACCAGTAAACCGATTTTCAAACGCCTATCGCCATTGCTCCGGCGCGTCTAAAAACGCACCTTTGCTGTTTTTTCAGTCTTCAAGACCGAGTCGTCGCAGCGATTCGACGACTTCCGCTGCAGCGAGATATTTCTTTCGACACGGATTGAATCCGTCAGCAGGCAATTCCTCATTTTTTTGCGGCGATCCCGCACGAGCCTTAGTCACCCGTTGCCATCAATGCCGCGTCGAGGGAGGACCGGCAAAAGTCGCCCATGAGGCAGGTAAGTTGACAAATGTGCATGAGTCCGCAATGCGAATCGGGCATCGTGTCAAAGACTGCGTTGGATGTCAAGAAGGACTGCCGTTTTGCCACCGGAATTCAACGGATGGTCCCGATCGCGGTGGGCAGTCGGAACTCCAGGATTCGTATTATGCGTGGAGTTCGGCTGCAATCGCTGCGTCTTCCGGTGACTCCTCAAGTGACAAACCCGCAGCGAACCATGGGTAGATCGCAGGAACCACCAGCGAAGTCAGCAGCGTCGATGTGATCAGTCCGCCGATTACGACACTTGCCAATGGTCGTTGCATCTCTGCCCCGTCGCTGGTAGAGAGCGCCATCGGCAAAAATCCCAGGCTGGCAACGAACGCGGTCATCAACACCGGCCTCAGGCGAGAAATGGCGGTTTCTCGTGTTGCTTCCGACAGTGGCACCCGCTGTTTTCGAAGATGTTCTGCAGCACTGACCCATACGAGTCCATTCAAGACGGCAACACCGAAGAGAGCAATGAATCCGACCCCTGCGGAGATGCTGAATGGCATATGCCGCAGCTTCAGTGCGAAAATTCCGCCGCTGGCCGCCATAGGTACGGCGAGAAAGATCAACATCGCCAGGCGAGTTGATTTAAACGACGTATAGAGCAGCAGAAAAATCAGGACGAGCACAACAGGTGTGATCAGAATCAATCGCTGGCTTGCCGACTGCAGGTTCTCAAAATCCCCGCCCCAGCGAATCTCATAACCGGCGGGAATTGTCACGCCCTTCTCGACAGCCTTTTGGGCCTCGGTCACAAAAGTTGCCACATCGCGACCTCGCACATTGGCTGAGACATACGTTCGGCGACGATTTGACTCGTGTTCTACAGACGGCGGAGTTTCCTCAATTTTTATATCGGCAAGTTCATCCAGTGGCACTGGCTTGCCTCCCGCTTCGGCGACGGGAAGCTGCTTTATTCGTTCAATCTCAGATCGCCAGTCGTCAGGAATCCTGACGCGAACAGGGAATCTCGCACGGCCTTCAAAGATGATCCCTACCTGTCGTCCACCCAGGGCTTCCACAACATCCATGACCTGACGTGCCTCAATCCCGTAACGAGCCATTGCGTCGCGGTCGGGAACAATCGTTACGGTCGTCAGGTTTGCCTGATAGTCGGCCTTAACATCCACAGCGCCGGGGATAGCCTTCAGTGAATGTTCAATGTCCTTGGACAATTGCGCCAGTGTCTCAAGATCATCTCCATAAATCAGCACTGCGACGTCGGCCTTGACACCGGCAACCAGTTCATCGACTCGCATTTCAATCGGCTGAGTGAATCCGAAGGCCACTCCCGGGACCGTGCTGTTCAATGTTTCGGACATTTGCTCGATCAGGATTTCGCGATTGATACCAGCCCGCCATTCATGGTGGTCCTTCAGCATCACCCAGACGTCCGTCTGGTGTACGCCCATAACGTCGTTTGCAATTTCTGGGCGACCCGTTTTGCAGAAGACGGTCTTTACTTCAGGAAATTTCAGGAGCTCCGTTTCGATCTGCTGGGACATGCCGATGGCACCCTCGAGTGTCGCGCTTGGCAGACGGACAGCTTCGATCAGCAGATCCCCTTCCTCAAGTCGTGGCATGAACTCCGCTCCGAGGTTCAGCGCGACGGGAATACTGATCGCAAAAACCAGAAAGGCGGTCAGCGTTGTAATTCTGGGAGATGCGATGCAGCGTGTCACAAGCGGCGTATAGAACCATTTAATCCAGCGGACCAGAAACACATCCTTGTCCGTCATATTCTTTGGAAGCGCGAGTGACGCAATCGCCGGCATGAACGTCATCGAAAGAATCAACGAGCCTCCCAGAGCAAACAGAACGGTTAAAGCCATCGGACGGAACAGCTTTCCCTCGGTTCCCTGCAACATCAGAATCGGAAGATACACGACCGAAATGATGAGCTCACCGAACATCGTTGGTTTTCGAACCTCAATCGCGGCGTCTCGGATGACGTCAATTCTGTTGCGTCCCTTCGAGTTATGCGACAGGCGATGAATGCAGTTCTCGATCATGATGACCGAGGAGTCCACGATCAGCCCGAAATCGATGGCTCCCAGGCTCATCAGGCTGGCAGTCACTCCAAAGACCTGCATCATGCTGGTGGCAAACAGCATGGACAGCGGAATAGCCATCGCTGTGATCAAGCCTGCCCGAAAACTGCCCAGCATCACCAGCAAAACGAGAATGACGAGTGCTCCGCCTTCGAACAGATTTTTGAGAACCGTGTTCAGCGTTCGGCCGATCAGTGCAGAACGGTCGTATGTGACTTCAATGTAGACGCCTGTCGGCAATGTTTTCTGAATCACGTCGAGACGCTCTTTGACGCGACCGACGACTTCTCTTGAGTTTTCACCGATCAGCATCATCACCAGTCCCGTCACGGCTTCGCCGCGTCCGTCACGAGTCACCGCTCCCTGACGCGTCATAGGTTCGATACTGACCGTCGCAATATCTCGAATCAGGAGTGGCGTTCCGCCGGGTTCACGGCGAATGACAATTTGCTCGATATCGGCGATGCCGGTGACCAGCGCCTGTCCTCGCAGAAACCGTTGCTCATTATGATGGACGACGTATCCGCCGCCAGCCGACGCATTGTTCGACTCGATTGCTTTAAAAATTTGATCAAACGACAGCGAATAGCTGCTCAAAAGCTCCGGGTCAGGTCGAATCTCAAAAGTCTGGTAGAAGCCGCCGTGAGTATTGATCTCCGTCACACCGGGCACTTCTCTCAGCCGAGGTGCCACGTCCCATTCCAGAATTGTACGAAGTGCCATCGGAGTGAATCCGTCACCGCGCACCTCGAACTGCAGAATCTCGCCAAGTGCCGTTGTGAGCGGCCCCATTTCCGGAGTTCCATAACCATCTGGGATTAAAGAAGCTGCCGCTGTCAGTCGTTCTGCCACTAACTGGCGCGCTCGATAAATCTCCGTACCTTCTTCAAACACGATCGTTACAACGGAGATTCCGAATTTCGAAACGCTTCTCAGCTCTTCGACATCCGGCAGCCCACCCATGGTGACCTCGACCGGCTGAGTCACATAGCGTTCGACTTCGACGGGTGACAACGACCCCGCATCGGTGATGACCGTGACCTGAACATTAGTCATGTCAGGCACAGCATCGATCGGCAGATGCATCGCCGCATTGATACCGGCCGCCGCCATCAGGGCAGTTCCGGTCAGGACCAGAAATCGGTTCTCAAGCGCTAGTTTGATAAGGTGTGCCAACATAATGCAGTCTCTCTCGGAACAGTGCGAAACGCGTTGACAGCTGAAATTGATTTCCACGAAAGCCGGAGGTCCTGAAAGGGCAGGACCTGACGCAGAAACCTATTCAGATTCCCCTTTCAATAACAGCTCGCTCTTGAGGTAAAATCCGCCACTCGACACGACATAGTCGCCAGCGTTCAGACCTGAAAGAACTTCTACCATGCCCGCATTCTGAATCCCTCGCTGAATATCGACCCGTCGAAACTCGGACTCACCGGCTGGAACAAAAACGAAGGCCTGGCGATCGTGTTCCAGCACGGCCGATTCAGGGACTGCAAGTGTTTGCCGTGCTTCCGTGACAGGAACGATCACACGAACAAACATGCCGGGCCGCAGCTTACCGTCAGCGTTTTCAACCGTGGCGATCAGCGGAACGGCATTCGTCGAGGGGTCGACCTCTCGTCCAACAAAATGCACGGAAGCGGAGCGAGGTGCAATGCCGGTAGCCGATGTGAGAACCTGAATCGTATCGCCAGATTTCAGATCCAGGGCATTCCATTCGCGCTCCCGAAGATCGGCCGCGACCCACAAGGTCGATGTATCGGCGAGTGTCAGCAGCGAATCACCGGCAGAGACCCGTTCATTGTTTGTGAAAATCCGGCGTTCCACTGTTCCAGAAAACGGTGCTCGCAACTGAACGAGCGAAAGCGAATTTAATTGAAGAAGGCCGAGCTCTGACTCAGCTTTTTCTGTGGCAATGGTTCCCGCTATCTGAGATGCCGACCAGCCCAGCAATGTTGCCACCGTCTGCAGGCTGATTCGATAGCGATTTTGAGCATCTTCAAACTGCGATTCAGCCTGCTGGCAGCTTTGTTTTGCCGAGAAGCTCACTTCCTCCAGTACAGAAAGCAGCGTCGATTCCATTTTGTTTCGAGAACTAATGCGTGCTTCCGCAGTCTTTCCGGAGATGACTCCGCTGTTCGCGTTGGCGTCGGCATTGTTCGCCAGCGATTCTGCCAGCAGCAGGTCAGCGTATGCCGACAGCAATTGCTCACGTGACTTGCCAAGAACTACGTCCTGAAACTGCGTACGAATGCTGTCGACAGAAACGCGAGCACGGATGGCCTCCGCAAGTTTCTGTAAACCTTTGCAGGTGGATGCCTGCCACTCGCGGTTTTGGGCTGCAATCTTCAGATCGGACTTTCGCAGAAGCACATCGGCTCTGGCACTGCCCACCTCCGGGCTGTTGAGTTCGACGACAACATCACCGGCTTGCACTTTGTCCCCAGGTTTAATGTGAACATCCGTAATGATGCCACCAGCGGCCGAACGAACTTCCACGTGGCGGCGGTCATCATACATCATGCGCCCTGGAACCTGGCTCTGCAGCTCCATTGACTCGTTTGAGGCAATGGCAAGCGATACGCCAGCCGCCTTCAACTTCTCCGTCGGCAACTGAACCGCGGTGAGCATCTCTGCTGAAGTGGCTTCCTCTGTCATTACCTCACTCGACCTGTCATCGAGGGTACGCAGTGACGGACTCTTCGGCCACCACACAAAAAAGGAGCCTGCACACACGATGATGACAAGGGCGATTATTACATAGCGACGAGTCTTCATGATTATGGAACTCACTCTTGAAAATGCTTCATGGAAGGAAGCCAGGTGTTTTGATTCTGAATTTGTGCCACCGTCAGGGGGCCGTCAGGATCGCACGGGAGACGTTTGAATCGTCTGACGCAAAGTCGCGGTGCGACCTGGCTGGCCAGACGTCCCTTTCCGCGATTGAAGAAATTTGTCGTGCGACCACGAAGATGTGGGCGGGCTGCCGTTTGCAGTTCAATGCAAGAACTGACGGATCGGCCTAAATCAGGCACACACCTGTGATGGCTACCAACGGCACATCACACAGGAGGGATCGCGGTACGCTCCTGATCCTGCTCAGATCGCACCTGTCTCGTTGCAGGCTTGCAGGATAACACTCGAGTCCATAAGACAGGTCATCCGCTCTGCAGTCAGCAGGCTTTGGATTCTCCTGCGCGACGACAAGCGGTGGCGGATTGCGACGATTGCCCGCATCTCCCACCAGATCGCCTCGGAGTTCATCCACGTACGCAAAATGCCAATGTACACCAGGCAGCAGTTTGAGATCCGAACCCGAATGAAACTTGTTGAGGTGATGACGAAGTGCAGATCCGTCTGAATAGGCTTCGTGAACATGCAGCAGCGGAAGCGGCCCATTCCATGAAACCACACACAACAGCAGGCACAGAAGCCAGCGCGTTGAAGTGTGTGATGAAGAATGGAAGGAAGTCATCGGCGGGATCTTAATCTGATCGGGACAATACGCGGGAGCAAAAGGAGTTGTCGATCCCTCACGGCGAACATCTGACAATTGAAAGTGAACTGTCGAGACTCCTCGTCAATGCCTATGGTCATCGACGCTGTTTTACTATTCATGATTCTGCGTCAGAAAGCCACGTCCATTAAGACTTAATTCCGGAGATTTCCGGAACAGCTTTTCATGCCGGGGTTTCCCCGGCAGCAAACCACAAGTGGCTCAAAAAACTGCAGAATTTCCCCGGCAGTCACGCCCCTTAGCACAACGCGGTTAAGGATTTTCGTAGCCGGATTCGCGAGAATTCGGGCATTCGCCATGCAACGATTCCGAAGTCTCACGACTTCGTCGTCGATGCCTGCATGCTAACGCTGATTGTCGGGCCTGTCCTTTGGCTCACCGCGGTACTGCCAATTCAGCGGCTGGCACAGAGTCGGATGCATTTGCTGCGTCGATCTCTGACATCGCAGGAAGAGGAGCGGCAGCGAATCACGCGTGATAGACACGATGCACTTTGACGAGCCTGCTGCTGGATCTGCGGGCGATGGAAGAAACGACCCCTAATGACACTGTGCGTGAAAAAGCACAATCGCTGCGAGACATGGGTGCCGAAATCCAGAATGATCTCAGGAAATCCCCGAGGCACGCCTCGTGATCCTGACAATGCACGATGACGCATCCATGTTTCGCGCCGCGTTTGCCGCGGGAGCCGCCGGATACCTGGTCAAGTCCGCGGCAGATATCGAACTGCTGATGGCCATTCGGATCGTTGCCGCTGGGCGATCTTATGTCAACCTTCCCGGAAAACCAGAACTGCCAGGGATTGCGTCGTCTCCAAACATCAGGGATCACGATCACAAAGCGCTGGAATCCTTGAGCGCTCGTGAACATGAAGTGCTGACTCTGGTCGCTCAGGGTCACACAAATCAGGCCCTCGCTGATCGATTATTCCTGAGCGTCAAAACTGTCGAATCGTATCGATCGCGGCTCATGGGAAAGCTGAATCTTCCCACGCGGGCCGAGCTGACTCAATTCGCATTAAAGACCGGCCTGATGCAGATGGACTAACCACCGGATGTTTGGAGGAACATCGTCACGTCGCCTGGTCATCCCCTGACGGCGTTTCTTTTTAACGCGGGGATTGAAAAGCCCCCAATCACCCCGTCGCATTCGCCACACGTTCCACACGTTTGGCCTCCGCAAAGCGATTGATCACAGATTGACCCTCAAGGCATGGGAGATGAGGCGGTCTGGCACACGGCCAAACGTACATCCGTCTTCGCCAAAGCAGACCCCAACCAGAAAGTCGAATCATCCGTGCCTTGCAGAAGACCGTGCGTGTTGTCGGTTGCATTGGAGCTGGCATCAACGACTCGGCTGCGCTGCGTACCGCTCATGTCGTGCAGAGAATTCTTCGCGCCTCGCCCGCAAAAGCGCGCCAGAATGGACCATTACTCGCTCACATTGTGCGATTCCTGGCGATCGTCTTTACTTTTGTAACAGAAAATACTGGCTGCTGCCCGTACACATGCCCATCCTCGCTGACGGCACAATTGATGCACTTTAGCTTTTGCACGGCATGATTGGTGAACCGTCTTCGCCGACGAAGCATTCGATGATATTTGTTTATGGCCAAAGGGAAAGACTATGTTCAGCGCTCAAGCGATTCAGGGAAACTGGAACGAAATTAAAGGTAAAATTCGGAGCAAGTGGGGCGCGCTCACGGATGACGACGTTGCGATGTTTAATGGGAATGTTGAGCAGTTACTGGGCGCCATTCAGCGAAAAACCGGCGAGGCTCGTGAGAACATCGAACACTTTCTGGGACAGATTATTGCAGGCGGCGCTGCTGCGGTGAGCGGGGCTGGTGAGACGGTCCGCGCTGGTGCCCACTACGCGGTTGATTCCGCCCAGGCAGTGTCTCACGATGCCGCTGCTGCGGTACGTGAAAGTTATGCCGATGTCGAAGCCATGGTTCGGAAGCGACCAGCCGAGTCAATACTCACCTGCTTTGGTGCGGGTTTAGTCACAGGAGTCGTCCTCTCGCTGCTGCTGCAGCGGAAGTAACAACTCTACAAACATGCCGTGGAAATCGTTATGGACAATTCGCCAGAATCGAGAGTCATCCGCCAACGCATGGAAGAGGTGCGTGGTGATCTGGATGCGAGATTTCAGGGAATGGTCAAAGACGCGCATGATATCGGCGACTGGACCTATTACGTGAAAACGTATCCATGGACCGTGCTCTTAGCCTCATTCGTCGCAGGATATTTCATCATGTCGCGGCTAGGACTCGGGACGAAGCAAAACCACAGTACTGCCGATGCGTCACCTATCCCGAACACCTCGCCTGCTCCGCCTTCAACGGCGAAGTCTGACGCCACCGGCAAAGTTTTAGGGTTTGTGGGCAAACTGGCGATGCGGGGTCTGACTGCTTACGCAGTGCAGCATGTTGACAGGCTTTTCCCCGCCAAGGACGCAGGTTCAGTCCCAAAAGAGCTTTCATGAACAGTGAAAGTTTCAACTGTTTTATCAGCCGGAACGCGCTAGCTTCCGGTTCCGTGAAAACCGTGAACTAGCGCTCAACGGCTGATATTGACGCGACACTTATGGACCGCACGATCCGAACGGTACGGCATTTTGTACAGGGGTGTTTCCGGCGTGGATCATCAAACGAAAGCAGACAATCCGAAGGGCCCTCAGCAGAGCGCATCACGTGGCTTTGCAACCGGCGCGGGTAACTTCGCTCAAGACGTTCTGACACTTGCTGAACTGCAGGCGCAGTTACTTGCGATCGACGTGGGGGAATGTCGCGCGCGGATGACGGTGCCCGTCCTGTTGCTGCTCGGTGGAGTTGCGATCGCCCTGGCATGTTTTCCAATCGGGCTGGCGGCTCTCGCGCTGTGTCTGATTGAGTTCTTCAAGACAAGTTATGCCACAGGATTTCTGATCGCGTTCCTTGTGGGAGCTATTTTCGGCACTCTCATAAGCATCATTGGCTGGCGTAGGGTCGGCAGGCGAATGGCTGTCCTGAAACGTTCGCAGCATGAACTGGCCTGCAATTTGCGATGGATCAAGAAAGTGATCGGCCGTAGCCTCACTGAATGAACAGCACGAACTTCAATTCACAAATCCCGGAGATTGATAAAATGAACGACAAGCAACGTGTCTTTGCAACACCCACTGTTTCGGGGATCCATCAACCGGGCCAGCCACTGAAACCAGTTCATGACGTTACCGAATACATGCGCGAATATGCGAGGGAGAAGCCCGAAGTTGTCGCACTCTGGTGCCTTGGAATTGGTATCGTACTCGGGTGGAAATTGAAGCCGTGGTAGGCAACACGAACGAGGCGAATGCTGTCCCATCGTCAGACCGGGTTTCTCAAAAACCGAAGTTGAACGATGCGCACTTGTGGCCAGGAGGCAGTAACAGGGAGGAGAATCCATGAGTCCCCCGATTAGGCTTTCCAGTTTCTCGTGGATTCAGATGCCGGCATCGATCGCCGTCATTGTCGCGGGGGTCTACGTCGCCAAAGGCATCCTCATCCCGTGTGCGCTCTCGATTTTGCTGAGTTTTCTGCTGAGCCCTGTGTGTGACTGGCTGGAACGCTGGAGACTCGGCCGGATCCCGGCGGTGTTGGTCACCGCGACAGTCGGCTTTGGTATCCTGGCAGTTCTGATCTGGACGGCGGCTATTCAGGTGAGTCACCTGGCTCCGAAGATCCCCGAGTACCGTGACAATGTGGTGGCAAAACTGAACTCCGTTAATAAGTACGGCCTTGCTTCGTTGAGTCAACTGACCAGAGCGCGAGATGGCATCGGCTGCGGCGCGATTCTGGTTTCGAACCTGGCGGACGCACAAAAACAGATTTCCCTGTTGACCGCGCCGCATGCGACTCTGCCCACACAACAAGAGTCAAAGCAATCCTCGTAGCCTATCAATCCTGCTCCCACCGCCACAGGTCCGGGATGGAACGCTTAAGTCGATGCCATTCGCGATCGCGTGCGGATATGCACAATATAGTGCAACGCCGATCATCCCGTGGCCGCTCGCCTCTCATGGCTCAGGCGAATTGGCAGCAGGAACATTCCCTGCAATGCCAGCCTTTTCCCAGTGTTATGGGAATGTACTGTTGCTCGCAACGGCTGATGCACCAATGAACTTTCGTCCGGCATTGTACGGTGGCATGTCATTTGCTTCATGGTGAGCATGAAGGAACACAATTCATGCGGGCTGGAATTGACTTTACTAGAAAACCGCGTGGTAGTTAGTCGCTTGGTAAAGGGTTATTCTTATGCTTGGTACCGTTCTGCTTATTCTTCTGATCCTGATGCTCTTTGGCGCGATTCCAGCGTGGCCGCACAGCAGAAGCTGGGGCTATGGTCCGAGCGGCGGGTTGGGACTCGTGGTGCTGATTATCATTATCCTGCTGTTCATGGGACGTATCTGATCCCGTGGTGCAGAGGGCATGGAAAGATCTCCAGAAAGGTGCCCAGTCGGCGTGGGATGAACTGGACAATGCGCTCCAGGAAGCATCCAGCGAATTTTGATGGATCACGTGTTTTTCGGGGTCAGATTAACTTTTGAAATCAGGAGTTACAGCAATGGATGGAAAAATCGATATCGTCAAAGGTCGAGTCAAGGAAGCGGCTGGTGCACTGACCGGCAATGACGCGCTTCGCGAAGAAGGCCGGACAGATCAGGCAATCGGCGAAGTCAAGGAGGCCGTCGAGAAGGTCAGGGACACTGTAGAAAAGACGAAGGACGCTGTGAAAAAGGCGTTGGAGTAAGAATACTGTAAGAGTCATATTAAATACTGAGATGCCGCATATAGAGCGGCATCCTGACGAACTCAATTCATTCGAGGAGAAGTGCAAATGCTTTGGACGATCTTTGTGATACTCTTGATCCTGTGGCTGCTGGGAATGGTGACGTCGACGACTCTCGGTGGATTCATTCATCTGCTGTTGATCATCGCTATCGTAGTTGTGCTGATTCGAGTCATCCAGGGGCGACGTGCGATTTAGAGGCTCTAACAAAACCTGGACAGGCACCCTCCCGTGATCTTGGCTTGGTGCATATTTTGTGTTGTTCAGGAGTCAGTCCCGGTTTTTGTTAAGCGTTCTTAGTCGGCAACGGATCCTGAGAGAATATCAACACGGTGTATGACCCGACATGGATTATTCCAGCGGTTGGGAATCCGTCTCGTCCAGGTCTATTGGCAGGCTCTGCCTCTGCACGAGGTTCTGTTCCCGCCAGCACATCGGAACACGCCTGGTTGGCAAAACATTTGCTGTAGCCATTCCAGTCGCTGTTGAGTCGCAAACGCCACAAGCCGGGTGACGGAAATCCGAGTTTGTAGTTCTCATGAGCCAGGTGCGAAAGATTCACAACGACGACGACGTCGTCGCCCGGGCCACCTTGGTGCCAGCGATGATAGGCCATCAGATTTTCAGCCTGATTCTGATGAAAAGTATTGAGCCCGGATCCGCTTAGTCCTCGTGTGCAGCCTGTCTTGTTCAGACGAAGGTGAATCAGGTCCCGATACATTCGCACCAAACCAATGAACTCAAGCGACTTGTGCCAGTCCAGTGGAACCGAGTCCTGAAACCAGCCATCCTCAAGAAATTCCTGACCCTGAAACAGCATCGGGATACCAGGTGCGGTGAGGACGAGTGCCGCCGCCAGAGTCGTGCGTTTCTGTGCGAACCAACTGTCGGGGTTTTGAGGATCGATTTCTGAAGTGACGCGCGATTTTCCGTTTGCGACTTCGTCATGCGACTCACTGTAGATCACGCGGTGAAACGGGTTTCCATTGTATCCGCCCTCGATCGCCATTCGAACGCTGTCGAGTGACCGATTTTCGTCACGGGAAGTAATTACGGCAGCACGCACGGGATGCACAAAGCACGCACCCCATTGTGCAGTGAACCCCGCTCCACCCCGATCGACTGGCTCTGTGACTCCGTCGTTGTTGTGCAGATCCTCGGCAATTGTGATGCGTCCGGGATATCGCTGATGAATTTCACGATTGATCCACTGGGCGAGACTCCAGCCATCGGGAAGTTCGCAGCCCGGATCACCACCTCCCCGCACATTGTAAATCCAGGGTGTGGAATCAAATCGCAGGCCGTCGATGTGGTATTCTTCGAGCCACATCATGGCATTATCGAAAATGAATTGACGCACTTCCTGGCGTCCATAATCGGGGCGAGTTGTTCCCCACGGCGTCTCGGCACGCCAGTCATTGTAAAAGTAAATGCCGCCCTGTCCGTTCTCACTCCAGCCGTCGAATTGCCAGAGGTCCAGATCGCCTGGGCCAAAGTGGTTGTAAACGACATCCAGAATCACGCCAAGGCCCGCCTTGTGGACTGCTTTCACAAACCGCTTCAGGCCCGCTGGCCCGCCATAGTCTGCTTCCACTGCAAAAATGCAGGAAGGATTGTATCCCCAGGAAGACACTCCTCCGAATTCGGCCAGAGGCATGACTTCGATGACATTGACGCCGAGTCGCTGCAGGTGATCGAGCTTTTGAACAGCCTCCTCAAACTTGTCTGATGTGCCATCTTCCCGGTCGTGAAATGTTCCAAGATGCAATTCATAGATCACAAGCTCATTGACAGGAGGCAGCCGGAAATCATCGCCCTCCCAGTCAAATCGCGGATCGTACACCACGGCATTTCCGACAGAATTCGTCACTTGCCGCGCATAGGGATCGATTCGCAGCAGCTGTCTGTCACCGTTCACGATGCGAAAACGATACTGATGGCCAACGGCCGCGCCGACGATATCTGTGTACCAGTAACCGCCTCCTTCGCGTGACATGGGATTTGCATCCGACGACCACTGGTTGAACTCGCCTGTGACAAACATGGCATCCGCATGCGGAGCCCAGACACGAAACGCCACGCCGGACTCATGCGGGATGGAGCCCATACCGCCGTGAATAATGTTGAGAGGATCAGTTGACATCGAAACTCTTTGCTGATGTATTGAAATTGAGGCGTCGCTGATCTCGTTTCGGTCGAAAAATAATTCGGCAATAGTCGCCTTTCGCTCCGCGAAAGTAGCGCGACTTTTGCGGAGCAAAAGGCGACACTAATTTCTTGAACGGTCCTTAGCTGGCCTCTGCAACAGGCATGGGCGGAGTGGCTGGCAATGTGTAGGCTGTTCTCAACAGCGGCTCTCATCATCGCTCGGCTTTCCTGAGGAGTGGTCTGCAAACTCTCGATCTCTTCAGCAACGGCAGCCAGCTTTTCGTCTTTCAGCGATCCACGAAACCACTGCGAATAGTCCCGTTGAAGGAGATGGTGGCTCCAGGTTGCATCGTCGACGCCGTCTGCCAGCTGCAGGAAAAGCATCAGGTTTTGTGCCCGGAGATTCAACTTTCCCTCGGGTCCACGAAAATAAAAGCTGCGGTCTGGAGACAATTCGCCTGTCGCGTACTTGCGACTATGCCGATGTCGCACCATGCGACACGGAATTGTATGAACGGCAATCGGCATTTCGTTGGTGTCGCGAACCCACATCAGCACATCGCCCGGTTCCAGGTTTTTTGGCTCGTAAGCAGGAATTGGCTGATTGACGAGTCCGGCAAAAGCCTCCAGTGTCTCGGACGCATCGGCACCGAGGGCGAGCACCGTATTGATCCGCTGCAGCAGTGTCGGCGCGAGTAACGCCGGGTGAACGGTGATCAATAAACAGTTTTGCAGTTCGTTGGGCAACGCCTCGTCGGCTGGCAGCCAATCGGCGGGCATCAGGTGGTGAGCTTCATCCAGGATGAGCCAATGAGGTCGCCCCGTCCGTGACCGCATCTGCAGCAGTTGAGACAACATCTTCAGAAAGAATGCCGGCCGATCAGGGATGGGCACCCCGGTCATGCAGACCACGGCGTTCGCTTCCGGATCTTCCAGTAATCGCAGGATTTCCTCCTCGGGCGGAGGCGTCTGTGGTCCGCCAAACACGACCGCTCCCTCCATTTCCCCGTAATCTCCTTCGGGATCAAACAGACAGAATTGATAACTCTGTTCCTGCAATGCCTCGACAAAACGAGTCGCGACGGTCGACTTTCCGCTGGCCGACGGGCCACAAATCAAAACACTGCGGTCGTACGGTGCGATGTGGATTTCCTGATCCCCGGACTTCCCCAGCAACAGAGCATGTCTGTGAATGCGCTGATTCAAACTCGACAGATCGTTGGCGATCAACTGTTCCATCAGTTCCATCACACCGGCGCCATGATCAGCCGCGGTAATCAGGTCTGCTGTGTCTTTAACAGCCGGCAGCGCATTGGCAACCGCAACCGAAACTTCGCACAGACGCAGAAATGCATGATCGTTCTCGGCGTCTCCGATACCAACGACGTTGTGTATGGACAGACTCATTTTTCGGAGAGCAGCGAAGAGCCCCGTCGCTTTGTTCACACCTGCCGGCAGGACCATGACGGCCCCTTTATTGAAGATGACCTGCAATTCAAGTCCCAGATCAAGGATCGTCTGCAGGACTGTCGCATGATGTGGCTCCCATGTCGCCACAACGACCCGCCCGACGGAAACAGGCCCGACATGCCGATCGACCAGCGCCTGGACAAAATTTGCCGGTGGCGGATCCGCGAGCGGTATCTCTTCTTTTGTGGACGGTCGATAGAGCAGACCACCATTTTCGGCGACCACCCATTCAAACAGATCGAGATGAGGAAACGACTGCATCAAATCCGGCAGCTCGCGCCCCGTGACCATGACCAGCCGACGACCGGACGCGAGGAACCTCTTCAGAGTCTCAATGATCAGGTCGTTGACGCAGCCATTATGGGCGAGCGTACCATCATAGTCAGTCGCCAAAACATGATATCGCATGGTTCATCCAGGGCTGGTGTTCTTTTCAATTCCGATGGCAGTTCTTAGCCGTTTTGCGGCTAACCGCTCACTTCTGCCCCAATCGTACCAATTCTACATGGCTGCTGTCCTCCTTAAACCTCAGAGACCCAGACACCGACACGGAGGCTTGCTCCTGGCGATCCAACGAACGAACCTGAAACCGGCGGCACGGATTCTGGCATTCTGCCGACGGCCACGGCAATGTGATTGGTGCCCGCAATTTCTCCGCTCGTCGGATCGAAACCTTTCCAGCCCGCACCCGGCAGATACACTTCCGCCCAGGCATGAGTTGCACCGACATCCGCAGTGATCGGCCGGACATTGAGGTAACCGCTGACGAAACGTGAGGCAAGGCCCAGTCGCCGCGCTGCCTCCATATAC
>JBDNHX010000492.1:0-4895 GCA_041688565.1 Planctomycetaceae bacterium
GAAAGGCAACGATCAGACACTTATTGATCGAGCGATCCTAAGCTGCATTCTCAATCGAAAAAGTTCCGTGAAACCCGGAAGCGGATGAGCTATCATTGCCGCACAATCGCCCGCATGGTTGATTGTGCTTCAGATCATTGTCCCCTTCGTTGAAAGAGACCGCTGTGCAACGCCCTCACGGACATTCTGCTCCGCTGCCTGAACCGACTGTTTTAATGTCTGAAGGCTGGCACTGTCTGCACATTTACTATCGAGTTAACCAGCAGGCTCTGATTGCTCTGGATCCCAGCGAGCGTGAACAGGGTCGCGCGGAACTCATTGAGATCCTGAATCCTGAGGGCGAATATGTCCCTGCACGCATGCAGTGTTCGGTCGTGTCGGGGCATCGCGCAGATTTTGGTCTGATGATGATGGACGCCGATCCATTAAAGATTGACGCGATCACTCAGCGGCTTCGAGCCAGCCGGCTTGGGACCGTTCTGGAACCGACGTACTCGTTTGTGTCGATCACGGAAGTCAGTGAGTACGTGCCGACCGTGGAACAGTATTCCGAACGGCTGGTGCGTGAAGGGACAAGTCCCGACGATCCGGCTTTCCAGGCCAAATTGAATGCCTACAAGCAGCGTCTGCCGGCGATGAATCAGCAACGCATGTATCCTGACTTTCCGCCGTTTCTGGTAATGACATTTTATCCGATGAACAAGGCGCGGCACCCGCTGGCCAATTGGTACAAGGAACCGTTCAGCGTTCGAAGCGAGCTTATGGCCGAGCATGCTACGTCGGGCATTAAATTTGCCGGACGAGTTTCACAGCTGATCACCGCCTCAACAGGTTTCGATGATTGGGAATGGGGCGTGACGCTGTGGAGCCGGGCTCCCGAACATATCAAAGAGATCGTCTACAAGATGCGATTTGATAAGGCCTCAGCGGGATACGCTGAGTTTGGTCCGTTCTACGTCAGCTATATCATGTCGGCAAAAGAAGCGTTCGAGCATCTGCGAGTCTGATCGGCTTGTCGGCTTGTCGCTTGTCGCTTGTCGGCGATGGCCGTGGGCGGTTTGAGGATCTCGGACGGGTTCGCGTGTGGTAGTGTGCGAAGATGTCGGTTGCTGGTCTGTGTTGTGATGTGTTCTGAAAGCGGCCCGCCACGCCGTAAGCCCGAGTTATTCGAGGAGTCCCCACGTATGCGATTTCTGATGTTGCTGATGACGATGTTTCAGACCGACGAAGAATCGCCGCGCCCGGGTCTGGAGTTTCCAATTTTCCAGTTCCCGGCTGATAAGATTCCTCGCATTGATGGCGACGGCAGCGACTGGTCCATCGTGCCGGAATCGTATGTTATCGGCACGGACCAGCTGAAAGACACTGTCGGAAAGCACGGCGAGAAACATGACCCCGCCAATCTGGATGTCAGCGTGAAAGTGGGCTGGGTGAAGGGACAGAATCATCTATATTTCCTGTATGAAGCGTCCGACAACTTCTGGGATTTTGCCAGCACCGATCTTCACAACGATATCTTTGAAGTGGTTGTGGACGGCGATCGATCGGGCGGACCATTGATTCGGCAGATGCATCCCAAAGCCAGCCTGCGGGACAAGATGGAAACTCATTTTCAGTTTCATGGAGTCCACGCGCAGAACTACCACATCTTTACGCCCGCCGAAGGAAAGGACTGGGCAATGGTTTGGGGTTCGCAGCCGTGGATCAAGGAATTGCCGTGGGCCAATTCAGCCTGCAAATATGATTTTAAGCACGGCGAATCGGGCAAGCTGACTCTGGAATTCTTTATCACTCCGTTCGACTACGCACCTCCTGATAAGTCGCGAGCCGTGCCGTCGAAGCTGGAGGAAAATGGGCTGATTGATCTGTCATGGTCGGTGCTCGATTATGACAACGACACAGAGAAACAGTACAACGGCTTCTGGAATCTGTCTCACAAGACAACCATGTATGGCGACGCATCGGACCTGATGCCCTTTCGACTGATGCCGATCGAAAAGTCGCTTCGAAAACCTGTCGAAGCCGACTGGTCATTTACGGTTGTCAGCGTGGCGGATCGAACGGTCGCGTTCCGGGACCTGTCCTATGGCAACATTACCAAATGGCACTGGGATTTTGGCGACGGCACAACCTCCAGCGAACAGCATCCCACACACCGCTTTGAAAAGGCCGGGGAGTTTGTCGTTGTGCTGAATGTCGAAGGCCCTGAAGGGAAATCACGTCGCTCGAAAGTCTGGGACGTCACATTGCCGTAGCCCAGGTTCAGACGCCGGCCGTCACGATTGACACCCGAGCACGAACTCGTCGTAATTGTTCATCAGGCCGCTGGGGTCTGAAAAGATATTGAACCGCCAGAATCTGGCCTCCACTTGTTCTTCAGGGTCGTTATGAAAATTGAACATCTCGCCTTCAACTGCAGTGATCCACTGAATCTGGCGCGGTGGTATGTCGAGCATCTGGGGCTGACGGTAAAGCGGCGGATGATGGAATCACCGTACGCTCATTTCCTGGCCGACGACAGCGGCACGGTGATGCTCGAAGTTTACGGCAACCCGGACGCACCCAGTCTGGACTTTCCGGAAGTGCAGCCACCAGCTCTGCACCTGGCTTTTCTCTCGCCCGACCTGACCGCGGATGTAAAACGCCTGACGACGGCCGGAGCGACCATCGTGGCCGACGTGCATACGCTGCCGAGCGGCGACGAATTCGCAATGCTGCGTTGTCCGTGGGGATTGCCACTTCAGCTGGTGAAGCGGTTGTCGCCGATGATCTGACGAGCCGCGTTGTGCGCAACGCAACCGCTTCTAACTGGACATCGCCATGTTCCTGAGTTCGTTTAACCGCAAGCCCAATGGGCTGCGAGCTTTACGTCGAATTCTTTTCGTTCGTGACCGGGAAGTAGACGCGCACGCCGATGGCGTTGCGGTTAAACGACTTACGACTGTCACAATCAGAAACATGGGGCTGTCCAACTAACAAACGTGGTTCGATAAGCCTGTTACTCTGATGCGAATGGCGAAGGGTGAGGCATAGAACCTCTCAACGTTAAAGGACTTTCGATGACTCGCCGAATCCGTTTTTTATCGCTGTTGATGCTAACCGTTGCCGCTGGCCAGATGATGGAGGCGGAACCGCTCAGGCTTTGGATACTGTCCTATAACGTTCATCACTGCGAAGGAGTCGATGCGAAAGTTCTGGACTGCTACGTTCCGGACGAGCAGATCGCTTCGGATCATCGAACCATCTTTGCCGAAATTGAGCTGGCTCCATGAGCAACGATGATGCGTCGCCGACATTAGACCGGTGGCTGGACGAATGGCGGTCTCAGGCCGGACAGGAACGCACTTTGCGAGTCCGCTGGCTGCTAAATCCTGACAGTGAAGCATTGCAGAATGTTGAAGTGACGGAGCTGCAGGGCCGCATCCTTGACATTCGCATGTCTCAACAAAATTCGTCCGTTGGCGTGTTGCCGTTGGTATTGATTCCGCCGTTGGTAAACGCCCACACGCATCTGGAGTTTTCGACAATACAGAGTCCGCTTTTGCCGGCGCAGCCCTTTCCCGACTGGATTCAGGCAGTGATGCAGTGGCGCGGTTCTGTCGGCCAGACGGCGAAGCAGAATATTGTGAAAGGCCTGCAGGAATCAGACACCGCAGGCGTTCTTGCGATCGGTGAGATTGCGACTCAGGCAGATGGTTCGCGACTGCCCCGTCCGGGCGGCGTTCTGATGCAGTTTCGCGAGCTGATTGGTTTGCGTCCGGAGCGCATTGAGCAACAACTTCACGTGGCGGCCGAGCATTTGTCGACCGGGCCTGAGAGCGATTCGCGGTCGTCCGAATTTTCAGCGTCTGGGTTTTTCGAATCCCGGATTGTTCGCGGACTCAGCCCTCATGCTCCCTACAGCGTGCATCCCGATTTGCTGGATGCCGTGATGGCGCTTGCGGTGCAGCATCAGGTTCCCGTCGCCATGCATCTCGCGGAGACTCGGGAAGAGATCGAACTGCTCGCTACTGGCCGTGGCAGATTTGAACAGTTTCTCAGCGGACTGGGGCTGTTCGACAGGCGTACTTTTCCGGGGGGGCGATCTGTCCTGGAGTTTTTGCAGCAGCTTGCACGAGGTCCTAAATCATTGGCAGTCCACGGAAATTATTTTTCGGACCGCGACATTGAGTTCCTGACGCAGCACAAAAACATCACGACGGTTTTTTGCCCGCGAACACATTCCTTCTTCGGGCATTCGGAGCATCCTCTCCCGAGGCTTCTCAAGGCCGGCTGCCGAGTCATTCTGGGCACAGACAGTCGAGCGTCGAATCCCGACCTGAGCATCTGGAAAGAACTGCAGCACGTGGCCGCAACAGCCCCTGAACTTTCGGCCGGCCGTCTGCTGGCGATGATCACAACCCACGCAGCCGACGCCATGGGCCTGAGCCCCCTGGCTTTTCAGATTCAACCTGACCAGATTCTGCACCCAACGTTCCTGCAATTCGATCCCGCGATCTTTACGATCGATCAAATCGTCCGAGACCAAAACACAAAAGTCTGGTCCCCGTAGGACTGTTCACTCCTCGTCGAACTGTTCACTCAGCATTTCTCGCCTGATTGGCGGCCCGACGCCCGGCGCTGATTGAATCACGAAGATGCTTGCCGGCGACTGGCAGTTGCCCGCGGCAAGTGGACTCGGTGGTGATCTGAGGTCGGGTGTATTTCACTCGGGCGTCCCCAACAGTATGATGGACCCGTCACTGCCGCACGGGCGAGTCACGTGAGTCTGGCGGAGCTGGCAAAACTTTGTCTGTTGCAGCATTTGTGGTGCTCAATTGCCGTGTGAGGCTTGGCGACCGACGGGGCGGGGCTTTGTGCAATTCGCTGAAATTCCTTTGCCGCAGTTTGCCAGA
>JBDNHX010000493.1:0-10328 GCA_041688565.1 Planctomycetaceae bacterium
AACGCGGCCAGATCAATTAGTATTCAGAAGGCCCTTCGATATGTTCGCCTTCATTGCGCAATTCCGTCGCTGCTTTCTGTGCTCGTTCCCAATCTGGGAACTCGACCGTCAAGCAAACGGAATCGGGTAGATCAATCTCACGATACGTTACGGCACCACCGTAAGTAGCAACCCGTTCGCGTGTCGAATTCTCTCGTCGTACGTCTTCTGGCTTCTTATAGTAAAATTCAATCATCGCAGTCATAATTTGTCTCCGTATTCGTAGTTACTATTCGGGAAAGAAGATATGTCCCCATGATCCGCCGGTTCCTTTCTTACCATTTGTCCAATCAACGAACTTGATGTGGGGTAAGTTATTTCCCACGCCTGGCTCTGGTGGATGGATCTGGAACCACTTCTTAACCCCGGGAGGAGGGCTCGGATAAGGTCGTCCTGCGATTGCTCGTGGCAGTTCCACCGTATCAGGCATTGCCTTTCGAATTGACGCGAGGGCGTCGTCTAGCGACTTTGCGGTATGATTGAATACACCAGCAGCCCGTATCCCGCGAATCGCAGCAGCATCGGCGATTCCACTAATTGGGGCAAGGGTACCATCTGGTACGTCTGTCGTCGATGAGTCAGATGCATCCTGCTTTCGCTTTAGAGGCGGGCCAGTATTTGCTCGACTCGGATCCGGGTCGATCTCGTACTCCTGCCCCTTCTTCCCACCGGCCTTTGAGACTTTCCGTAAGAGAATTGTCAGTGCTCCATCGATTGCCAGCTTGGAGAGCACCTGCACCAATTCCGGCACCATGTTCTCCAGCTCGTTGTAACTGCTGGCATTCCGAATCCGAAGGAACAGGTCGGCCAACGCCAAAATGTCATGGAGGCTGCCCAACAAACCCATGGCTGTTATGATCAACGTGACAACAAGAGCGCCTTTCGGTCCGAAGGCAGCCCCCGCAAGAAACGTTGCCGCGAAAGCTATCACAAAGGGCCTGAGCGTGTTCAGATCGGCCAAGTCAAGAAGCTGTTGTTTGATCTCCGGCCCGAATTTCTCAAAAAGTCCATTCGCCGTTGCTTTACCAAGCATCCAGCTCACACGGCCAGCTAAATCAAGGTTCTTGAAATTCGCTTTCGCAATCTCCTCTGCCTTGCGATTCTGATAGTCGTCTTCGAGTTTCTGAGCGTGCGCCAGATGTTCATTCTCACGTTCCAGATTCGCCTCCCGGAGCGCTGCAGCTCCAACGATGGTTTGCTCGTTGGCCTCGTAGAATCGAATCAATGGGTAAACGATTTCAGGATTCGTTGAGAATACATGGCTTTCAGGTGAAAACATTTCTGTGATCTGAGCAGCTCGCCTTGCGACTGCCACGGTCGTCGAATTGTCGTCACGTTGTAGATAGGGCAATGCTTGTTTGATTATCTGCGTATAACGCTGAGCGATTTCGATGTCTTCCGGCGCTGCGAATTCCTCCAGCCCACTCGGATCCATCTCATTGATCGGGTTGTTCTTCACATACCTGTAAAGGTTGGAATCGGCCGTGGCCGGATCAGCCGAGGTAAACACGCCGGTCTTTGGGTTGTAGTTGCGGTGATGCGTCGCGTACTGGAGTTCCGGGCCGGCATCCGGGTCTTTGCGGTAGGCGAGGTACTCGCCTTTGTAGAGCTGTGAATTGGCCGTGCTGCTTGAATCGCAGGGTTTTCAGTTTTCAGTTTTCGGTAAGTCGCAAAATGCAGCTCACTGAACACTGACGACTGAACAGTTCCTCGCTCTGCAGGACTCGCAAACCGTCGCCGTTGTAGGCATACGTGGTGATGTCGCCTGACGGATGCTCCATCTGAATCAGCCGGTTAGAGGGCAGGGTTTTCGGTTTTCAGTTTTCAGTAAATCGCATTTTGACGTGGCGATCAGAGACACCACCGTAGTTGAACTCGTGAGAGTTCAGAAGCACCATCGAATTCTCACGAATCCGGCTACTCCAGTGAGTTGCGTCAGGGCTTCGTACACTGGCGAATGAACACCGAGCACTTCGTCGTTCTGCAGGACTTGCAAAACGTAGCCGTCTCGCTCCGTTGAGACGAGGCCTTGCAGACGGCCTGTGGCTGAGAAAACCCCGGCAGATCCTCAATACGACTTCATCAATGATGTTTGATAATGGCAATTGGTCCGGGCAACTCGACGTGCATCGCACAAGGCTCATCTCGGCGGAGTGAAATGGCTCTATTGTCGGCATTTGATTGGCCAGCAGTCCATCCCAGCCGCTGACGCTCAGCAAAGACCACTGACCGACCGTCAGCCCGTTCCAGTTGAGGGCCGTGGTCGCCGGTCGGTAGCCAGAAGGAGCACATGACGATCACAGTGACCCGAATTCCGGACTTTCGCCGGGCCGCTGGTGCAATGGGTGCCTGATGGATAACAATAATCCGTCTTTCACCTCATTCCTTGTGGATACCCGGTACCATCTGAATCCATGACGCCACCTGCCCCACGTTCCAATAAAATTCTGATTCGTCCACATCATCAAACGTCCGCCCTGCGCATGAGGCTTGGTATTTTAGTGAGCGGCATGGCGTTAGCCGCCATTAAATGTCTGAAAAATACAGAGAAAAAAACCGCAGCTAGCGCCTCGCGGCTCATAAACATGACTGAATCAACTCATCACATGCTCACTGACCGTTTTTTGAAGCATAGCTTTCGGCTGGTCATCTGGGTGACAGCTCTTCTTCTGTTCGCATCCAGTCAGGCGCAGGCCTGGGGACGGCACCCGATCTCAATCACCGAAGCCAGTATGTTTGTGACTCGAACGAAGGCGATCGTGCGGATCCAGATGTTTGCCGAAGATCTGATTCTCTTTCAGGGCCTTGAGCCGGACGATAAGGATCGCATCGTTCCGGATGACTTAAGGCGAGGCCTCGAACAGCATAAAGCTTTTCTGCTCGAAAAGTTTTCCGTCCGCGATGTGGACGGCAACCTGCTGCAGGGTCAGATCACCGACCTGAAGGGCTTTGAAATTCCGCCTGATGGCATTCCGGCCACGGAGATGATGCAGCATACGGCGACTTACGAGTTGGAATATCCGTTTGCAATGCCACCAGAATTTTTGACCGTGCAACAGGACATCAGTGATCCGAATTTTATCGTGCCGGGCGAAATGAGCCTGAACGTTCATCAGGCCGGAACCGCGCTGAACTACACAGAACGACTTCAACCAGGCGGGTCCACAACGATCCGCTTTGACTGGCTGCAGACACTTTCTGAAGACGCCTCCGACACTGAATGGGAGACATGGTTTGAAAAACAGCGCGAGGCCACTCTGGGCATCACAAGTTACAGCAGCGTTTATTCGTTTATTTATATTGAGCCGACTGAAGTTCGGCATGAGATCTTGATCCCCCTTGCAACGCTGGCAACAATTCTTCCGATGCAACATGCGGATCCGGCCTTTGTCGATGTGGCCGAACAGGAGGCTGTGCGAGCTTCCATTCGAAAATGGCTGCTTAATGAAAATCCGGTGCTGATCAACGGCAGCCGAGTCCTTCCGGAATTCAGTCGGATCGATTTCTACTCCCTGAGTCTTTCTGATTTTGCAGCTCAGGCAGCCGCTCAGAAGGTCAGCATGGCAAGCGGACGAGTAGGCATTATCATGACGTATCGCACTCCGTCGGATGCTGTGCGTGATGTGTCTCTCAGCTGGAACACATTTTATTCCACGATGACCAAAGTGCCGGCAGTCGCGATTGCGTATCCGGATAAAATGAGCCGCTTTGAATTTTCACGATTCAACAAAGCCGCCGACAATGAACTCAAGTGGTCCTGCGCCCCGGCAGATCTGCCGTCCCCAGTAGAAGCGATGGAAGCACACTACCCGCCGAAGCCGACGATGCGGATTCCGTGGGGCAGCATTGTGGCCATGACGCTGGCCGGCTGTTGCGCCTGGATTGCAAAACCGCTCATCCGACTTTCTTTGATCAGCGCATTTCTGATCGGAGCCATGCTGGTCTGGTACCCTCTGTCCGTTCAGATCAATCATCCGTGGCAGCAGCCATCGGAACAGAGTGATCAAAACGCTGGCTCGATTTTTCAATCGCTCCATCAGGGCATTTATCGGGCTCTGGATTTTGGCAGCGAAGAACGAGTCTACGATGTGCTGGCCACGTGCGTCGACGGCAACCTCCTGGAGGATTTGTATCTGCAACTGCGTCAAAGCCTGGAACTGAAAGAGCAGGGCGGGGCGGTCGCGCGAATCCGCAACATCGCCTATGACGAAGGAGATCTTATCGACCGCGAGGTTTCAAAAACTGACTGGCCCGGATTTCAATATCGCTCCACCTGGACCGTCGCAGGAACCGTAGAGCACTGGGGTCATGTGCACGAACGACAGAATCAGTTTGAAGCAGTCTTCACGATTGAACCGCGAGACGGCAACTGGAAACTGACGCGCATGGACATTACCAATCAAACCCAAAAATCTGCCCGCACCACGCTCAGAAAATTCTGATCACAGCGACGTCCTGACCCAGCTCTACTCGCCGACCTGATCTGAGGTTTCTTATCGCACCACGAAATGACAGTGATTGGCTCCGGCAGACGACACGTTATACTTGACCGTGCCGCTGCGACGTATTTGTCCTGCTGACCGGTTCTCCCTCCACGCCCCATTCCCACCTGCCGACAAG
Source organism: Planctomycetaceae bacterium (assembly GCA_041688565.1). Taxonomy (GTDB): domain Bacteria; phylum Planctomycetota; class Planctomycetia; order Planctomycetales; family Planctomycetaceae; genus SXXK01. The sequence continues at coordinate 4,660 of JBDNHX010000493.1, forward strand.
CCAGAAAGTCCACGAACCATGAACGTTCAGGACATTTTCAGGTACAAACTGCTTCTCTGCCTGATCTTCTGCGGAGGTTCCGGGTCGGCGGTTGCTCAGGAGGGCGCGGCTGTTGATAGGCCATCGGCGTTGACGCTTGAGCAGCTCAAAACGGACGGCGCCCTGCGGTCGCGTTATCTGCAACATCGCGAGCCCGCGTCAGGTGTCACGGAGAACTCGTCAAAAGATAGTACGGCTTCCTTCACGCAGTCAATTGAACCCGTGCTCAAGGCGGCTTGTGTGCAGTGTCATGGCCCGGATCATGTGGAAGGCAATATCCGAATCGACACGTTGAATCCTGACCTCGCAAATGGCCCGGATGCCAGCTGGTGGCTGGAAGTCCAGGCGGTGCTGAGCAACGGTGAAATGCCTCCGCCCGACGCGAAGGAACTCAATGACGGTGATCGCGGCAAAGTTGTGGATTGGCTGGCGGACGAAATCCAGAGAGCCTCAAAAGTGCGACGTGCAACCGCAGGACATTCGTCGTTTCGTCGGATGACTCGATACGAATACAACTATGCTCTGCAGGACCTGCTGGGCGTGCCGTGGAATTTTGCAAAGGATCTGCCACCGGAATCACACTCCGACGATGGCTTCCAGAACAGTTCCGAGTTGCTCCATATGTCCGTCGGGCAGCTGGAATCGTATCGCCAGATCGCTCTCAACGCGCTGCGACGAGTGACCGTGCGAGGCGAACAGCCTGCGATGATTCACTGGGGCATTTCCATGGAAGAAGCGGCTGATCGGGAATGGCCAAAGCAGCAGCAGGAGCTTGAAAAAATCAAAGAGCAGTTCAAGGATGATCCGGCCAAACTGCAACAGGAAGTGGATCGGCTGACGGTCAGTTTCAAACAGCCCCACGATCGGCCGTATTACCGAGAGCTGTCGAGCGGCGACACCGTTCGTGCGGCCTGGGACTATGGCGGAGCGACGTTTGCCTTTGACCCCGAGGGCGCAGTGCCGAAGTTTCCGGATTCCTTCGACCATGTAGCCGTCATCCCGTCGGGACACAACCAGGAACTCACGGTTGAACTCGGTGACACGATCCCCGACGAAGGAATTCTGCGAGTTCGTGTGCGGGCGTCGAAAGAGGCGTCGGAGGAGACTCGAATTCCCAGCCTGCAGCTGGAGTTTGGTTTTCAAGCCAGCAATGAAGGCCGTGCCGAGATTCGTGTGAGCACCATGGATACTCCGATCACCGCCACATCGGATGCTCCGGCGATCTATCAGTGGGATGTGCCTCTGGGTGAAATCTATCCTCGGAACGCATTTCGCCACGTTTCGAAGATGGGAGACCTGCCAAGTCCTTCCGAATACATTCGCTTCATCAACAGTTCTGCCCCGGAGGGCGGACACGGTGCGATTCAGATCGATTACGTGCAGATCGTGGCTCCTTTTTATGACGAATGGCCTCCCCGGTCTCACACGCAGATTTTCGTTGACAGCGAAAATCGCGCCGACGAAGCTGTGTATACCAAAGAAGTGCTGACGCAGTTTATGACGCGTGCCTGGAGACGCGAACTGAGCGACGACGAGATCCAGCAGAAGCGGAAACTGTTTCACTCGATCCGTGGCCAGTGCGACAGCTTTGAAGACGCAATGGTGGAGGTCCTTGCGACCGTGTTGTCGTCGCCGAAATTCCTGTATGTCGTGCGGGAGGACGCAGAGACTGATGCCGCAGCAGATGCGGCCCCGTCTCCGACTCGCCTGACGCCAGACGAACTCGCCACGCGATTGTCGTTGTTCCTGTGGTGCAGCATTCCCGATGACACGTTAAGAATGCATGCATCCAGTGGAAAACTTGCCGAGCCTGGGATCCTCCGCCAGGAAGTCGATCGCATGCTGCAGGATCCCCGAGCAGAGCGGTTTACCGAGCAGTTCATCCATCAATGGCTCGACATGCAGCTGCTGGATTTTTTGACTCTGAAGGACGCGGATCCGGAGCTCAAGGAGTCCATGCAGAAAGAACCTGTCGCGTTCTTTCATGAAGTACTGCGACACAACGAAAGCGTCCTGAATTTTATTCATGCGGATTACATGATGGCCGACGAACGTCTGGCCCTGCATTGTGGGGTGCAGGAGGTACGAGGCAACAATTTCCGGCGCGTCGGGCTCGACGCAAATCCGCATCGCGGAGGCTTGTTGACTCAGTCGGGTTTGATGGCCATGAATTCCAACGGCACGGATTCTCATCCGCTGAAACGTGGCGTCTGGCTGCTCCGTAGTGTGCTCAACGACCCGCCACCTCCGCCGCCGGCCGCTGTTCCGGTGATAGATCTGGCGGATCCGGAAATTGCGAAGTTGACACTGAAACAGCGAATTGAGAACCATCGCAATCATGCCGCCTGTTTTTCCTGCCATTCCAAAATCGATCCGTGGGGAATCGCCTTCGAAAATTATGATGCGCTCGGTCGCTGGCGGGACGAGGTAAACGGGACGGCTGTCGATGCTTCCAGCCTGCTGTTCAACCAGCAGCAGCTGAAAGGCGCAGACGGGGTCAAACGATTCCTGCTGCAAAATCGGCAGGACCAGTTCGTGCGTGCGATGGTACATAAACTTGTGACCTTTGCTCTTGGACGCCCGTTGACCTTCAGCGATCATGCGGACATCGAAAGCATCACCGCAGAAGTTCGGCAACAGGGCGACGGGCTGGCCACAATGCTCAACCGCATCGTGGCGAGTGATTTGTTTCAGGCAAAGTAATGGACTTGTAGGGTGGGACCAGCGGAGCGCCGGCCTACCCTGCCGACGCTCGCTAATTTTGGTTGTCGCTCACCGGTTTTAAAAAAGGGTCTTTCAAAGATGAACCTCAACTCACTGGATCGTCGTCGGTTTCTTCGTGGAACAGGTGTGGCTCTGGCTTTGCCGTTGTTCGAATGTGTGGCCTCGTCGAGGCTTCGGGCCAGCGAGGACATAAATGCGGTGAAGCGACTGGCATGTATTTATTTTCCCGACGGTGTCGGTATGCCGTTGCCGGAAGACCCGGCTTATAAAGACTGGTCGTGGTTTCCCCATGGAAACGGCGTTGAGTTCACGTTCTCAAAATGCGCTGAGCCGTTTGAGCCTCTGCGGAAAGAGTTATCGATTCTGTCTGGATTTTCGCATCCGGCCAGTCGCAAAGTCCACGGACATTGCAATGCCGATCAGTTTCTGACGGCTGCAGCGACGGCCACAGGCGGGCCGTACCAGAATACGATCTCGCTGGATCAGGTTTATGCCTCACATGTCGGCGATCAAACTCGCTTCTCATCGCTTGTAATGTCGACCGACGGCGGCACCGGTACGCCCCGCGGCGCACAGACGCTTTCGTTTGATCACCACGGCCGTGCGATCCCCGCAGAGAATCGCCCGAAGCGCGTCTTCGATATGCTGTTTATCAGCAGTGATGAAGATGCCGCACGTCGGCTGGCGCTCAACAAGAGCGCTCTCGACGATCTGATGGAAGACGCCGCGTCACTGCGCAGGAAGCTGAATTTATCGGATCAGCGAAGTCTGGATGAGTACCTGGAATCGGTTCGCGAAGCGGAACGCCGTGTGGAAAAAGCACACCAGTGGATTAACACTCCGCTGCCGGTTGTGAAAGCCGATCATTTAAAACTGGACATCACCCCGGACGAACCTCGCGCCTATGTTCAGACGATGTTTGAACTGATGTATCTGGCTTTCAAGACGGATTCGACTCGAGTCGCAACGTATCAGATTGGTCGAGAAAATGGATTTGGGATCAGCGACCATCTGGCCAAAGCCGTCGGCTTCAGTCTGGCTCATTCGCTGACTCACGAAACCAAAACTCCTGACGGCTGGGAACGGCTGGGGATTTACTGTCGTTTTCTAAACGAAGAATTTGCTCGATTCGCAACCCGCCTTCAGCAGACCCCGGAACCTGCTGGAAAAGGCAGCATGCTCGACAATTCCCTGCTACTTTTCGGATCCGCCTCGAGCGCCTTTCACCTGTCCCGCAACTATCCACTGGTTCTGGCCGGGGGACAGAACATGGGCTTTCGTCACGGCCAGTATCTCAACAACGCCGGAGCCAATCCCCAGGGCGGCGCCTGGGACGGCGGCAGGGAACCCTGGCAGCTCGAAGTCGCTAAAGAAGACAAACCCCTGTCCAACGTCTTCGCCACCATGCTGCGGCAACTCGACGTCCCCACCGAACAGTTTGCGGACAGCGATGGCCTGGTCAAGGAGCTGTTGACGGATCACGCGTGACGTTGTCCGAGGATCTGAGTTAAAACGCGAAGCGGTGCAGCTCCCTGCAGTACCTCCTGCTTCGGTTTTCGGTTCCTGCCACCTTTTGTCGCTGCCGCCTACAAGGTAATCCGTCTTCGCTCGATTCACGCTGCCAAGTTAGTCGGCCGCCACGTCCGCTTTATTGGCAAGTGCCAGCCAAAACGGATTGTTGTGGGCACGTCCGATTGTCGCCCCGTGCCAGCTTGCCTGGCATGAGCGGGAGTTTTGTGGTTAGGCAAAGGGAACAAACACCAGGCCGCCCCGGTTGGCTCGTCCAACCGGAACGGAAAGTTTTTGCAAGATGCAACATGAGGAACGCAGCGAAACTTGGCTTCCTGCCAGGCGAGCTGGGCAGGCGAGCTGGGCAGGCGAGCTGGTTTTCTCGGGCGCGTGTGCTAACTTCAAAACTTTCGCTCATGTCGGGCAAGCCAACATGGGGCGGGGAGCGATCGCGTCAAAAGGCCCCTCGCGAAAGTCTGTCGATCCATCAGGCTTCCGTCGGCCTCGTGCCGGCGGAGCCGTAACTGATAGCTACCAGCCGAAATAAAGCCCCTCTCGAGGTCTCCGTCCGGCTTGCCCGGGCGGAACCAGCGATCGAACGGCATGGCCAATAGATACTCCCCAATCGTAGCTTCCGCCCGGATGAACCGGACGGAGAGCTGAGGTCAGCAGGTTGTTTCTATAGCTGCCAGTTGTTCCTCCCGCCGGCACAAGGTCCAATGGCGTGGACTTAAGCATTTTGTGGTGTGATTTCCTGAACCAGCTTCTTTTTCTTTCGGCATCTGTGGCTGGGTCTTGGCTCTTTCATTTTTGGGTACTTGGTGTGTCCCCGTTTGATGGCGCGAGCCTCGTTGCGACCGGGACGATTTCGCACAAAGTGTGATGCGGTCGAATGGATCAGCCACGCGAGATCATCGATCGTCTCCCTTTCGTCGTGGAACTCCAGCCAAACGTCGCGAGCCGAACTGAAACTGATCTCTCGCGGATGCACTTCCAGCACCGCAGCAGTATCACACATCAGAACCCGCACAAGATTGTAACCTAGAACGGCTACCGCGATTTCGCGGTCCAGATTCTCGGGAATCAGGCAACGAAGTTCGCACATCCCCATGCTCGATTTATACGACCGGATATCGACCTCCACATCCCACCTCAAACCGTACAGTTCCGCAATATCCTCGGCACTAAAACGCTGTCGGTCGGTCAGTGTTGTGACAATCGTGATCGGGGATGCACAACCTGCCACTCGATAGCGAATGATGCGATACAGAATTCGCTTCGGCAGCGCTTTCCACTCCTGGCGTGTGAAGCGGGATGAGTCGAACTCCGGTTTCTGCAGTTCAACGATCACATCTTCGAGTTGACAGAAAAAGGGCAGGAGCCAAAAAGGTTGACTG
>JBDNHX010000077.1:0-9441 GCA_041688565.1 Planctomycetaceae bacterium
GAACGGCGTGTTCGCTCCGTACACCGGCATCAAGACGAACCTGCTGTTCTTCATCAAAGGCCAGCCGACGAAGGAAATCTGGTACTACGAACACCCGTATCAACCGGGAGCCAAGTCGTACAATAAAACGAAACCCATCCGCATCGAAGAATTCGACGTCGAAAAAGCGTGGTAGTTTGGCGAGGACGGCGTTTCCCCGGACGGAGTTTCCCGGGAGGAGCCTCGCCCTCCCGTGAATCGCCCTGCTCCAGACGACGAATTTCAAAACGACGCCCACCGCCTCCGCAACCACTTCGAACGCCTCTTCGACACCCCCACCACCATCCCCCAACTCCGCCAAACCATCCTCCAACTCGCCGTCCAGGGAGAACTGGTGCCGCAGGATCCTAACGACAACTCCGTCGATGGTCTCCTTGATTCGATCAAGTCGCAAGCGCTCTCAGCGTCAAAAACACGTGCGAACGAAATTCCAATGCGTGAACCAGATCACGACATCCCAGCGAATTGGCGATGGGCCTCTGTTGGAGAAATCGTAACTTTGAAGCGGTTTCACAATTTCACCAGACCTCGAACTTGCGGAAGGTGAAATTCCCTTCTTGCGAGTCGGAGACATGAATCTTGCTGCGAACCAAGACGCCATCACGACGTCATCCCGATTCGTAAACCATAGCGAGGCGATACGAGGGCAAATCATCCCCCGCAATAGCATCGTGTTTCCCAAACGAGGGGGAGCAATCGCGACCAACAAGAAGCGTCTCGTTACCACGCCGATACTCGCTGACTCGAACGTCATGGCAATGATTTGCCCAAATGAATTTTGCCTGGAATACCTCGCCACATGGCTCAGGACCATCGACCTAGCCGTCTTGAACAGCGGCACCAGCGTGCCGCAAAGCAACAACAAAGACGTTGCTCCACTTCCGATCCCCGTCCCACCGCTCGCCGAGCAAAAGCGAATCATCACCAAGGTCACCGAGTTGCTTTCCCTGTGCGACGCCCTGGAAGCCAAACTCACCCAAGCCGAATCCGCCAGCACCCAAATCCTCTCCGCCGCCGTCCATCACCTGCTGCAGCATTGACAGGGAAATCTAACGACAGCAGCGAAACATGCCAATTCCCCCATTTGACGCCATCTATAATACTTTGGAAGGGAATGCTCATCGTTCCGCTGATAGACATTGCTGACCATTCTGTTGCAAGAAGGTATCTAAAGGCCGCAGTCATGAACGATCAAACGACATTCCTGAAAACTCAGGAGATCGACCTTGAGCACATGCTTGAGGAAGCAAAAGATGATCCTGTGCTGGCCCCCCAGCTCGAACAACGACTGCGCGCCACCAGAAAGACATTGCAGGCGCAGGCTCCCGATGGAACATTGTTTCCCCCAGTGATTCCTGAGATGCCGCGAGCAGCGATCTTCTTCCGAGGCTCTGCAGTGGAAGGCTCCACTGGAATTCGTCCTGCCCTGGCCGGAGAAGCATTGATTCACTACGAAAAGATGTTTGTCGAACAGGCGATGCACGATGAGTCTGGCTTTTTCGATCTTGTACTCGAAGATTGATTAAGTCCTTACCGGAACCGTTGCGGACGCATTTACCGAAGAAGATTTGGACAGAATTGACTCGCTGACCAACAAGAAATGCATCGCCAGCTTGCAGGAAACGCGAATTACCAAGCCGGGAAAGATGACGTCGTCGTTTATCCTGCTAGATGCAGAATCTAATTCAGGCTGAATCACGTCCTGAGAATCACTCCTTGCGCAGTCTCGCGCGTAGAAATGCCAGCAAATAGAGGAACTTCCCAAAGGTGTCCACACGGCATGGAGCCGAATTTTGTCCGCTGGCATTTGTGTACTTTGCAATTCGACACGGCAGGGTACAGGTCCGGGGACAAGTCCGAACGACGAATTCGTGTGTGACAGGAAGAAACTGTGATTGTGGCGTCGAAAAACGTTTCGCTCAAAATTCCAGGCATCCGGGGAATTCGTCGAATGTCGCAGTTCGCCCTGCAGCCAAATCGCTGGTACGGCTGGCAAATGATCCCAGGTTACACTGGAGAATACTGCGTGCCGTATTGTTGCCCAGAAGAAAACGTCCAGTTCGAGTGAATCTGAAAACGGACACTGGTATCCTGCTGTGTGAACGGTGACAAGATCACACTATCAGGTCAGTCAGGACGCCCATGCAAACAACTGTTTTTCGACCCGAACAATTTCGTAGTTCCGTCCTGGCCGTGCCGCCGCTGGCGCGAGATGCCAGTGAAAAAATCTGTCGCACGGAAAACGCAAAGCTTGTGCGTCATATTGAAGACGGCGGAGTTTCCATGCTGCTGTATGGCGGCAACGCAAATCTTTACCACATTCGCCCCAGCGAATTTGGATGGCTTCTGGAAATGCTGCAGGAGATTGCGGCTGACGAGACGCTGGTTGTTCCTTCCGTCGGTCCGGCCTATGGCACGATGATGGACCAGGCGGAGGTTTTCAAAAGCACTGCTTTCCCGACTGTGATGGTTCTTCCTACCAAAGTCGTAATGACCGAAGCCGGCCTGATGACTGGATTTCGTCGATTCGTCGAAGCCATCAATCGGCCGGCGGTGCTCTATATTAAAGAAGAAGGTTACATCAGCCCGGAAGGCGCTGCGGAACTGGTTCGAGATGGACTCGTTTCCTTCGTTAAATACGCCATCGTTCGACCAGACGCCGCGGAAGACGAATTTCTTTCGCGCCTGGTGACAATGGTGGATCCGAAATTAATCTGCAGTGGGATCGGTGAGCAGCCGGCGCTGATTCACCTGACAAAATTCCGGCTCAACGGGTTTACCTCCGGATGCGTGTGTGTGAATCCCGGACTGTCGCAGCAGATACTGAAGGCCATTTGCGAAAAAGATTTTGACACTGCAGAAGCGATCCGAAAAATCTTCGTGCCGCTCGAAACAATTCGCAACGAAGTGAATCCGATTCGTGTGCTGCATGAAGCTGTGGCCCTGGCTGGTATTGCCAACACTGGCCGCCACTTTCCACTACTCTCGGGCCTTTCAGAAACCACGGCCAGCAGGCTGGCGGGTGTCGCCAGAGAACTGCTGGCCGCCACTTATTCTCGCTAACCGTCTGAAGAGGTTCTAACAAAAGCGGGACAGGCACCCTCCCTGCGTCATTTTCCGCAAGATACGGGAGCCGGTCCCAGTTTTGTCAGGCGTTTTAAGGAGTTTCCGGTCATGCATCTCCCACGTTGCCTCGCGATTTGTGTCTTCCTTCTGATGTGCGCTGCAGGTTCAGAGGCCGCTAATGGTCAGGCCTGGGGCGTGGTCAAAGGGCGATTTGTATTTGGGGGTGACGCACCGAAAGCTGTTCCGCTCGATATCGAACGCGACGCCGATGTTTGCGGAAAGCATGGTCTTGTCGATGAATCTCTGGTAGTCAACGCCGAAAATCGGGGCATCCGATATGTGGCGATCTGGCTGGATTCTAAAGAGCCTGTGCCTGTTCATCCCGAACTGGCAACATTCTCTGCTGAACCGCCGGTGCTGGACAATCGGAACTGTCGCTTTGAGCCTCATATGCTGGCTGTTCGCACAGGTCAGCCGCTGCTTTTAATGAACTCTGACCCGGTCGCGCATAACGCGGCCGTTTATGTGCGCCGAACGACGCCGTTCAGTGAAGTGATTCCTCAGAACAAGCCGCTTGAGAAAAAGTTTTCCAAAGCCGAAACACTTCCGACTCGCGTGGACTGTTCCATTCATCCGTGGATGAAAGCGTGGCTGATTATTTCGGAGCATCCCTATGTGGCGATCACCGACGCGGACGGAAACTTTGAACTCCAAAATGTGCCGGCCGGAGACTGGAAGTTTCGCCTGTGGCACGAGCGACCCGGGTTTCTTCAGGCTGTCTCCCGGAATGGCACGCCATCCCCCGTGACCAAAGGGACGTGGACTTTGAAAATCAGCGGAGCCGAAACGCTGGATCTAGGGGAACTGGAAGTTGCTCAGGATCAGTTTGCTGCGAAGAAGCGATGATGTGTAAAAGGCAGACCTCAACGTTCGGTAATTGCCGTCTTCATTTTTATTTTCATGACCTGCAGTTGGAAATCGGTTTCATGTCGCTTGTGCAGCACGAATTGTTAAACGTGGATCAGGGCATCCATGACACTCGTTCACGGCTGTCGAACGCCAACAATGCGGCCAGCGTCTCCATGCGACGTCTGGTCGGAGGACTTTCTGACGGAGTGGATGTCGTGACCGTCAACAACGGGCGTCTGTCACTGCAGTTACTTCCGACTCGCGGGATGGGAATCTGGCAGGGCGAAGTGGATAACGTTCCTTTGAAGTGGAATTCTCCCGTCGAACGTCCGGTCAATCCGGCATTTGTCGATCCGATGCGACGAGGCGGCATCGGCTGGCTGGATGGCTTCAATGAGCTGATTTGTCGTTGCGGGCTGGGCTGGCATGGGGCGCCTAGGAATGACACGATTCTCGACGAAAACGGCAACGTGGTGTCGGAACAGTTTCTGCCTCTGCATGGACGCATTGCCAACATCCCGGCTCATCGAGTCAGCGCGACGATTGATTCTGAGCGGATCACCGTCACTGGCGTTGTAGACGAAGGCTGTTTGTTCGGAGGTCGATTGCGACTTGAGGCGACGCTGACAACCGCTGTAGATTCCAGCGAGTTTGAAATTGTCGACGTGGTGACGAATCTCGGAAGCCAGCCGGCAGAAGTGGAGATGCTGTATCATTGCAACATCGGCGAACCGTTTCTGGGCGAAGGGTCAATGTGCCATACGGCTTCAACGGAAGTCGCCCCAAGAAATCAGCATGCCGCAGATGGCATGAGTGCCTGGAATTTGTGTCAGGGGCCGACACCCGGATATGCGGAGCAGGTTTACTTTACGAAAGCCGCGCCCGCGGAAACCGGTGAAGGCGTCGCTATGCTGTGCGATGCGGATTCGCAGCGAGCGTTTACGGTTCGCTTTGACACATCAACCCTGCCATGGTTTGTTCTGTGGAAGAACACTCAGGCCACGCAGGACGGTTATGTGACAGGCCTTGAGCCTGGCAGCAGTTTTCCAAATCCGCGCGGCGTAGAACGGAAAGCCGGCCGTGTGATTTCGCTGGCGCCGGGCGAGTTCATCACGTTTCGATTGCGATTTGAAGTCGCAACGGAGCGCGCACGAGTTCGGGAGATCCTGGAGGAAGTGACGGCTCTGCAGGTGGCCACACCACGGACTGTTCACGATGCGCCCAAAGCCGAATGGATCCCGTGAGACCACGTCGGCCGCAGGTCTGCACATCTGGCATTGCAGCGTGGTCCTGACAGGGCAATTTTTTTCTTCATCACAGGGTTCTGACCGATGCGCCACGTGCTGTTTGCCATAGCGATTCTCGTTTGTCTGACCATGGCAGGGATTGCGTCGTCGGCAGTTGCGGATGAACGGCCGCGGCAAAGCGTGGCCACGACTGTCAGTGGTCTGGATGGTGAGCAGCAGTCACTGAAGTTCTGGGCTCCGGAAGACGCCGACAAGACACCGACGCCGTTGTTTGTGTTTTTGCATTCCTGGAGCAGCGACTACCAACAGGATAACAGCAAGTGGCTGGTCGAATGCGTGCGGCGGAACTGGATCTGGATTCATCCGGATTTTCGCGGCATTAATGAAAGTCCGAAAGCGTGCGGCTCAAAGTTCGCACGGCACGACATTCTGGAGGCAATCAGATTTGCTCGTGAAAAGTGGAACGTCGACAGTGAACGAGTTTATCTGGCGGGCGTTTCTGGTGGCGGCCATATGTCGCTGCTGATGGCCGGGCATCATCCCGAACAGTTCAGCGCGGTTTCATCATGGGTGGGGCCAAATGATCTGATTGAGTGGCATCGTTTTCATACAAAGAACGGACAGCCAGAAAAATATGCGAAGATGATTGAGGCCTCACTGGGAGGCCCGCCAGGTACCTCGTCGCAGATCGATGCCGATTATCGCGACCGATCGCCGGTGTTTCATCTGCAGAATGCGAAGGGAGTTCCGATCAGTATCTGGGCCGGGGTTGAGGACGGGCATACCGGGTCTGTTCCAGTGTCGCATTCGCTGCGAGCGTTCAATGTCCTTGCGGAGACTCAGGGAGATTTGCCAGTCTCTGATCTGGAAATTATGCAGCTGAGTCTTCATAAACGGCTGAAGGCTCCGCAGGCCTCGGACCGTGTGGAAAACGTAGTGCTGGGGCGAAAGATTTATCTGCACAGAACTTCCGGAAGAAGCGTCGTCACCATTTTTGAGGGTGGTCATGAGAGCATTCCCGAAGCGGCTTTCGAGTGGCTGGAACGGCAGCAGAAAATGACGGCTGGACAGCAGCCATAATCATGAAGATCGAGCAAAAGCGGAGACTTTAGAGGCCGATCTTTGTATGATGGCCGACAGAATATCCGGTGCTGCTCAACTGAACTGTCTGGTGTGGGTTTGACAAAACTTATCACTGAATCCTGACGAGGGAAAACCAATGACGACAACCGAAGTGTCTGCCACCACAGAAGTCGGCAGCTATTTCATTTCCAACTATCCCCCGTTTTCACAGTGGAAGTCGGAACTGGTGCCGGCAGCGATCAGCGCCCTGGATGCTCCTCCGGAAGATACCGGCAGCACGCCGCTGGGGTTGTACATTCATATTCCGTTCTGCCGCAAACGCTGCAAGTTCTGCTACTTCCGTGTCTATACCAACCAGAACGCAAAGGCGATTGAAGATTACGTCAAAGCGTTGATTCAGGAATTGGAACTGATCAGCCAACGATCGGCCATCGGGACACGAGACTTGCTGTTCGTCTATTTTGGCGGCGGAACTCCCAGCTATCTGAGTTCGAAACAGCTGCGTTCTCTTCGCGACCGCATGAGCGAATTCATCACATGGGAAAACGCAAAGGAAGTGACCTTCGAATGTGAACCCGGCACGCTCAGCTTGGAAAAGCTGGAGACACTGCGTGACATTGGGATCACTCGCATTTCCCTTGGCGTGGAAAACTTCGATGACAAAATCCTGGAAGAAAATGGCCGCGCCCATTTGTCGCCGGAAGTCATGAGAGCCTACGAGTGGATTCGAGAAGTCGGTTTTCCTCAGGTCAACATTGACCTCATCGCAGGAATGGTTGGCGAAACTGACGATAACTGGAGCCGGTGTATTGACCGGGCTCTGGAAATGCAGCCCGACAATATCACGATTTATCAGATGGAACTGCCTTTCAATACGGTGTATTCCAAAGAGATGCGCGATCTCGGAATTCAGTCGCAGGTCGCTGACTGGCCGACAAAGCGCCGCTGGGTCAGCGAAGCCATGGATCGTCTTGCCGCCGGGGGATATCACATTTCCAGCGGCAACGAACTGGTGAAGAATCCGGCGACTGATCACTTTGTGTATCGCGACAATGTCTGGCGCGGCTGCGATTTGATTGCCACGGGGGTTTCGTCGTTCGGACATTTCCAGGGCGTTCACTATCAGAACCTGGACGGCATCGAAGACTACATGGAAACCGTCAATCGCGGTGAGCTGCCAATCAACCGAGCTCTGAAGCCGACGGCTCATCAGCTGCTCATCCGCGAACTGGTACTTCTAATGAAAGAGGGCCAGGTTTCACTCCAGCGACTGAACCAGAAGTACGGCGTGAACACGCAGCAGGAATTTGCCACGGCCTTCAGCAATCAGCAGGCCGCCGGTTATCTGACCGTTGACGGTGACACGCTGAAGCTGACTCGCAAAGGACTGCTGCAGGTCGACAGTCTTTTGCCCGAATACTTTGAAACTCAGCACCGCGCTGTGCGGTACACATAGGCCCCAGTCTGCCGGTTCAATTGGCATTTACACTGGAACTGGCGCTCGCGGCTTAACGATGGTTGGATAAACGGCTGGCAATGACAGACACATTGGCCTGACATGCGATGCCTCAGTCTAATTCAGGTCTTTCTCCTGACTCACTTACGAAAGTTCGTCAACGGTGAATCCACTTAAAGAACTGCAGGAACTGGTCACTCTGTTTCCGGAACCGGAAGGGCATGAGTTGTACCTGACTGCAGAACATGTTGCCAAAGAAGCCACGCCGGAGCCGTATCACAGGATGCTGGTGCACGAGCATCACATGACAATCAGCATGGAATCGTACCATGACTGCACGGTCGACGTGGAAGTGATGGCATCACGATTTGAAGACGGTCTGTATCTGCGAAAAATCCGCCTGCATAAAAGGGGTACAAGGGACGCGATCCAGTTTGGCTATGTGCGATTCAATCTCGACTTCGTGACGGAAAAAGTCCGGTCGGAAATTCTAAGCGAAAAAATTCCACTCGGACGTGTGCTGATTCAGCACAATGTTTTTCGACACGTGGACCTGGGCGCCATTCTGCGATTCACTGCCGGTCCGGGCATGGCCGAATACCTGCAGATGGACGTCGGTCAGACCACCTATGGACGACTTGCAACGATCTTCTGCAACGGATCTCCGGCAATTGACCTGCTGGAGGTTTCATCGCCGCTGGACTGAAAGCCTGAATCGCCACTTGCATTTCACGTAGGCTGTCTGAGTGTTGCACCTGCGTTCGCTGCGAGATTGCCACCGTCCATTGGAATCAGCGCGCCGGTGATCCAGTCTGAAGCGTCCGAGGCCAGTAAGACCATCAGGCCCTGGATGTCCGTTGGCTTGCCCAGGCGGCCGCGAGGAATTCCGTTCAGCCATTGCTGCTGAATGGATGGATCGGCCGCAATGCGTTTTTCGAGGCTTGGATTGAGCACCTGAGCGGGCAGGATGGCATTGCAGCGAATTCCATGTGCGGCCCATTCGGTGCTGAGTTCGCGAGTCATCTGCACAACGGCCCCCATGGCCATGCTGTAGGCAATATGCCCGCGACCAAGAGCGGTGGTGCTGGCCAGCGACCCGATATTTACGATGCTGCCACGACCAGCATCCAGCATCCGGCGACCGGCTTCCTGGCACATCTGGAATCGACCGAAGACGAGATTCTGAAAGACCTGCTGCACTGTCGACAGCAGCATCTCTTCAGGTTTTCCAAGAATGCCTTCGCCGGCGATGTTGGCCAGGAAGTCGACTCGTCCAAAACTGTGATCCAGCACAGAGAACAATTGCAGGATCTCTTCCGCGTCCGAAATATCGGTCCGACAGACAACAGCCTTTCGCCCAATTGCAGTGATCTGGGCTGCCGTCGCTGCCAGGCCTTCTTCATTCAAATCCGCCAGCAGCAGATCTGCGCCATGAGACGCCAATGCAATGGCAGACGCTTTTCCCAGCCCACTTGCGGCACCAGAAATCACAGCCACTTTTCCGGTGAGATCGAACAACGATGAATTCAACGGTCTGCCCCTGGTAAGTTTACGGATCAGCCTTTGTCAGGATGGAACACGCTTATGTTTCTCGACCAGGCAGTCCATCTTTGAACGCGGTGAATCCGCCTTCCCTGACGA
>JBDNHX010000494.1:0-10514 GCA_041688565.1 Planctomycetaceae bacterium
CGAAAGGCAACGATAGGTCACTTATCGATCGAGCGATCCTAAAAACGGTGTCAGCGAATCTGGCATCTTCAAGACCGTCGCTTTTATTAGTCCCGGTCGTAAAGGATCTCCTGTCCGCGTACTGATTCACTGACTTTTCCGTCGGCGTAGGCTGTCTGCCCCATGACCCAGGTCCGCACCGGCCAACCGGTCAGACTTGTGCCGTGCCATGGGGACCATTGACACTTCGTGAGCTGGTTTTCATTCAGAATCGTCTGCGATTTCTGTAAATCCACCAGAACCACGTCGGCGTCGTAGCCTTCGCGAATGGCCCCTTTGTTTTTCAGACTCCAGACGCGAGCTGGTCCTTCACACATCCAGGAAACCACCTGGCTGAGCAGGCAACGTCCGTGATGCACTTCATTCAGCATCAGTGCCAGGGAGTTTTCAACGGCTGGCAGACCTGAGGGGGATTCAGGATAGGGCTGCCGCTTCTCTTCCAGAGTGTGAGGTGCATGGTCCGTCGCCACCACTTCCAGAGTCCCATCCAGAAGACCACGCCAGACGGCTTCACAATCGGCCTTCGATTTGATTGATGGATTCATCTGAATCAAGCTGCCAAGCCGGTCATAGTCATCGACACTGAAAAACAAATGATGGGGACAGGCCTCGCCGGTAATCAGGTCGCTGGTGGTCCGCAGAAATTCCACTTCCTCGGCCGTGGAAACGTGTAAAACATGAAAGCGGTGTTTGTGCCGCTGAGCCAGTTCGACGGCTCGCTTCGTCGCAATCAAAGCGGCTTTGTGGTCGCGGATCAGGCTATGATCATGAATAGAGGTTCCTCCGCCAAGCCGTGCTGCGTTGGCTCGCACGGTGGCTTCATCCTCGCAGTGAGCACAAATCGGCAGAGTGGTCTCGGCAAAAATTCGTTCCAGTGCTTCCTGACTATCGACGAGCAGATCGCCGGTGCTGGATCCAATAAAAATTTTGATCCCCGGAGTTCTTTGGGCAGACTTCAGAACATCCACATTGTCAGGAGTGGCCCCGATGTAAAATCCGTAATTGACGCGGCATTTTTGAGCCGCATTGGACAACTTGTCTTCCAGCGCTGCGAGCGTCGTGGTCGTTGGCCTGGTGTTGGGCATTTCCAGGAACGATGTGATGCCGCCCTTTGCACAGGCGCGCGTCGCATGCTCCAGATCTTCCTTATGCGTCAGTCCCGGCTCGCGAAAGTGAACCTGATCGTCAATCACGCCGGGAATGAGATGCAGTCCGCGGGCATCAATCACCTCGTCGGCACTTGCGGAATCGGGTGCGTCGACTGATGCAATCCGGTTTCCGTCTAACAGAACATTCACCCGCTCGACAGCACCAGGAAGAATGACGGTAGCGTTGCGAATCAGAGTCTTCATGACGTAGCCTTGAAGTCAAATGCCAGAGGTTGCGGAAACAGCTTCAGAATGGGACGTAGATTGACACGTTTCCCTGGGGAGGCAAGGCAGGCAACATTAAAAAAATCGCATTCACAGATCGCTTTTATCCACGAATCATCAGCCATGACTATTTCAGCAGGCGCCAGAAGGCTGTCTACGGGCGGTTCAAAGCACCTTCAGGTAGATCACTTTCGAATCATCGTCGGCATAAAACTCAGGAAGTTCAGCAACCGCCGTGTAGCCGCAGCGATCATAAAACAGGCGGGTTGGCAGGTAATCCGGACGACCGGACGTCTCCACATAGATCCGGCGACCATTTTGATGACGAATCAGATCTTCCGCCAGCGACATAAGCCAGCGTCCAATCCCGTGCTTCTGCAGATCTTTATGCACAGCGACCCAGTACACATCAAAGCGACTCGCGGTGCATGCGATCGGACCATAACACGCATAGGCGATAACGCGACCTTTGCATTCCACAAAAACAAAGAAGTAGCCCGACGCATCGCCCCGCCGCAGTCGCTCTTCCACCAGTTCAACCGCGACGTCCACTTCCGGAGGATGAAAGAAGCCAGTCGACTCCACGATCTCACGTACTCGAACGATGTCAGCCTCTTCGACTTCATAACGGAGTGTCAGCACCGTCTCTTTCAGAGTGACCTCATTCGGTCTGATGGTGTTCATAGGGCGGAATCCAAAAGCAGTGCTGGTCTGAATCACGGAGCGGCAATTCTCTGAGTTGCCAGCGTGGATGTTATCCGGCGAAAGGAACGCCGCTGCGCGACAGGTACAACGCATCTGACAGATTTCAGCACACCGACCCGCCAATGTCGATCACGAAAAGAAGCCCGACCAAACGGCCGGGCTTCAATAAGGTTCAGTGATCCGCTTCAGCGATCAGGCATTTAACAGATTACAGGTTTGTCAGAGGATCAGCAACAGGAGCGACTGGCTTTCCCGTTTCAACCGGAGTGCCTGCACAGTTTCCGGAAGCACAGCCGTTCATGATGCCTGGGGCACCAGGAGCACAGGTTGATGTGCAGCAAACGGTTTCAGGAATCAGGACACAGCGAGTATATGGAACCTGCTTCATGACCTGGCGACCCACCATGCGAGTGCAGGTGGTCTGAACTTCGCGAGGAACAGTTTTGCAAACCTGACGGACAGTCGTGTACGGTACCTGACGAGAAACGCAGTAGGGAACTTTTCGGGTACAGGTTTCATTGACCATTTTGCAGACGGTGTAAGGAATCTCACGAGTCCGCTGTTCGCTGACCATTTTGCAAACCTGATAAGGAATCTGCTGAGTTTTGGTCTCTGTTTCCATCCGGCAGGTGCGATAGGGAACTCGCTGAACCATTTCTTTGGCCACCATGCGAGTCACTTGAACCGGAACAGTTTTCACAACAACTTCCGGCACATAACGCGTGACCTGAACCGGGCACGCCTGGCGAACAACCTGCGGCACCATCACAGTGTAAGGCACCTGCTCCTGCACAACCTGCGGACACCACACGCGACGACAGACCTGACGGGGCGGACACTGAGTCATGCAGATCTGTGGCCCGCAGGGACCGCAAACAACGCGCGGAACTCTTGGACCAGGAATGCACTGAGTCTGCGTCACCCATTGTCCGACGTTTTTCTGAACGCAGCGAGTCCGCGTTTCGGGTCGCATAACTGTGTAACAACGTTCCTGCTGAATCGTTTCTGTCACGCACTTCATGACTGTCTGACGACATTCCTGCTGAATGGTTTCGCAGACCGGCTGCTGGATCGTGTAGCGGCGTTCGCGAACCTGTTCTTCCCAGACCGGGCGCTGCACTGTGTAGTTACAGGTGCGGTACATCGTTTCCACGACGGGACGCTGAACGCAGTAAGTTTCCTGACGAACAGCCGTTTCTGTTACAGGCCGAGCCACCGTGTAGGCTTCTTCACGGTAGGCAGTCTCCGTGACAGTCCGGTAGCAGGTCTGCTCAACGTTTTCGACTTGGTTTTCGTAAACCGTTCGCGTCGACGTGTATTCCTGCGGCTCGTAAACCGTCTCGCAGACGGTGCGATAGCATGTTTCTGTCGCCACGCGGCACGTCGTGTAGCACGAAGCCGGCGCGCAGGCTGCTGTCGGACAGCAGTTGTAGGATGGGACTCCACACAGGCCAGCCTGTGAGACCCCGGGGATTGACAGTAAAGCGGCCATGGCCGCAAGTACACTTCGCATCCGCATGATTCAACTCCTATCATCCGGAAAGCCGCGCGTCCTTTCGCTGCTTCTCGATTTGTTTGACTACGGCACATGCCGCAGACAGATCAGATTACCCATGCCGGAAATGAGGACTCAAAGACAAACCCCGTCTAAAGTCGTTTTCCTTCACGAAAGGAAACAAATGTCCGGCTAGATAGACAGCATATACCGAAGAGGACAGGGGGAAGAGGCAATCCGCAGCGAATGAGAAGAAACCGGGATGCCAAAAATCGACAGCGTTGACCAAACCGCATTCCACGAAGGCTCGACTTCCGAGGATTGCCCTTCTGCAACACATTGATGCGAAAACTCACCGTTCCCCAGCCTGACTTCTTGGCTGTCCGTTTCACCAATTCAACGGTATGCATTTTTCACGCCAGCCGTGGCCGTTGGCAGCAAACATTCCGAACGACTGTGCACGTCGGAACTCTCTGAACCTGCCGGTGAGGACGGATCGAGGATTCATTTCGCGCCGATGTGCAGAAATACGGTTCGCACACTTCAAAGGCAGGTTTGCTTCGGTTCTTTTCCGGAGCATTTTCAACTTTGTCGGAAGCCGGTCCCGACTTTTTCAGGCGTTCTGATAAGACTGTCCCCCTGGCGAGGCCGGCTTCATTGCCCATCCGGCGTTGCCCGCGAGTGCTGAAGTCACAGCATCCGCAGTTCGCCTGCCCAAAAGCAATCGCACGCGGTCAGCATTCACCCGAGCCAGACTCCTACTGTGGTCCGATCAAAATGACATCAGCCATTCAACCTGTTGCGCAGCGTCTTGTTTCTCTCGACCAGTTCCGAGGCTACACAGTCCTGGGAATGGTGCTGGTCAATTATGTGGGCTCCTTTGCCGTCGTCCCGAGCGTGCTTAAACATCACAATAATTATTGCAGCTACGCCGACACGATCATGCCGCAGTTTCTGTTTGCGGTCGGTTTCGCATTTCGGCTCACCTTTGAGCGGCGTATTCTGCGCGAAGGTTTCGCCGCCGCCTATGGCCGAATGATTCGCCGCCTGTTTGGCCTGGCTTTGGTTTCGATCGTTGTCTACGGAGCGTCCGCTCCTGCGGAAACGTGGGCTCAGCTTGTCGAGTTGGGACCGCTCAACGCGCTTGCTCCGGCACTGAAGCGGCACTGGTTTCAAACGCTCATGCACATTGCAGCAACATCGCTCTGGCTACTGCCTGTGATACGAGCGAGTCGTACGGTCCGAATTGGTTACGCCGTCGGTTCGGCCGCACTGCATGTCTTTCTGTCGTGGCAGTTCAATTTCGTCTGGTGCAACACCTCCCCGAATGCCATCGATGGCGGACCTCTGGCCTTTCTGACATGGGCGATTCCGGCCATCACCGGCACACTGGCCTGCGACTGGGTCACTTCGGAGAAGGCTGAGACTCCATGGCTGAAGATGTTTGTTGTGTCGCTTGGCCTGATGGTCGCCGGCTGGGGATTTTCCTGCGGCACTCGATTCTACGATGTCCCGGCCAGTAAAGTTGAACAGTTTAAGGAACAGCGTCTGGCAGAGCACCCCGTCATTCCTGCTGTCGACCAGCGGATATTTCAGGGACTGGCCGAGCCCCCATTCTTCGCCCCTCCGTCGGATGCAGAGCGAAAATGGAACTACTGGATGATGAGCCAGAGGGCCGGGACATTGTCCTACCTGACATTTTCGGCCGGCTTTTCTCTGCTCGTGTTTCTGGCGTTTTACTTCCTTTGCGACAAACATCGCTGGGAACTTGGAATCTTCCGTCTCTTCGGTACCAATGCTTTGATCGCCTACATCCTTCACTCAATGGTGATGGGAGCAATCGAGCCGTTTGTCCCGCGAGATTCGCCTGTCTGGTATGTCACTGCAACATGGCTTTTGGTCGTCGCAATTTTATGGCTGCTCATACGCTATCTCGAACGCAACAAAGTCTTTCTGCGACTGTGAGCCGAACCTACAGTCTTACAAAGACGCTTTTTTTTCAGAAAACGAACAAAGAAGTACGTGGTCAAGTAGAAGATCGCGAGCCCGACCAGGCACAACCACAAGGGTAAATCCTTCGGCACAATTCCCAGTACAGCAGCGTCCAATGAATGATGCAGGAAATACGCTGCAAGTGCATTGGTGCCGAATGTTCCGAACACGCCGATCGTGATTCCTCCCGCGTCTGTCACGATGACAAACACCGAAAGATCAAGCATCGAAAAGCCGGTCGCGAACATTGAAAACGGAATCGAAACAATTCGCTTGCTCATCCTCCAGTAATTGTACCGTCGCAAAATCCCGGGTGACGGCGCTTTGCCCTCCGACTGCAGCTGCTGCAGCCCGCCGGCATTCTTTGGCGGTGGCGCAATAAAAGGCAATTCAGCCAAACGAATTCCAGGCGACACAAACTGTTCTCTGGACGGAAACACAGGATTCTCAGCAAGGTTGCGTGGCTCAGTTGGTGCATCGGGCGCAAGATCGTAGACAGTCGACAAGCAGGACAATCCGTAAGCCAGAATTCTGCGTTGCATAAAACAGCAGACCGCATCTGCGTTTTCTGTGCGTCTTCGATGGTCCTGGTCGCCATGTCAAAAGTGTGACGCCGATACTGGACCTGACGCCAAATGGCGCTCGATTTAACTCAAAAGTAGCAGGCATACTCCGTGTGCCGTCCGCTATTTCAAAGGTTTTCGCTGGCTGCGGCACTTGGAAAGTGCCTGCTACTTTCTAAGTCGAGTGCCATTGGCCTGATGCCGCCAACCTGTCGAGCACCTGTGCCGCGTGCTTGCCAATTCGACGGTTCTGCATAGACTCACGCAGGCTTCAGGGAACCTCAACCGTTCGGGAGTTTGTCAACGTGCGATATCGCGGCGCAAATGAATACGAAAGACTCACGCCGATTGGTGGCAATCGGAAGTGGTCGTCGTTCACGGCTTGCGGCGATGACAAGCGACTCGTTGAGCTGCGGTTGCTTGAGCGAGCTTCGGCGGCAGAGAACCTGCAATTCTCCCGTCGACTTCAGATTGTCGCGTTGCTTCGTCACCCGGGAGTGCGGCGAGTTTTGGACGTCGCGGTGACTCATGCCCCGCCGTTCTTTGTTGTCGAGCCCAGGGTGGGTGGAACGCTTTTGGAATCGTTGGCGGGCGCGCCGCTTTCCTTTAATCAGACACTGCAGTTGGGAAAACGACTGGCCGAAGTTCTGGACGAATCGCATCGTCATGGGATCATGGTTGGAAAACTCAGCAGCGATTGCATCCTTGATCGCGGCAGTCAGGATTGGATGGTGGATCTTACAGTTGATCCGGATTCATCTGGTGAGGATATCACCGAGGAACTGGGCAAGGAAGTTTTTCAGCTTTGTGAGCTCCTGCGAACGCTGCTCGACTCCCGCCGACCCGGCGAAGTGTCTGCGGAATTTCAGCAAGCCTCGTTGGTGTTTCAACAAATCCTTGATCGCGGAACCTGCCCGAATCTTCTGCAACGTTCAACGGCCGCTGAGGTCTCAAGTGCGATCACGTTGCAATGCGCGAGTATCGAGGCGCAGAACGAATCTCGCGTTGGCAAGACGATGGTCACGCCTTATTCGGACGCTGATCTCATTGAGAAAACGATGGCTCCGGTTGGCCCAATCGCCGGATTGGCCAGCGATGTGGTCCCCGAAACACTGGGTCGTTTTCAGATTCATGAACGACTTGGAGAAGGCGCCGTCGGAGCAGTTTTCCGAGCGACCGATGTTAGTAACGGCGACACGGTGGCGATCAAAATTCTGAACTCCCAGTTGGCTCGTAATCCGGTCGTCGTCCAGCGTTTTTCAAAAGAAGCGCGCATGTTGGCCAGGGCGGAGAGTCCCTATGTGGCCAATCTGCTGGACTCAAACAGCGACCAGAATTTTCATTTTCTGGCGATTGAGTTTGTTGCCGGCGGTGCTTTGACCTCGCTCATTCGCGGCGGGCAGAGACTTTCTGAATCCGTCTGCCTGCGATTTCTTCTTGATGCCTCAAAAGGACTGGCGGCCGCTCATCAGCAATCGATCATTCATCGCGATATTAAGCCGGACAACATCCTGCTGACGACTGCCGGTGTTGAGTTTGCAAGTCAGAAGTCGAGTGCGTCTTCGCCGCTTGTGGATAGCGGCCAGCCGCTTCTCAAATTGTCCGATTTCGGCCTTGCGCGAGCCGATCAGCAGTCGGATTCACTGGCGATTACTCAAAGTGGGGCGATCATTGGGACGCCGTTGTACATGGCTCCCGAACAGTGTCGCGGACTAGCCGCTGATGCTCGATCAGATATTTATTCGCTCGGGGCGACGCTGTTTCATCTGCTCGCCGGACGTCCTCCGTTTCAGGGAGACAACCACATTGCCGTGATGAATGCTCACTGCAACGATCCTCTTCCGGAACTGTCGCGGCTGTGTCCGGATGTCAGCGATGGGTGCGTTTCTGTGGTGGAAAAATGTCTGGCAAAGAATGCCGACGCCCGGTATCCCGACGCCGCTGCGTTGCAGGCTGATCTGGAGCGCTTGCTCCATGGCGAATCGACGTCGATGCAACTGCACCCCGCTGCTCCCGCGACGAACGGCCAGGATGTGCTGGAGTTCTCGTTCACGTGCGATCTTTCGGCGTCGCCGTCGCAGCTCTGGCCGTACGTTTCGAACACCGACCGCATCAACTACGCGATGGGCCTTTCCGCCGTCACTTATACGACTCGGACCGATCCCGTGCGTGGCGTGGAACGGTTTGCCGAGACTCGTATCGCCGGTCAGAAGATGGTGTGGCAGGAATTTCCGTACGAGTGGATTGAGGGACGTTGCTTGAGCGTGCTTCGAGAATTTTCCGTCGGTCCGTTGCTTTGGTACATGAATATCGTTGAGTTGTTGCCTGCGTCTGGCGGTGGCACTCGACTGACTCAGACGTTTAAGGCCGTTCCGCGAAACTGGCTGGGGCGAGTCCTCGCAAAGCTGGAGCTTGGTCGGCGCATCCCGAATTCGTTTCGGCGAGTCTACAGCCAAATCGACAGTCATGTCTTGTTCAACCAGGACGGTGCGACGTCGTCAACGGCTGATCCTTTTGGTATCAGCACGGCGATCACTTCCGCTGGTCGAACTCGACTGCATGAGCGAATCAAACGGCTGAAGGAACACAACCTTTCGCCACTTGCGTTAACGGTCCTTGAACAGTTTCTTGAGCACGCGTCTGATCTGGAAGTTGCCAGAATTCGCCCGTTAATCTTTGCAGAACGATTTGAACTGAAGCCCAAAGATGTCATCGACGCTTGTCTTGTCGGCGCGCAAGAGGGACTTCTGGTGCTGCTTTGGGACATCCTGTGTCCGTCATGTCGCATTCCAGCAGACGTTCAGGCTACGCTGGCATCGCTGAAGGACCATGCCTACTGCTCGTCCTGCGATCTTCGCTACGAACTCGACTTTGCGAACTCGGTCGAGCTAATCTTTCGAGCACATCCGGACGTTCGCTCTTCCGAAACAAAAACCTACTGCATCGGCGGCCCCGCGTTTTCCGCTCACGTGGTGGCACAGACTCGACTGGCTCCGGGCGAGCGTTTTGAGATGGAGCTGATGCTGACCGAAGGCTCGTATCGGCTGCGAGGTTCTCAGCTTCCATTCGTGGTGGACCTGAGAGTCTCTGCGGCGACTGGGGTAACGCGGCTTGAGATTCCGCTGCTGCGTCCGCCAATCGCAGGTTCGATTAGCCCGCTTCGACAAGGCACGCAGGTGTTGTCGCTCCACAACAATACTCGGAATGAGTTTCAAATTCGTTTGGAGCGAACGGCCGGTCGACAAATGGCGTTGACAGCTGCTGCTGCTGCTGCGATTCCGTTGTTTCGAGAAATGTTTCCTCAGGAAGTTCTGGCACCCGGACAAATCGTATCGGTCACGAACATGACTCTTCTCATGGCCGAGGTCTGTGATGCCAGTCTTCTTTATCAGCAACTCGGCGATGGGCCAGCGTTTGGAAAGATTCGAAGTTGCCTGTTGAAGATGGAAGAAGCAATCCGCCTTGCCGGCGGCGCGGTGATTAAGATCGTTGGTGAAGGGATTGTCGCGACCTTCAGCACTTCGGTGTCGGCGGTCAACGCTGCGGCTGCTATCCTGAAGAGCAGCAAGTCGGATTCGTTGCCCCATCGACTGGCGGTGCATCGCGGCTCGGCGATGGTGACGACGATCAATGATCGCCTCGACTACTTTGGCGAAACCGTACACATGACCAGAATGCTGCTTCAATCGGCATCGGCCGGAGAAATTCTCATCACGGTCGGAATGCTTCAGCAGGATGACGTCGCTGCCGCGATTCAGTCAGAAGACCTGTCCGTGAAGACCGCTGACTTTACCGTGGATCATGCCGCGAGCGTTCTCAGCCGCGTGTCGTGAAACCGCTTTGGGGCTCCGAGTCGTTGAAGTCCGGCTCAGATGTCGTTTGTTGATTCGACCGCCAGTTGCAGGCGGGTTGTTGATTTAGAACGCCTAACAAAACGGCGACTGGCTCCCGAAGTTTGCGAAAAATGCTCAGAAAAATGACGCAGCAAGGCGCCTGTCCCACTTTTTTCGGAGCCTCTTAATCACAACCTGAGCCGCGAGGCTCTAGCCGCGGGTGTTTTCGTTGTGTGCTTAAGACATTTACCCGCAGCTAGCGCTTTGCGGCTCACTATATCAACAATCCACTAAGGATGAGCGACTGAGATTGTTTCGTCGAAGCCGGACATGGAAAGCGGGCGAGTCATCGTTGCGGGTGTCGATGACTCGCCCGTTGGGAACGCAGGCGAAAGCAGCAGCGCGAATGACGTCGGGAGGAGAACTCCATTCGCTGAGGTGATGGTGATCACAGAAATGTGATCAGAGACACCTCCTGTGCACGAAGTCAGAACGACTTCTTCTGCCCTGGAAA
>JBDNHX010000495.1:0-5300 GCA_041688565.1 Planctomycetaceae bacterium
AGCGACGGATTCAGATCCACCCAGCGGAGACCAGATGCGGTGGGCATCAGAGCTCGAATCCACGCATGATCTATTTCCAGAATTCCGCCATTGAGCACGGGATTAAGCCCTGCGGCACTGAACCAGTCCAACGAAACATTTACCGTGGCCAGCCATTCTTTTGCCTGCAACTCCGTGATTCGCATCCGCCCTGTGACATATCGAACATTCGTCAGTTGTGCCGACGGATTAGTTAGCAGAGATCCAAGCAAATCCGCCTGGTCCCAGGCATTTCCGGCTTTTGTGGCCTCGGTCCCTGCAACTCCCTTTCTAAGTCCACGGTATCCTTCAAATTCAATCGTGTTACGAATACGTTCAACCGTTTCCCGAACGGATCTGGATCGGTAGTTGAAGTCCGCAACGGTAACGGCGGCATTGGAAAGCGGCTTGACCCATGACCCGAATGATGCGTTTGACCAAAGAGCAGGAGGCAGGTATCCGGTCGCGGTCGCCAGGGCCACAGTCGCGATGCCAGTCGCAGAAAACCCAATCAGGTCTGCCTGACCATCTTCATTCATATCAAAAGGAACAGTTTTGCCCGGCATGTTGCTGACCGGCATCCATGTTCGACCTCCGGCTGACTCAGAAAGCGATGTGCCTCTGGAAAATACAACTCTGAGATCGTCTCCATGCCAGAGCACCACATCGTCTTTTCCATCGTCATCTACGTCAGCTGCCATGGGAGACCATCCGACAGATCCTTCCTGCATGAAGGCTGGTGTGGCAAGCTGCTGAACAACAAACGAGGTTCCTGTGGAGAGATGGACGGACCATGAACCGGAGGCTTGGTTGTCCTTGATCAGGATGTCTTGCCGTCCGTCTCCGTTGAAATCAAGGACCACCGGTCGGTTATAGTTTCCGCGAAGCTCGATCCCATCCGTCCAGACGGACCGCTCGAACGAAATTCCCGTCGACAGAAAGACGTTCCACTGCTGACGCGCGAGATTGAATACGGCAATATCGTCACGCCGGTCACCGTTGAAGTCACCGACAAGATAATTCCACCATGACGTCATAGTCGTGTCTGGATTGGATGCCACCGTGATGGCATATCCCGGCGACCACTGTGAAATTCGTCCATCCAGGTTTGTCCGGACGAAAACGGTGTATTCCCCATCAGTCAGAGATGTCAGTGATTCACTGATCGTGCTGAGACTGTTGACGGAGTCGCTTTTCGTAAGGGACAGGGCGACGGTTGAAGGTACAGTCGGACCGGATCCAGTGCCATTCCGCACCACCTGAACTTCATAGGTTCGACCCTTCGACTCATTGGGAGATTTGATCTTTGCCCAGGACAACGTCTTCGATGCACCATCCCAGTTGAGCATGGGAAGATCGGGGTTAACAATCACGTTGATTGGCGCATGGAGTGTCTCAAAGACATTCGATGGCCGGGACAGCAACAGAGGCCATGAACTTCCATTCATCTGAGGCTGAACAATATCGTCTCGTCCATCACCGTTGAAATCTCCGGTCAGCAGGGACGCCCCGGATGTGGAGGAAAATGGCACAACGAATCCACCTGGTCCGCTTGAACTCCAGGTACTGGTTGACAGGGTCGTCGCGTTATTGGTCATGACCACCATCGGGCCATCGTCAGTATTGCGTTTGATGATATCGAGGTCGCCGTCGCCATCCACATCGGCCGTAAAGGGACCGAGGACATCACGGCCGGGCGCTACAGCCTGATTTCCCAATGCCTGCAGAGAATCAATCGCGTTCCCGTCGAACGAGAAGACCGGCCCCTGGGACCACACGGGAGATGCGGATGGCAAAGGCCGAACACCGACATCCACACGGAACAAACCGGGAGTCAGCCCACCCCGAATCAGGTGGGTGTAAGGTCCCGTCGAAAGCAAGCGGGACTGCTCACGAATGACTTCCGCCGCACTACCGTCGGCATTGACGGTCGCAATGCGGACGTCATAAACACCCGTTTGACAAGCCGTCCAGACAATTGATGGCCCTTCAGCCTGCTGGAGTACTTTTATCTCCGAAGCCCGAGTTGCAGGACCTGCAACCGCCACGACAAAATCTAAGGATTGAACCGTCAGGCTCTGATTCCCGGGAAAAATGATCTCGACCGTGGCGGAGTAGGTTCCAGCAGTCAGCGGTGAAGGCAGACCATAGGAAGCGCGAGTCAACCCGCTAACCGGCGGAATCACATCGAGATTCGGGATGATGGACTTGTTGATCAGACGAAACTGGTAAGAAACCGCGTCCGGGAATTCGTTCCATTGAAATCGCGGCTGGCGTGCATCTGTTCCCGGAGCCATCTGCACTACAGCAGAACGATTGACCGTGAACTCCCGGAAATTAGACCACGATGGCCCCGAAAAATTATCTGCAAATCGTGGTTTCACCCAAAGACGATAGGTGGCCCGGTCTTGAAGACGCTCGTCCAGACGGAAGGATTCGTCGAAGGTGTATTCCCGAATAAGTTGCCGCTGTGCAGTAAACCCATTGACGGCAATTCGGTCAACCCAGACATCGTAACTGACAGCCCCTGCGACTGGTGTCCAGGCGGCTATCAGCCCATCCCGTTTCTGCGTCACTGTTGGCTGCAGTGGCTTGTATGTAGTGGCAGTGGTACCAAATGACAGGGTCTGCACCGACGCGGAATTGCCCGCAGTATCCATCGCTCGCACAGTCACACGGTAGTTTGTGTTGGGCACGAGCATTGGTGCGTCAAATCGCGTTGAACGCATCCGTTCCCTGAAAATGACCGCACCATCAAGTGTTTGCAAAGTCACTTCGTAACTGCTGGCCCATGCGACGGGGTTCCAGATAACCGGCGTCACACCATTGACCTGAACACCGCTCGGATTCGAGGTCAATTGCGGCTTGTAGGTCGTCGACGTTACTGAAAATGAAACCTGAGGACTCCATCCCCAATAACGTCCATCCGAATCTGCCGCTCGAACACGCGCGGTGTACGTTCCGGGTTGTAGAAACGCGCCGCGGTATTCCGGAGTTGCAACAGTCGTTATGACCGTGGCTGCCCCAACAAGTTCCACCTGATATTTTGAAGCGAGGGGAACCCGAGCCCACGAAAGGGCATCTCCCTGAGCCAGCTCCTGACTCGTGCTTGTCCAACTGGGAATCGTCGACTGCGTTCCAATGACTTCAAAATCCACGATTGGCGACCAGAGCGTTGCATTGTTCAAATCTCTGACTTTGGCCTGATACTCGCCGGGACTCAACCATACGTCATAAACGCCACCTTTCAGAGCCCGTGGCGTAGTGCTTGCAATCTGGACGAAGGTTCCTGAGGTCTTCTTTCCAATCCAAAGGTAGTAGTCCTGAACTCCGGGCAAAATGCCCCATGCGAGACTCACAGAACGTCCTGCTTGCGGTCGATTCTCCACAATTGTCGAAAACGGCTTCCCAGAGACCGTCAGCATCTGGGGTGCCACCTGCCCATAACTGAACGTGGACGTCGAGGCCACTGAAACGCTGTCGTCGAAGCCTCGGGCCACAACCGACACGGAATAGGTTCCGGCAGCCAATGGCTGACTGACGCTGTAGACCTCAGTTCCTCCGGCAGCGATTGTCGGGGCGATCGACGATTCGAATACCACCATCTGCTGGCCACCAGCGACCAGCCCGGTGCGATTTATCGTGATGTCAAAACTGCGAGCAGAGTCCTGAGGCGACTGCACCCACTCCACCTTGAGCGGCCATTCTGCAGCGATCACAGTCGGCAATCCCGGGGACGTGACCAACAATTGACGTTGCTCAAGAGTCTCGGTTTGGCCGATCATTCGGCACACGGCAGCGAAGCCAGATCGACGGGCGGACCGTCTTGTCTTGCGAGACTCACATAATCGGCGAAGCTGCGAAAGCAACGTGGAATTGGTGCGATTCAAGTCCGTGTCTCCTGGAGAAAAACAGGAAAAACTTAAAGCCCTACCATGCACATCGATCGCCGAGGCAATTGTTCCCCTGGCTCACTTACTGAAAGGAAAGGCCCGTCGGATGAGCTCAAACACCTAAAGAATGCAGGACTGCGTTAGTCTCAACAGACCCTCTTCAGCAGCAATGAAACTCATCACACGTTCCAATTCACAATCCCTCACGACACCATGCCAATCATAACACCCAGTATACAAGCTGACGTAGGCTCGTAATCTTGTTATGGCACGGGTGTGGTCACTTTTGCAGTCTGCTGGTGGTATTGCAAGTGACTCGCTCTTTTCTTTTTGGAATTACTTCACGGCCGCTGAAGCTTCTCCTCAGGTTGAATTGGGGCTACGCGCTTTCGCCGCATCTGCGGCGGAGGACGGCTTGCTCGCGGAGCGAGCTGCGTTGTGCGCGGAGCGTTGTGCGCGGAGCGTCGTGCGCGGAGCCCTATGCTTCAGCGTGGGGTCAACTGGATTTGAACGAACGGTTCCGCCGTGGACGGCGGCGGCATTCTGGATTGCCTGCATTGGTTGTCATTCCCTGCCGAATGACGATCGACAATTGCTCCGGCGGTCTCGGCCTGCAAGAATACCGGACGTCGAGCTCCGAGCGTTGTGGATGGTAGCTGCAGAGTTCAATGACAATTCAGGTTCACGCTTCGAAACACACTTTGCCGCCTGCTCTCACGCAATGGTGTCTCCGGAAAACAATGGAATGGCAACGGGACTCACTCCGAATCTGCGGACAGATCGAATCTTCGAATGTCCGCCGTTCGTTTATAATGAGGCGTATCAACCCGACGGACAACCACGGCCGCATTGGCTGAAATTTCTGAACGCCTTACGAACCGTCGCTCCTGCTGAGTTCGCTCGCCGAAACTCGCAGGCCGACCGCATGCTGCGTGAGAACGGTGTCAACTATCATCATTCGGTCAGTGAAGACGGTGAAGGGGCTCGACCGTGGCGTCTGGACCTGCTGCCAATGCTGACGCTCGCAGCCGACTGGGCGCAGATCGAACAGGGACTCAGCCAGCGTGCGAGGTTATTGAATCTGCTGATCGCCGATATTTATGGTCCGCGAAAGTTAGTTGATGACGGAACGTTGCCGCCGGAAGTGCTGTATGCCAACCCGGAATTCCTGCGTCCGTTTTGTGACATCCGTCGCCCCGACCTGTCGCCGATGTTTTTCTACGCCGCGGAACTGGCACGATCCGTCGACGGTCAGTGGTGGGTCATGGCTGATCGGTCCGAAGCGCCGGCAGGCCCGGGTTTCGCTTTAGAAAATCGTATTGTCAGTTCGCGGTCGATGCCGTCAGCCTTCAAGCAGATTCAGGTGGAGCGTCTGGCACCGTTCTTTGC
>JBDNHX010000496.1:0-13335 GCA_041688565.1 Planctomycetaceae bacterium
GGGAAGTTCTGCTGAACCGTCACCGATGCTTCGGACTCCGAGCCGAATCGAGCATCAATTGGAGTGGCACGGCAATCACGACTGGTAGCGGAATTTCCGCGATCGCTCGACCTGACGGAGGAGCCGTATGAGGTAGTTCCTCAAGTACGGATCTGTGCGGGGGGGCGGGCGGCTGGCAACAGCCGTCCCTACCGCGATAACCGAATACGCCGAATTTCTGGAAACGGTTCTGATACCTTTTTTCTGATGAAGCTGCTGGCCGAGTTACAAATGGCGAAGCAGTGACAGCTTTTGTCTCTTTTGTCTCTTTTGTCTGCTCAATTTTTGGGTAATGATGTTGACCGGATCGAAGTGTGTGATGTGTGTTTGCCAAGACACAACTGAGTTCATGACAGGAGTGAGTCCGTGAAAGAATGCTTTCCATGGTTGTCGACTGGTGGGCTGTCGCTGATTTTTGTTGTCCTCAGCGTTGCCTGCGCGTCAGCTCAGGAAAAAAATCGGTTGCCTGAACCCCCGTCTGAGGAAACTCTGCGACCTCTCATTGAATCTCGCGATTCTCTCCGCAAAGCCATCGAAGTGCTGCGGACAAAGCCTGACCTGGAGACCCGCGACGGGGAAGCATGGTTGGCTGATGTGGCCATCTTCGAAAAAGCATCCACGTGGATGCTGCGGTTTCAGGAGTTTCCCAGTGTTGACTCTGTAAACCAGTTAAGCAGTATCCTGAAGAAGGGTGCGCTGCGGGCCGAACAACTTGCAGCAGGCACACCGGACTGGGCGCTCCAACCAGGCACAACGATTCGCGGTTACGTGAGCACCGTTGACGGATCTGAACAGCCCTATGCATTGACCTTGCCGGGGGGCGTGAATCCCGCGGAAGCACGCCGCTGGCCTCTGCATGTGGTGTTGCACGGTCGCGCCGATCAGATGAATGAGGTAAACTTCATTCATCGCATGGATGGTAAACCGCTGAAGACTGCGCCCGAGAAGACGGAGCAGAACTGGATTCAGCTGGACGTCTATGGGCGAGGCAATAACGCGTATCGTTTTGCCGGGGAGACGGATGTGTTTGAAGCAATGGCCGATGTAAAACGTCGACTTCGCATTGATGAAGACAGAATCACGCTGCACGGCTTTTCCATGGGCGGCGCCGGAGCGTGGCATCTGGGTCTGCATCATCCGGATGTGTGGTCGTCCGTCGGTCCGGGCGCGGGATTCGTGGACTTCTATCGGTACCAGAAGAAGGATCCTGAAAATCCTGAACAGCGCCTTCCGGAACCTCAGCATACGACGCTGACCATCTATGACACGGTGAATTATGCCCTGAATGCGTTCAACGTTCCGGTCTGCACCTACGGCGGTGAGAACGATCCGCAGTTACTTGCCAGCACGTCAATGGCCGAATCGGCGGATGTGTTGGATGTGCCTGTCAAAGTGATTGTCGGGCCGAAGATGGGACACGCCTTCGACCCTGAAAGTCAGAAGCAGTTTCTGGCCTTTCATCTGGAGCAATCGTTGAAGGGCCGGCCTCGTTCTGGTCAGCGCAGAGAAATCCGGTTCGTGACGCATACGCTGCGGTTCAACAAATGTGACTGGCTGGCCATTGAAGAAGTTGAGAACGTTTATGAACCCAGCACCGTGGAAGCGGCAGTCACCGATACCGGCGATGTGGAGATCTCAACCAATAACGTCTCAGCGATGAGATTGATGCGCGATGTGGCCACCGATGCGGTCATTGACGGAACTGTACTCGAATGTCGCTCGGCCGCGGACGGTCTGCTTCCCGACGTTTTTTATGTGAAGGAGGCAGCAGGCTGGCAGGTTCTGGACTATGACGATTCGCGAGGGTTTTCGGACAATCCGGAAGTTCGAAAACGACCGGGTTTGCAGGGGCCCATTGATGATGCGTTTATGAGTTCGTTTGTCTGCGTGCGCGGCACTGGAACTCCGTGGAACGAAGACGTCGGTGCATGGTCGCAGTGGACGCTGAATCGTTTTGCTAAGGAGTTCGCTCAATGGATGCGGGGCGCTGTGCAAGTTGTGGATGATGTCAGGCTGGATGATGAGATGATCGCGAGCAGTCATCTGGTCCTGTTCGGAGACCCGGGGTCAAACGCGGTTCTGAGCAGGATTGCGGACCGGCTTCCGATCCAGTGGACGAAGGACACCATTCGAATTGGCGATCAGGAATGGTCAGCCCGTGATCATGGTGTCAGCCTGATCTTTCCGAATCCGCTCAATCCAGCAAAATACGTGGTTTTGAATTCCGGCCATACGTTTCACGAGAAGGATTTCCGTTCCTCCAACGCCTGGCTGTTTCCTCGTCTCGGCGACATCGCCATACAGAAGATTTCTCGAGGGGACTCCGCCGACTTCACGGAGCAAACCGTCCACGCCGACGTTTTCGACGCCGCCTGGCGACTGAAGACGCCGTAGGCGGACGTTCGGCTGCGTCCCAAAATCAGAAAGATCGGCACTTTTCGGTCGTTCAGGATCCGCTGCTGGGCTAGTTGCTCGTTTCTGTCTTATAATTTCTGAGATTGCTCTGACCGGAAATCGCCACTTTGGCACAATCTTAGTGTTTTGCGCGGCTTGAGCCGGAAATTCGCAGGGGGGTGCGGTTTGAAATCCTTGTGAATGCGGGACCAAAAATTTGAATCAGCAGGCTTGTCGCCGCGGTTCCTTTGCAGAGTGTCCATCCGTCGTGTTGGTTGCGAGGATGCTTCCAGAAAGTTGCCAATGAGTGAATTTACCCATTTTTCCCCGGACGGTGCGAGTCGCATGGTGGATGTGGGAGACAAAGCGGTGACTCGGCGTCATGCCCGGGCGGAAGGCGTCGTGTTAATGCAGCCTGACACCTTGCGGTTATTAAGAAACAGAAAATTCGCAAAAGGGGACGTGCTGGAAGTCGCTCGCGTGGCCGGAATTATGGCCACCAAGAGAACTGCCGACCTGATTCCTCTTTGCCACGTTCTTCCGCTGGAAAAAGTGTCCATTGATTTCACTTTTCCTTTTGAAAATCAAATTGGTGTCGAAGTGTCGGTTTCGACGGAAGCAAAAACCGGAGTGGAAATGGAAGCTCTGACCGCAGTCAGTATTACTTGTCTGACGATTTATGATATGTGCAAGTCAGTTGACCGCGGGATGGAAATCGGCAGCATTCGTCTTTTGGAAAAGTCTGGCGGTCGATCGGGGCACTATGTAAGAAGGTCTCAGAGCGACGTCCCTTATTGATCCTTTCCTCACAAAAGCATCGACTCGGACCGGTTAGAGTTCCTGTTGAGCCCAGCGAAGCGTCCGTTGTCCACATCCTGCAGAATGCATGCACCGTGCGTGCACCTGACGGAGCAAGAACTTAATTTTGAAGCGAACGCCTCATGTCCTTAGTCGTGACAGATCGCGACGAGCTTAAACAGCAGATTCAGCGGCTTTTGGGGGCCGATCTGTTTGCTGTCAATTTGCTCCTGGAACGACAGTTTCGCAACCCGAATATGTTTGTGCAGGATGTGGCTCAGCATGTCAGCCGATTTCAGGGAAAAAGGATTCGTCCGATTCTGGCCTTGCTGAGCGCCAGATTGTTCAGCCCAGGGCCTGAGGCGGTGACAAAGGCGCACATGCTTGCGGCAGTCGTGGAGATGATTCACACGGCGACGCTGGTGCATGATGACGTGATCGATGACGCGGATCTCAGACGCCATGTTTCGACGGTTCACCGTCGCTGGAACACTGAGACCAGCGTGCTGTTTGGGGACTACCTGCTTTCCAAAGCGTTCCATCTCGCGGCCATCACGGGCGATGCAGAAGCCTGCCGACTGATCGGACTGGCAACCGATCGAACCTGCGAGGGTGAGCTGAATCAGATCGCCGCCCGCCTGGAGCAGTCCACTTCTGAGCGAGACTACTTTCGTGTGATCAGTGGCAAGACCGGCCAGCTGTTTGCGGTCAGCTGTACTCTGGGGGCTCGCGCGGCCGAAGCCTCGTTGGCTCAGCAAACGCAATTGAAACAGTTCGGCAATCGAATCGGGCTGGCGTTTCAGATTGCCGACGATGTTCTGGATCTGACGGAGTCGTCCGAGAGTACCGGGAAGGATGCGGCCAACGATCTGTCCAACCATCGTATGACTTTGCCGCTGCTGCGGGCGTTAAAAATGGCACCGCCGAGTGATCGGCTGCGGCTGAGGGAAATGTTGTTTTCCTCAGATCCGAGTGACCATCGGCAATTACGCAGGGAACCGCTGGTTCGGAAAGGTATTGAGTCGGCTCAGGCCAGTGCCGAGCATTTTGTCGCTCGTGCGCTTCGAAGCCTGCAGTCGCTTCCCGCTGCAGAATCGCGGCGAGCCCTCGAATCGATCGCAAAATTTGCAATTCATCGATCGACTTGAAAGAACTGAGTTTCGCCGTACGCTGGTGTCGTTCAGGCTGCTTTGCCGTTCATTTTTTGCAGCCGTGCCCTTGTTCCAGCTGTTCTGTGAGACCGCAGTATGCCCACATACGTTTACGGCGTCATTCTGTCTGAGGACGATGACACGGTTGGAGAAACCTTTGAAGTGGAGCAGGGGATTAAGGATCCGGCGCTAACCCATCACCCGGTCTCCGGGGAACGTGTCCGGCGCGTGATGTGCGCTCCGTTTATCGCGGGGATGTGGTCTCCCATGAAAATGCAAAACAGTATGAGCGACAAAAATCTGGAGAAGAAAGGCTTTACGAAGTACAGTAAAAACCGAGACGGTCAGTATGAACGCCGAACCGGCAAGGGTCCTGAAATTCTGACCAGCGGATCGGGTGAATAATCCGACCCACAGGATGCGTTCCTTAAGCCGCGAGTCGTCTCGGTTACTCGCCGGGGATCAGAAGTCGTTGGAAGTCAACGAGCACAGCACCGTAGATTCGCAGCGAATCTGACTCGCGGAAGTGCAACGCAGGAAACGCATTTCGGGATCGTCCTCCCATGCGGAAAACGCGGTCGTCGTGCAAACAAGCGGTCCGGTGGCAGCCTTGCCCTCCCTGACGGCGGGTGTTTTTCTGAAATGAAAACGATTTCCGATCGTCAAAACTGAGACAATCCGGGGGATTCGGCGCAAACCAGTGCCTCGTTTTGGACATTGGGTTCCCGCGTTCTTGAACCACGGGGAAATGCTGGTAACCTGCTCCAAATTTTGCGCGTTTTGACGCCACCGGCTGTCCGCCATCCGCTTCGCTGTTTTTCGGAAGAACTTCCGACCCGTCTGCGAAAACGGTACGCGCGGGCCAGGCTCTGGCGAGTTTACCTGCGAAAGCCTGTGAAAATCAGGTTTCGCCACTGGAAGGACCACTGCAAAGTGCCACGTCGTAACGATCTCAAAAAGATTCTGATCATTGGTTCCGGCCCGATTGTCATTGGTCAGGCCTGCGAGTTTGACTATTCGGGAACTCAAGCCTGCAAAGCCCTTCGCGAAGACGGTTACGAAGTCGTCCTGGTGAATTCCAATCCAGCGACCATCATGACCGATCCCGGCACCGCCGACCGGACCTACATCGAACCGATCACGTGGCAGTACGTCGAAGAGATTATTCGCAAGGAGCGCCCTGACGCTTTGCTTCCAACTCTTGGCGGTCAGACCGGCCTGAACACAGCGATGGATTTGGTGCGAAACGGCGTGCTCGAAAAATACGGCGTCGAAATGATCGGCGCGAAAGAAGAAGTGATCAAGCGTGCCGAAGAGCGTGACACATTCAAGCAGATCATGCTCCAGATCGGGCTTGATGTGCCTCGCAGCTTCACGGTCCACAACATCGACGAAGCTCGCGTGGCGGTGAAGGATATCGGGCTGCCAATCATCATTCGCGCCAGTTTTACACTCGGCGGAACCGGCGGCGGGATTGCGTACAACATCTCAGAATTCGAAGACATGGTTCGCCGCGGCATCGCCCTGTCGCCAATCAGTGAAGTGTTGCTGGAAGAATCCATTCTCGGCTGGAAAGAGTACGAGATGGAAGTAATGCGCGACAACGCCGACAACGTTGTCATCATCTGCGCCATCGAGAACTTCGATCCGATGGGCGTGCATACCGGTGACTCGATCACTGTCGCTCCGGCTCAGACGCTGACCGACAAAGAATACCAGCGGATGCGAGATGCCACGATCCTGGTGATGCGGGCGATCGGCGTCGAAACCGGCGGTTCGAACGTGCAGTTTGCGATTCAGCCTGACACAGGCCGCATGACTGTCATCGAAATGAATCCGCGAGTCAGCCGCTCGTCAGCGCTGGCCTCGAAAGCAACCGGATTCCCAATCGCCAAGATCGCAGCCAAGCTCGCAGTCGGTTATCGGCTGGATGAAATTCCAAACGACATTACTCGCGAAACTCTGGCCTGTTTTGAGCCGACCATTGACTATGTCGTGACCAAGATTCCGCGCTGGACCTTTGAGAAATTTCCGGAAGCAGATCCTACTCTGACCGTGCAGATGAAGTCCGTTGGCGAAACGATGGCCATCGGTCGCACGTTCCGCGAATCACTGCAGAAGGCATTGCGAGGACTTGAGATTGGTCACTTCGGACTTGGCGGCGGCAAGAAGGATCTCTGGGGCACCGATAAGCAGCCGACCAAGGACGAAATCCAGAGCAAGCTGGCAATTCCGAACGCCGAACGCATCTTCTATCTGCGATATGCTCTGAAGTTCGGCATGTCGGTCGAAGAAATTCACCAGATCTCGGACATCGATCCATGGTTCCTGCGAAACCTCGAGCAGCTTGTGAAACTGGAAGACGAGATTCGCAGCATCACTCGCCTTGAGGATGCCTCAGTCGATCTGATGCAGCGGGCCAAGAAGGACGGATTCTCCGACGCTCAGCTTGCCTTCTGGTGGGACTGCTCCCAGATGGAAGTTCGCCAGCGCCGCAAGGGCATGGGCATCGTTGCGACGTTCAAGCAAGTCGATACCTGCGCCGCCGAATTCGAAGCGCACCCGCCGTACTACTATTCGACCTACGAACAGGAAGACGAAACTCCGCCTAAAACGCCGGGCAAGAAACGAATTATGATTCTCGGTGGCGGACCGAACCGTATCGGCCAGGGGATTGAGTTCGACTACTGCTGCTGCCAGGCGGCGTTCGCGATGGAAGAGCTGGGCATCGAGAGCATCATGGTCAACTCGAACCCGGAAACAGTTTCGACGGATTATGACACGTCCGATTATTTGTTCTTCGAGCCACTGACGATTGAAGACGTTCTGAACATCTGCGATCGCATGCAACCGGATGGTGTGATTGTTCAGTTTGGC
This sequence comes from Planctomycetaceae bacterium, assembly GCA_041688565.1. Taxonomy (GTDB): domain Bacteria; phylum Planctomycetota; class Planctomycetia; order Planctomycetales; family Planctomycetaceae; genus SXXK01. The sequence continues at coordinate 7,260 of JBDNHX010000496.1, forward strand.
GGTCAGACGCCTCTGAATCTTGCACGTGGTCTGGAAGCTGCGGGTATCAATATCATCGGGACCAGTCCCGACATGATCGATGCGGCGGAAGATCGTGGTCGGTTCCAGAAAATTCTGGAGAAGCTGGGCCTGCATCAGCCGCCAAACGGCATCGCCACCAACATCGAAGGCGCGCGAGCGGCAGCGGCTCGAATTGGCTACCCGATTCTGGTCCGCCCAAGTTATGTGCTTGGTGGGCGTGCCATGGTGATCTGTTATGACCAGCACACTCTCGAATCGTATATGGCCGAAGCTGTGGATGTGTCGCCGGATAAGCCGGTGCTGATCGACAAGTTTCTGGAAGACGCGATCGAAGTGGACGTCGACGCGCTTTCAGATGGTGAAATCACCGTCATCGGCGGCATCATGGAGCACATTGAAGAGGCCGGAGTTCACTCGGGCGACTCTGCTTGTGTCCTGCCGCCCTATTCGTTGCCAGCGAGCGTTGTTGATGAAATCCGTACCGCGACAAAGGCGCTGGCCGGAGCATTACAGGTTCGTGGTCTGATGAATATTCAGTTCGCCGTGAAGGTTGATGGCGATAACACCAATGCCACCGTCTATGTTCTGGAAGTGAATCCGCGAGCCAGCCGTACGTCTCCGTTTGTATCGAAGGCGATTGGTCATTCGCTGGCGAAAATTGCAGCGAAGGTGATGGTTGGCGTTTCCCTGACAGCTCAGGGCTTCACGAAAGAGATTGTGCCGAAGTACACGTCCGTCAAAGAAAGTGTGTTTCCTTTCAATCGCTTCATGGGCGTCGATATTGTGCTGGGGCCGGAAATGCGTTCCACCGGTGAAGTCATGGGCATTGATGCCGACTTCGCACTGGCCTTTGCGAAGGCTCAGATCGCTGCTGGCTCCCGCCTGCCGATGAAGGGAAAAGTTTTCATCAGCATGGCGGAAGTTCACAAAAAACGCATGATCGAACCGGCTCGCCGATTGAAGAAACTTGGCTTCCAGATTGTCTGCACAAGCGGTACCGCTCGAGTATTTCAGGAAGCGGGGATTGAGGTGGAAATTGTCCGCAAGGTTCAGGAAGGGCGTCCCAATCTGCTCGACCTGATGGCCAACGGCGAGATTCATCTCATCTTCAACACACCAAGCGGCAAAGGTGCTCGGACCGACGAAGGCAAGATCCGAGCCGCGTCGGTTACTTACGGAGTACCGTGCGTCACGACGATGCCTGGTTGCTCAGCCGTCGTGGATGCTCTTGAGGCATTGCGTGACCAGCCAAATCCAAGCGTGAAGGCGATTCAGGACTGGGTAAAGGCAGATTCGTAGACCATACCTTTTTTCCCGGCAGATCCATGGTGATGCCCTTGCTGTGCAGCGAGTGAAATTCATGCTGCACATTCCGAACGCGGGCCTGGCTCCAGCCAAAAATCACACCGACGATCGCCGGTCAACCGGACTTTTCTTTCCACACGTAAACGGAACCGATGTTGTCGCCGCGAACCGTTTGTGTATGCCGAAAGATGGCTTTCTCCTGCAACTCAAATGGCGTGTCCGTCGCATCGATTGGAGCAAAGACATATTCCTTTGACAGCTCATCCGCGACACCCAGCCAATGCTCGATCACGGCTTTCCTGGAGTCAGAGATTTTCTGTTTCGCGGCGTCGGGCTTTGAAGCATCCTGAGCCGCTGCTGAAGCAAGAAGGCCCAAACAAATGACTGATGCGATGTGTTGCAGAGTTTTAAACATCGTTGAATCCAAAGCGAAGTGAATCCATCAAAGTGCCCCGTGTCTCCGACGCGGGAATCCTCGTCCTGGAAAGACGAGCGACATGAGTGCGTAGTGCGATCTATTTCGTTTGCAGCGCCTTCACTTCGTCGATCGAAACAGGTTCAGTCGGACGCGAAAAATAGGGATCGGTGATCAGCGAAGAGCGATACGGCGTATTATGATTGGTGACTCGCCAGACTTCTGCGTCATCCAGCTTCAGCCAGAGTTCTCGATGCGTAAAGCGAACCGGGGCATACATCCATTTTTGTGTGACGCCTTCTTTTCCAGCGCAAACGGCTTCTCAGAATCAGGTTTTGAAAATCGCATCGCCTCAGCACGCTGGAGGTAGAACGTTCGTAAGCTGGCGATGAATTCTTCTGTATTGGTCTTCTTGTCTGCTTCGTCGGAGAAGCTCACTGAGCTTGCCGCCAGCATCAGAAGTACCATTCCGAACATCAAGTGTCGACGTCGCTGCATGTTGAAACCTCGAAGTCCGAACTGTCACATCACAACACCAACTCCTGAAATCCAATGGATTCGGACAAAATAGACAAAGTGTCTTCATTTGTCAACGGATCAAGATCGCGTTTATGGCGATGTGACTCAGTTAAACATGCTTTGCAGGCCAGCAGTTTTGCATGATTACAGGACTGCCGTTCGTGCTATCCTAGACGCGATCGGACGCGTTGTTGCAAATCGTTGCGTCGCAATTGCAGTTCGTCGTGAGTCAGTTGGGATAATACGATTGTCGATTCAATCGCCTCGCCAGGGATCTGCTGGAGCGATTGAATCCAGCCCATCGGCGTTCCATCCATCTTGACGTCCTTATTCGAGGCTCTGCTCCAATCACTTCTCAAGACCTTTTTCAAGGCCCCTCTCGAGACCTTGCTCCATTCCTTTCTCCCGAGCAATGGACAATGAGCCTAAATAGTTTGCCATCGGTGCAACCATATGACGCATTGGTCGTTCAATTTTCGGATCCCTGCGGCAATGCGTTCAAATAGAAATCGGCTTTCAGGTCCTTTCGGGGATCGACTTAAGGATGGCGACTATGAAGCGTTCGAGCGGATCTTGAACGAAGGACTGCAGAAGTTCCCAGTTGACTGAACGCAATGCTTTGGCCGCAGGGCTAGTGGAAAAGCTAAGGACTGGAGTTTCGGAGGGCTATTCAATTGGTTGGGTGGACACTGTGGGATCAAGCTCGCGAAATGGCCGGTACCGCGTCTTCCTAATTGGCTCGAAAGGGTGAATCGGGTGGTGAGCGAAAAGGAGGCAGAGCAGTTGAAGCGTTGCATCGCCAGGGGCCAGCCCTTTGGTGATACCGGTTGGGTCGAAATAACCGCACGTCAATACAACCTTGAATCGACGCTACGAAAACAAGGCCGACCACGCAAGGTTACCCATGCCGCCAATTAGGCTCCTGACCCTTTTTCCTCGCTTTTTCCTCGTCGAAACGGTGATTCATGCGGCTCTGCGTTCTGTGCATGGCGAAGAAACGATTGAAGAGAATCTGTCGGGTTATCATCTGTCGCTGGAAATATCGCAGGCCTATCACGGAATGATGATCGCAATTCCTGCTGAGGAATGGGCGGTCTTTCAGAATCTAACGACGGCTCAACTGGCATCGCTGCTGAAACAACTGGCGAAAGGCGTGTCGCTGGAAACTCTTCAAAAGCAGAAACGGGGACCAAGAATCCAGAGCCTCCACGAAATTACTCCGGCAACGGAAAACACGTCGCCACTGCAAAGCTACTCGCAAGAAGAAATCACCGATAAATCTCACCTTCACAGGTCTGCGTCTCAGGCTCAATTGTTACCTTTAATTCTGCCGCTCGTTTTACAGTCCCGCATCGTGAATTCAGCGTGCCTCGGTCTGCCGGAGTTGTTATTCTTCCCGGCAGACGCAGTCCTTCGACAAATGAAGGCTGCCGATCAGCGATTTGCACTTCTGGAAGAGAACAATGAGCACTGCAAGACAAACAAGCTTCGTTTCCGTCGAAGACTATCTGTCAGGCGAGCAGAAATCGTCCGTAAAGCATGAGTACTTCGCAGGACTGATTTATGCGATGGTTGGCGCAAGGAATGCGCACAACATCATTGCCAGCAATGCGCTGGGTTGCCTTTTCAGTCAACTCCAGGGACAGCCATGTCGAGCCTTCAATTCGGACACAAAAATTCGTATCCGAATGTCAGATCAGACTCGCTTCTATTATCCGGACGTTTCTGTCATCTGCCGTCCGAACCCCCAGAGCGACGTGTTCCAGGATTTTCCCAGCGTCATTGTGGAAGTCTGCTCCGAGAGCACTCGTCGAATCGACGATGGCGAGAAACGGGATGCGTACCTGACCATCCCCAGTCTCACGCTCTACATCCTCCTCGAACAATCCGCCATCGGAGCCGTGGTCTACGAACGCGGTTCGGCCGGTTTCCAACGCCGAGTCCTCACTCACCCCACCGACAGTATTCCCTTTCCAGAATTGAACATCAGCCTGTCGCTGGCGGCGGTTTACGACGGTGTTGAGTTCAGTGAAGAATAGTGCCCGCAGACAAGGACAGCCCAAAACGTCGAGCTCAGAAGAGGTCAACTCAAGCACCAGCTTGACACTGAAATGACAGCATCGCTTCAATGCTCCGGTATTAATCAACAGCAACTTCCTTCAAGAGTTGCGGCAATTTCTCCCTTGAGTACTTGCCGCGAAGCTTGCCCTCAAGATCGATGAGCAGATCAGTTCGGTAGGCTATCACTCCGAAATCTCTCACGGCTGCCGTGTCGGCCGATTGTTTCGAGCCTTCTCGATAAGGCTGTGGGTTGGGAGCAGCCAGTCCAACAGCATAAGGAAGTTTTCTGTTACCCCATTGATGCACCTTGTCCCACGCCAACATTTCGTCAAGTTCATTGAAAGTGTCGGCCTTGTGGTCGTAGTCGATATGTAGACTGATGATAACCAGATCGGCATGAGAGAATTCGTCATGAAGTTTGATAAGTTCCGGGATGTGGACACGACACGGGCCACACCACCATCCCCAGAAATTCAGCAAAACCACTTTTCCTCGCAAGTCAGCCATGTCGTGGAATGTCGCATTTTGCCATTGAGTGATCTCCTTCAACGTTACAAGTTCATCGAAATGGGATTTTGCGGCGGGGCAGAGGCGGCGGAGTGTGGGGTGCGCGACAAATAGTAATCTGTCGAAACGTTTTTAAGGCAACAATTGATCTCGCCCCGTGCCAGCTTGCATGGCATGAGCGGACGTTTTGTGGTTATACAACGGGAGCGAACAAGAAGCCGCCCCGATTGGCTTGTCCCACCGGAACGGAAAGTTTTTGCACGATGCCACATGTGCAACGCAGCGAAACCTGGCTTCCTGCCAGGCAAGCTGGGCAGGGGAGCGGTGGTGTTGATGTTGGCTACTAATTTCAAATCCTGCGTTCTTGCCGGGCAAGCCGGCAAGGGACGGAAGTCCAGTCGAGCCGTGTCTTACAGCAAGTTTCTGAAACAAAAAACACCTTATCAAAAAATCAAAATTGCGGCAAAACTGCTATTTGTCGCGCCCCCCAGGTTGGGTCATCCGTGGTGAGCGAAAAGTCTCCGGGGATTGCAGGGATCTATCGACTAAAACTGACCAAACCCCCGCACATTGGGATGGGCAAGGGAAGTAGTGTGCAGCGTGAAGCGGTCTGTCGTGATTGATGCACGTTCGACGGCGGGACTCACGGCAGCAGCAGGCGCTGCTCACTGGTCCCAGACAGGCCTAAACAGAACTCAGCAATTCGCGAGCCGCGCGGCGGGCTCGATAGCGGTGCGTGTTCGATTTCGAGCGATGGCCATCGATCTGCTTCGGCTGGCCAGCCACAATGCTGAACAGTTTTCCAAAGTGCGTCACAAGGTGGCACCAGACTTCCGATGACACTCCGAGTCGATCGAAGATCGGGGCCAGATGTTGCGGCGTCGCGCCCTGCTTGTCGCTTCGAACCTGCCGAGCCGTCCAGTCCAGCAGACTCAAATAATCAGCAATCGACATCGGCAGAAATCCTTTGTCGCGGCATTGCCGCGACCTGTGTGCACATGATGCAATCCAGCCTGCTATTCCGAACAAGTTGCACACCGAGTTCGCCTTGCGGCGAAAGTCTTTTCCGGCAGAAAGGACCTACAGTAGGTCCTCCTTGCCGAGGAGCAAGGCCAGCGCACACTTAAGTACCTTTGATACCAAGGACTTCCATCAGGAAGTCATCATTCCAACCACAGATTCTGCGTTTCATGGCGAGGCTGTCTTTGCCAGGATGTTGCTTCAGCAGAGATAATGTGAAGCGTCGGA
>JBDNHX010000497.1:0-3465 GCA_041688565.1 Planctomycetaceae bacterium
CAGAACTGGGGTGCAGATTTGACCGTCCTGGGGAACAGCGCACAGAACCTGATCCTGCGTCGCATTTTTGGCGAAACTGCGTTGCACGTCATTCGAAACGCTGAGCAGCCATTGTTCCTGGCTCAATAGGCAGGCCAACACACAGCGATGGCCGTCGCTTGTGCGTTTTTAAGTTACGTGTTTTGTATTATCACAACTCGAAACGTCAGTGAGGGATCCAGTTTGGGCGTTTCGCGGTGCGTGCCCAGAAATCCCTCGCTGACGCGTCGGGTTGGGATGACCATCTGACCTTGTCACTTTTATTCCCCTCATAACTGAACTGAGACAAACCTGATGCAATCTGTACGATCAATTCTGATGCCCACGAACTTTGGTCCGGCGAGTGATGCGGCCTCTGCCGTCACGACACGGCTGGCCCTGACCTTTGGGGCCTGTGTGACACCATTGCATGTGATCGATGTAGAACTGGAATCCAAAGCAGTGGACCACTACCGCAGTCTCATCGATCAGCAGGAAATGGCGCCGTTGGTCGCGAGCATGTCTCGCGACAATGTCGAGCTTGGGCCGGCAGTCGTGATTACAGGAGCTATTGTCGATCAAATTCTTCGCAAAGCGGATGAACTGGATGTTGATCTGATTGTCATGGGAGCCGGTGAGCTGGCGGACAACGGTGCCTTCGTGCCCAGTCCGATAGCCGAATCGGTGATTCAGCTGGCTCGACAGCCAGTGCTGGCAGTGCTGCCAGGACAGAGTGCTCCCGTCTTTCAGCGGATTCTATGTCCGATCGACGGATCAAGGACATCGCTGCAGGGCCTGAAGAATGCAATCCGGTTGGCACAGGCGTTTCAGGCAGAACTCACAGTGCTGTCCGTGGTGCCCAAAGTGAACTGGGTGACAACCGCCGTAGAGGGTCAGGCCGTCAGGAATGTTCAGGAACACTATGCCGCACTTTGGGAGAAGGATTTTCACGCGGTGCTCGACACCGTGGACTTCGAGTGTATCAGGTGGAGTCAAATCGTCCGACATGGATGGCCCGGGCAGGAGATCCTGGCGACGGCCGCTGAATTTCAGCACGATCTGATTGTCATCGGTGCTACCGGAAAAACGGGAGTGACTCGAGTGCTGCTGGGAAGTACCGCGCGGCGCGTTGTGCAGAAACTGCCCTGTTCCCTGTTAGTGATTCACGATGAAGACATGATCTGAAATTCTGGGGAAAGAAACATGGACCATGGCACGCGACGCGGAGACTGTGGTTCCTGGCGGCACGAAAGAATAAGTTGCGTCCCATATTGATCGTTCCAACAACAATACCAATACCACACGCGGGTGCTTTCAGAATAGGAAATAATGCAAACCATGATTGAAACAGCTGTATACGACACGAAGCCTTACGACCGGGAATATTTGAACCGTGCCACTGGCTCAGATCGGATTGCATGGCGATTTCACGACTTCAGACTCAGTGCTGAGACTGCGGCCGCAGCAAAAGGCGCACAGGCGGTGTGCGTCTTTGTGAACGATCACGCAGACCGCGCTTGTCTGGAAGAACTGGCGGCACATGGCGTTAAGTTGCTCGCCCTGCGCTGTGCCGGCCATAACAACGTGGACCTGGCGGCGGCCAGGGAATTTGCGATCGCTGTGGTATGAGTCCCGACGTGTTCGCCCCATGCAGTGGCCGAGCACACCGTTGGGTTATTGCTCGCGTCACGACCGAAAATATCCTTACACTCGAAACCGGCAAGTCGTTCCTGAAGGAAACTACGCTATGAACCAGAGCACACCGCCCAGCCATCCTGTCTTGAGCTCATCCGCACCACATCCTTTCATCAAATGGTTCGCTGACATCACCATTGCCGATGTTCCGCTGGTTGGTGGAAAAAACGCGTCGCTCGGCGAGATGGTGCGCGAACTCACCAGCCAGGGAGTTAAAGTACCGGATGGATTCGCCATCACGGCTGACGCGTACCGCCATTTCATCCGCGAAGCACAGCTCGACGAGTTCATCCGCGCGACACTGGCTGATCTCGACACGCACGACATGGCGAACCTCAGCCAGCGCGGGCACGCTGTTCGGCAGGCGATTCGCAACGCCACACTGCCCGGTGATCTGCAGGAACTCATCGCAGGAGCGTATCGACAACTACAAGGTGCTCGGCGCGGGTCTCCGGACCTCGCCGTTCGGCGCGGGTCTCCCGACCCCGCCGTGCCGCTCGATGTCGCGGTGCGATCTTCTGCCACCGCCGAAGACCTGCCCGATGCGAGTTTCGCCGGGCAGCAGGAAACTTATCTCAACGTGCAAGGCGTCGCGGCCCTGCTGGAGACGTGCCAGCGTTGCTTCGCTTCGCTCTTCACTGACCGCGCCATCAGCTACCGCGTAGACAAGGGGTTCGATCACTTCAAGGTCGCGCTTAGCATCGGCGTACAAAGAATGGTCCGCTCCGATCTGGCTTGCTCTGGTGTCATGTTTACCATTGATACCGAAAGTGGCTTTCGCGATGCCGTGCTCATCAGCTCCGCCTATGGCCTGGGCGAAAACGTAGTGCAGGGTTCGGTCACGCCGGATGAATACATCGTCTTCAAGACCACGCTGAAGACCGGCCATCGGCCAATCCTGCAGAAGACTGTCGGCAGCAAGGAATTCAAGCTCGTGTACGACACCGGCGGCGGAAAGATGGTGAAGAACATCTCTGTGTCGCCGGGTGACCGCGCGAAGCTGTCGCTGACCGATGACGAGGTGTTGGAACTTGCACGCTGGGGCTGCATCGTCGAAGAGCATTACTCCGCCAAACGCGGCCAGCCGGCTCCGATGGACCTGGAGTGGGCCAAGGACGGGCGCACCGGGGAGCTGTTCATCGTCCAGGCGCGGCCGGAGACCGTGCAGTCTCGAAAAGACCCGGATGTGCTGGAGTCCTATCAACTGGGCCAGCGTAGTGCGGTGCTGACAAGCGGGCGCAGCGTAGGCGAGAAGATCGCCACGGGACGAGTGCGGGTTATTAAAAGTGCACAGTTCATCGGACAGTTTCAGGAGGGCGAAGTGCTGGTCACCGACAAGACCGACCCCGACTGGCAGCCAATCATGAAGAAGGCGGCTGCCATCATCACCAACCGAGGTGGCCGCACGTGCCACGCCGCCATTGTCAGTCGCGAACTGGGCGTGCCTGCCATCGTCGGCACCGAACACGGGACGGAGGCTCTCAAGGATGGCCAGATGGTGACCGTGAGCTGCGCCGAAGGTGACACAGGCTTCGTCTATGATGGCGCGCTGCCTTTTGAAGTGAAGCGTACGAGCCTCAAGACGCTGGCAAGGTCACGCACGAAGGTGATGATGAACCTCGCCAATCCCGAGGAAGCGTTCTCGCTGTCCTTCATTCCCAACGAAGGCGTCGGTCTCGCGCGGATGGAGTTCATCATCACGAACTACATCAAGATTCATCCACTCGCGCTGACCGGCTTCGACCAGCTTGC
>JBDNHX010000498.1:0-18610 GCA_041688565.1 Planctomycetaceae bacterium
AGATGTCTCTGTGTTAGATGTCTCTGTGTTAGATGTCTCTGTGAATTTCAGATTTCAAGTTTCAGATTTCAAACTCGGCTGACCAGTCTATGAAAAAGTCTTCTGCCTCAGCAAAGAAGTCGAAGGGCGCCAGCGAACTCGCCGGGTCGGACTTTCCGGAACAGACTTCGGTTCCGCAGGACAGTGGCGACCTCACCAGCAAGCTGCAGGAGAACCTGAAACAGTACTGGGGTTACCCGGGATTTCGCGCCCTGCAGCGCGAAGCGATGACGCTTGTGATGAGCGACCGTGATTCGTTGGTCGTTCTGCCCACGGGCGGAGGCAAGTCGCTGTGCTATCAGGTGCCCGCGATTTGTCGCGATGGTCTCGCGCTGGTCGTGTCGCCGCTGATTTCCCTGATGAAGGATCAGGTCGATTCCCTGCAAAGTGTTGGCATTTCTGCGGCGTGCATCAACAGCATGCAGACCAATCGGGAAAAGATCGACGTGGCGGAAAAGATTCGCTGCCGCGAACTGAAGCTGCTGTACATCGCGCCCGAACGGCTGGTGCAGACGAAAACGGTCGAATTTCTGCAGGGTGCGGGCGTGTCGTTTGTCGCGATCGATGAGGCGCATTGCATCAGCCAGTGGGGACACGATTTTCGTCCGGAATATCGCCAGCTTCGAAATCTGAAAACGATCTTCCCTGGCGTCTCGGTACACGGCTACACAGCCACCGCGACCGAACAAGTCCGGGCGGATATTGTGGAGCAGCTTGGCCTGGCGAATTCAGAGATTCTGGTGGGATCGTTTGATCGACCGAATCTGCAGTACCGCGTTGAGCGGCGGACGGATTCGATCGGTCAGATTCAGCGAGTTCTGAATCGGCACAAAGGTGAGTCGGGAGTGATTTACTGCATCAGCCGAAAGAATGTGGATGCAACCAGTGAGGCGTTGAATCGCCTTGGACACAAGACGCTGCCGTATCATGCGGGGATGTCGGATGAAGCGCGACGCAAAAACCAGGATGCATTCATTGACGAAGACGTGAACATCATCGTGGCGACCGTTGCGTTTGGAATGGGCATCGACAAAAGCAATGTGCGATTTGTGGTCCATGCCGAAATGCCGCGTTCGCTCGAAAATTATCAGCAGGAAAGCGGGCGTGCCGGGCGCGACAGTCTGGAAGCGGAATGCGTGCTGTTGTATGCCGCGAATGATGTCGACACGTGGGAGTATCTGATGCAGGATACAGAAGATCCTGCGGTGCTGAAGGTTGGCCGCGAGGCTCTGCATGCGATGAAGCAGTACTGCGTGAGCACTCGTTGCCGACACACTCAGCTGGTTGAACATTTTGGTCAGATTCTGGAGACGAGCAACTGCGGTGCGTGCGACTTTTGTCTGAAGGAAATGGAACCCGCGGCGGACCCCCTCATCATCGGCCAAAAGATTTTGTCGTGTGTCATTCGTCAGGGCGAACGCTTCGGCGCGGCCTACACGGCGCAGGTGCTGCGGGGTTCCAGATCCAAACGCATTGTCGAAAATGGACACGACTCACTCAGCACCTGGGGACTGATGAAAGATGAAGCGGAGCCTCAACTGAGGAACTGGATGGACCAGCTGATGTCGCAGGGATTTCTGCGCACGGCCGGTGAATTCAATTGCCTCGAAGTCACTCCGACGGGCCGACAGTTGCTCAAGGGCCAGGTGACACCCGTTCTCCTGCGAACTCGCATTGCAGATACGGCCGGACCGATCGACGATCCCTGGGCCGGGGTCAACCGGGACCTGTTTGATGAACTGCGCGGCATGAGAACTCGGCTTGCGATTCAGAAGCATGTGCCGCCCTACATTATTTTTGGGGATGCAACGCTGCGAGACCTCGCGCGGCATCGACCGACAAAGCTGAAGGCTCTGTCGGTGATTCACGGCATCGGGGCTCAGAAACAGAAGGAGTTCGGCGCGGTTGTGCTGTTCACGATTCAGCAGTGGTGTGAAGCCAACGGGGTAGAGCCGAATGTTGATCTTGAGGTTGCTGCAAAGCCGCGGCTGACTGACCGTCGGCCTTCCAGCGGAACCAGCGACGCTCGGTCGTCGGAGTATTTTGATTTGTTTGAGCAGGGCATGTCGATGGAAGATGCGGCTCATCAGCTGGGCCGGTCGCTCGATACCGTCAGCAAGTATCTGGGAACGTACCTCGAGGCTCATCGCATCACCGACATCAGCCCGTGGGTGCCCGCCGAAATGAAAAAACGCGTGGACGATGCCATCGGGCAGCTCGGCTGTGAACGATTGAAACCGATTTTCGAATCTCTGAACAGCGAAGTTTCCTACGCCCACCTTCGCATCGTTGCTACCGCATGGAACCTGAGCCAGGCGGTTGAGGAATAGGGCGGCAGATTTGGGATTTTCGATTTTCGATTTTCGATTTGGGGCTGCTTTGGTTTACGAATGAGAGCTACGAAACGTCTGACGATCATCGCCATTTTTATCTTTTGCGCCGTTCTGGAATTGTTCGTCGCTTTCCTATATCAGGGGCCGGCTGTTGTTTCGGACACGGGTGTTGCAGGCAGCAGCGATCCCAGTGGCCGGCCGATATTTTCTGGAGAGCGAGCGCTTGCCATTCATCGGCGGATCTTTCCTGATTTTCCGCATCCTGCAGGCTCGGCGGAAAATGCAAAGGTGCGAGCGGACCTGATTGCTCTGCTGCAGGAGCACGGATGGACGGTGGAGCGGCAGACGCCCTCTTCGGATCAGGCGACGGGCGATGAACACACTGACGGGAATAATAAGGATCAGGGGAATATTGTTGCCTTTCGCTCCGAGCTGAAAGCGCTGCCCGGCAAGCCATTGGTGCTGGCGTCCCACTTTGATTCCTGCAACAACGGCCCGGGGGCTGGTGATGCTGGGGCGTGTGTGGCGGCGGTTGTCGAGGCCGCTCGTTTGCTGACTCTGAACCCCGAGAGCCTGCGCCGACCGGTGTGGCTGCTGTGTACGGACGGTGAAGAGCAGGGCCTGTTGGGGGCGAAGTCGTTTGTCGCCGTTCATCCGCTTTCAAAAGAAAAGCCGATCGTGCTGAATTTTGATGCTCGAGGAACCACGGGGCCGGTCGTGATGTTTGAGACGCATCCGGGCAATTATCAGGCGGTCAGCCGTCTGGCCAATAAGCTGATTCGCCCACGCCTGACAGGATCGTTATTTACGTCCGTCTATCAGTCGCTTCCCAACGGAACGGATTTTACGGAGTTTCGTAAAGCCGGCTGGCAGGGATTTAACTTTGCGTTGATCGATGGGGCTCACCGCTATCATCGGCCGGACGACCGACTTGAAAATGTCGATCCCAGAAGCATTCAGCATTTGGGTTCGACAGCGCTGAGTGTCGGGACCGCGATTGCGGAATCGACCGATGATTTTTCCGATCAGGGTTCGGATGCAATTTTCGTCGACATCCTGGGTTGGTTTGTTGTCACCGTTCCGGTGGCGTGGAACCTGCCTGTCCGATTTGGGCTGTTGTTTATCGCCGTGCAGATTTACGGACGGCCGCTGATTCGTAGCAGAGTCTTTTGGCCAATCTTTCGAGTCTGGCTGACGATGGCTTTGATCCTGCCGCTGATGATGGGGCTGGGCTGGCTGGTGAGCCGCTCGCTGATAGGCTCGGTATTACTTCCGAAACCCTTTGTAGCGCATGGCCACTGGATTTCGCTGGCCATGTGGGGCCTGAGCCTTGGGGTTTGTTGCTGGCTGATGCACAGCCTGTTGCGACGCATCGAGCTGCTGATCGTCTGGCGTTCGTTCTGGCTGGCTCACGCGGCCACCTGCATGGTGGTTTCGATGCTGTTGCCCGCGTTCAGTTATCTGCTGGCGGTTCCGGCCATGCTGGCGATTGTTGCGACCTTTGCGATTCGCAATCTGCTGCTGCGAACGGCCGTCGTGGCCTGTCTTTCGGCGGTGATTTTGATTCCTCTGCATCACCTTCTGGCGATTGCGTTGGGACCAGCGAACGGAATGCTGCTGTTCCCTGCGTTTGGCTTGATGGCCATGCCACTGCTGCCAGCCTTCGGATTTTCCTCCGACCGTTCACCAAGGGGAATTTGAGATTTGCAATCTGAAATCTGAAATCTGAAATTTGACCGTGCGTCGGCATTCGCACTGTAAAACACGATCGTCTCCGACACGAAAAAAGGGCGACCGTTGCTGGCTGTCGCCTTTTGAGATTTCTCGTCACTTTCATGGTCGGAGAGCAATGACTCCGGCCGAATTATTCTGCGGGAGGTCGACCGCCACGACCACGACCGCCGCCTTCGCCACCACGACCGCCGCCCATCAGTGATCGCATATCCATTTCAAACGCGTCACCCTTGAGACTGTCCAGAGTCGTCTTTTGATCGTCAGTCAAAAGAGCCATGACAGCGTCAGTGTTTTTCTTGCGCATTTCTTCCATCCTGGTTCGCATCGCTTCGAAGTTTCCGCCACGCCCGCCGGCACCGCCGCCGCCATTGGCTCGCATTTCTTCGAACATCTTCTGCATTTCGGCACCGGCCGCTTTTTCCGCTTCGTCCAGTTTGGCACTCTGTTCTTGAGTGATGGACAACTTTTGCTTCATGTCGTCCGCTTTCAGTGCGGTCACGGCTGACATCATCAGACGACTCTGAACGACGATCTGGTCCAGACGTTTGACTTGAGCTTCGTCAAGCATCGCGGCGAGAATTTCGTCCGTCTTCTTGCTCAGCTCTTCTCGTTCCTTGCGAGATTTTTCCATGTAAGCTGTTCGTTCTTCTTCAGTCATTTTCTCGAAGGCGTCGCGGTCTGGTCGCGGGCTGCTGGCACGCTCTTCCTGATAGGCCATCAAGGCCGCATCGATTGTCGCAGCCTGAGCCTCTTCGACCTTCAGTTCCTGACGAATCTTGTCAGATCGCAGCAATGTGGCACGTTCAATCTGCGGGCCGCGCATCATGCCGCCACCCCAGCCGCCGCCAAATCCACGTCCGCCCTGACGATCCCCGTCGCGCTGACGTCCGGTTTCCAGGGGCGTCTGAGCAGTTGCGATGGCTGAAGTCAAAACCGTCAACAGGCTGAGGACTGCCATCTGACGCAGAAGATGACTTGTAAACATGAGAATGCTCCGATCGAGAAAGGCTACTGCCCCCGGAAACGACGAAATTGGGTCCGGTCTTAAGCCCGTTAACACCCCTGAACATAGCCAGGGTCTACAAAACTAAAGCTTACCGAAAACTTTTCCAAAACTCGTTCACCTGGTTTCTGAGTGGCCATTGGGCAGCCACGATCTGGCTTCCCTAATTTGTCATTGGGCATTTGGCATTGGGCATTGGGCATTAAAGTTCGCTCAGCTTGCCACCGCGGTAGCTCAGATCCAGCAACTCCATCGGATGCACTACCAGCACCGCGGAACCAGCCTTTTTCAGCTGAGCCTGAAGCTGCAGCGAGCAACCTGCGTTTCCGGACACGATCAGGTCAGGTTTCACTTCCAGCAGACAATTGACTTTTCGCTGGCCCAGCCGATCGGCCATCTCCGGCTGCGTCAGGTTGTAGCTGCCGGCCGCCCCGCAGCATAGCTCGGGCTCATTGATCGCACGCAGAGAAATTCCGGGGATCAGCTTCAGCAGATCGCGCGGCTGCTGTTTGATCTTCTGTGCATGCTGCAGATGGCAGGCATCCTGATAGGCGACGACCGCTTCCAGACGTCCACGTGGTTCGATCGGCCCCAAAGCCGCGAGGAATTCGCTGATATCTTTGACTCGATGACAGAACTTTGATTCGGCCGAGTTTTGATCATGAGCCTTTAAATCGCGAGCTCCGCCTTTGTGAGTCAGCTCTTCAGAGATATGAGCGTAATCCTTCAGCATTGCTCCACAGCCTGCCACGTTCACAATAATGGCGTCGATGGACGGGTCATCAAAAGCGGTGACGTTTTGCTTCATCAGGCTCATCGCCGGTTCGGAAGCGCCGCTATGGTAATGAATCGCGCCGCAGCAACTTTGAGCCCGTGGGATGACGACATCGCAGCCGTTTTCCTGCAGCACCCGAGCCGTGGCCCAATGAACATGCCGAAACATCGCGTCGGCCACGCATCCGATGAACAGGGCGACTTTGGCACGGCGTGGTCCCTTCGCAGGCAGAAACGCGGGAAGCTCCGGCAGCGGTGCCTTGAGCGATGGCAGTTGCGACTGCATCCGCTGCAAACGCTCGGGCAACAGACGATTGACGCCCAGCTTGTCCATTGCCTTATCGAGCCCCAGACGTTGCATCCAGCGAGCCGGCGTCAGAGCCCACTTCATGCGGTTCCGGTCCGGAAACAGGCCATACATGATCCAGCGATGAAACCAATCCGGCTTGTGTTCCGATGCGGTGGGTGCACCGGCCGGTGTGCGGCCTTGAGCACCAGTGCCCGTGGCCGCTTCAGCACTTGTGGGAAGCTGGTGCATCTCGACGCGGAACGGTTCGATCAGGCGTCCGTATTGCACGCCGCTCGGGCAAGCGGTTTCGCAGCTGCGGCAATCGAGACAAAGATCCAGATGGTGGCGAACCTTGTCGGTTAGATCCAATCGCCCATCCACGACCGATCGCATCAGATAAATCCGGCCGCGAGGACTGTCGTTTTCGTCGCCGGTTTCCACATACGTCGGACACGAGGCCGTACACAAGCCACAATGAACGCAGTCGAGAAATCGATCGTACGGTATGGACTGACCGATGACCGGGAGTGAACCTGTCTTTGACGAATTTTCTGAGTTCGACACCAGTGTGTTCCTTCGACGCATTGACTGTTCAGTTTGGACGACCTGCGTCCTGCGGGCCGATGTTTTTATTCCACTGACAAATTACTTCTTGCTCCAGTACGACGCTGGCACATCTGCCATGCCGTTCGTCGCCACGGCTTTAGCCGGTACGGTTTTCGACTTCATCCGAGCCACCGGCTGCCTCATTTATCCCAGCAAGGTTCGCAGCTTTTCAGAGATTGCCTGCACGGCTGGCACAGAAGTGGTGGATCGCGAGGCGGCCGCCTTCAGAACTTCGACCGAACCAACGCCATCGGCCACAAGAGATTGTAGCTGTCTCATCGCAGTCGGCTCATCCGCACGCCGATTTTCGTTCAGCGAATTTCGCGACGGACGAACAAACAGCACTCCATTTCCGGCTCGACCGAAAACGTCACAGCCCGCGTCCTGCAAAACGGTCATCGCCGAAACAACTCGCGATGGCAGTGTCATCAGTCGAGCCATCCAGGGATCATGTTCAGTCGGAATCGAAGCCTGCTGCGCTACTCGGCAATAGGTTTCAAACGCCGTCAGATCTGAAGCCGCCTGCGTCCAGGCGGCCGAGCCCTGCAGTTCTTCTGTCAAAGTTGTCGTTTGCCACTGACAAGCCAGCGGCGGACCTTCAAAACCGGCCAGTAAAACGGCGGCTGAATCGGAAAACTGTGAGGTTCCCGATAATTCGGAAACAGCGTCCTTCAGCAACGACTCGGTCGCAAAGCGGCTCATGACATCCAGAATGAGCGGAGTCGTAGCTGTCAGGTTCAGGCGTTCCAAAGCAGCCTCAAGGTCTCGCAGGGATCGAAATCCGACTACGACAACCGCCTGCTGCACCGGAAGCGGCTTGAGCTTAAAAGTCAGCTGCGTCAACGTGCCCAGTTGCCCGCGAGATCCCACAAGCAGTCGGCACAGGTCATAGCCGGCGACGTTTTTAACGACGCGACCGCCCGCATGAAAAGTCCGTCCCTGCCCGTCGACCGCTTCGATCCCGATCACATAATCCCGCAGCGTTCCGTATCCAAACTGTCGCGGGCCGCTGATGTCGTGACTGACCAGTTCTCCCAAAGTTGTTGCGTCATCGGCAACGTCAATCGGAAGCTGCTGATTTTCTGTTCGCAGCAGCTGCCGCAGTTCGCCAACTGATATTCCGGCGCCGACGGTGATCGTCATGTCGCGGGCCGGATAGTCGGTGACGGTGCTTGAGACTGCCACAGTTTTGGCAACTGGCACCGTGCTGCCGACGGCAGGTGTGGAATGGAGGGATGGTGGATTCATGCTGGTTTGTATGGTAGAGGCAAGACGTAGTCGGCCAGCATTGGCAACGTGACAGTGCTGCGGAACTCCGCAGAGTCTAACCGCACAGGCCACCCCGAAAAACTCGCACGGCCAGTCTTTGTAGCGGAACGCGCCAAGCGGGTCGTTGATTTAATCGTTTAACCCGTGGCCGACAGGCCAGGCCGAGTGAAAAACCTGGCCTGTCGGCCACGGGTTAAACGAAGATGATCTCTATCAACATTAAGTCAACACCCACCTCGCTGCGGGTGAGTGTCTAAAAAACGCAACAAAAACACCCGCGGCTAGCGCCTCGCGGCTCAGGTTAAAAGACAAATCGAGTGCCATTGGGCTGCCGCTGCCGATCTTTGCCTTCCAGAGTGAATGCCGTCCGCCGGAATGTCCAGAATCCCATGAATTCGACAGGTCGGCGTTGTGGTGGCAAGGGGCACGGCAAACGATAGACTTCCCGCAGAACGTCACGGGAGCAAAATTGCACGTGACGCATGACGTATGGAAAGCCTGGCTCATCGCGGGACGCTGTGAGCACTACTGATGAGGGAAATTGAATGACTACTGAGCTCCTGGCACTCATTGACAATGCAGCGGCGGCTGGCAAACTGACGGCAGATTCGCCGACAAATCTGCGAGCCTGGCTGACTCGCGACAGTCTGTCGCAATTCCGGCCGCGGCTGGAACAGTTGATTCACGCTGGAGAATGGTCGAAGCTCGATGAAATGTTCTGGACCGCAATTCCCTTTGGGACCGGCGGCCGGCGCGGCCCTATGGGAGAAATGGGGCCGGCGACAATCAACGATCGGACCATTGCCGAATCGGCTCACGGAATGGCCGTTTATCTGCGATCCGCTGGCTGTCCCACGGGCGGCTCGGCAGTGGTCGCCCATGACACTCGTAACAATTCGGCTCACTTCGCAAGAATCACCGCCTGCACTTTTGTAGCTCACGGTCTGAAGGTTTATCTGTTCGACGGGTATCGAGCCACGCCAACGCTTTCGTTCGCCGTTCGGTCTCTGCACTGTAACATCGGCGTAGTGATTTCTGCGTCACACAATCCACCGGCTGATAATGGTTTCAAAGCCTACTGGAGCAACGGCGGTCAGGTGATTCCGCCGCATGACAAGGGTATCGTGAAAGAAGTTGAGCAAGCCGATACGATTCCTGTTGTGGAGTTTGCAACGGCTGTTGCTGATGGTCGCATTACGATTGTGGGAGCCGACATCGACAAGGCCTACGTGGCTGAGGTGGTCAAGCTGTCTGAATCCAAAAGCCGCAGTCTGAAAGCCATATTTACGCCGCTGCATGGTGTCGGCGAGACCTCGGTTTACGCCGTAATTCAGGCGGCGGGGTTCACCGATGTTGATATCTTCGAAGACCAACGGTCGCCGGACGGGAATTTCCCAAACGTCCCGAACCATGCCCCGAACCCGGAGAATCTGGAAGTCTTCGATCCGGTAATTGACTGGATCAAAAAGACGGGCAATGAAGCCGAGCTGATTCTTGCATCGGACCCGGATGCGGACCGCCTTGGCGTGATGGTTCGAAACAGCAGTGGGGAATTTCGGTCGCTGAGCGGCAATCAGGTGGGCGCTTTACTGACGGACTATCTGTTCCGGAAACGAAAAGCTTCCGGTCGCTTTTCACCGCAGGATTATGTGGTCGAAACGCTGGTGACGACGCCGCTGACAAAGGCTGTCGCCGCTCATCACGGAGCTCGTTGTTTCAGTGAGCTGCTGGTGGGTTTTAAGTACATCGCGCAGACCATGGAAGAACAGGGCACCGAGCATTTTGTGTTCGGGACTGAAGAATCCATCGGCTTCCTCGCGGGCAGCTATTGTCGTGACAAAGACGCAAGTGTGGCGGCGCTTTACATTCTGGAACTCGCCGGGGAACTTAAGGCCGAAGGAAAGACGCTGTTCGATCAGCTGGACCAGTTGTATCTCAACTGCGGATATTTTTGCGAAGGACAAAAATCGATCTACTGCGAAGGCCCGACCGGCAAAGCAAAGATCGACG
This sequence comes from Planctomycetaceae bacterium, assembly GCA_041688565.1. GTDB lineage: Bacteria > Planctomycetota > Planctomycetia > Planctomycetales > Planctomycetaceae > SXXK01. The sequence goes on from JBDNHX010000498.1 coordinate 10,058, forward strand.
GCCTGATGCAGACTCTGCGCGATGCTCCACCCGCTGCATTCGGGGCCGTGAAGCTGACCGAAGCGGCCGATTACAGCACCGGACGCCGGATCGAAATTCCGTCCGGAAAGAGCCTGGGCACAATTACAGATCCTCGCGGTGATCTGCTGATCTATAAATCGGATGCATCTCAGTCGGTGCGTGTTCAGATTGCCGGCCGACCGTCGGGCACTGAACCGAAGATCAAGTTCTACTTCTTCTGCCAGTCGGACCTGATCAATGGAGATTTGGCCACTGCACGTGCTGCGGGCGACTGGGCGATGAAGGAAGTGCAGCAGGCTCTGACCGAATGGGCTCAGCAGCAGCTCAAATAGCGGGGTCAATCGCGATGGCGTCGTGACCGCCTGCTGCAAAACACGGCAGGCGCCAATTGCACGCGTAGCAATTGGAACAGAGTGGCTTTGATTCGAGTGCTGGGAAACTCATGCATCGAACAACGATGCGGCGGCTCGCTGTGTGTAGTTACGCATCGGCTGCAGGGCTCCGCACGGGCGAACTGGTGAGCCCATTGTCGCTGAAATTGGTGATGGGTGACTTGTCGAGCTGCGACAGATCGGCCTAAAGTAGAGCTCCGCGTTTGCTATTTCTCTGCAGGAGCGCTCCAATGTTCGTTTTGCCGCTGATGTTCAGCCTCTTGTCCGCAGGTGTGTTTCTGACATCCGATAACGGAACCGTCGAAGGGCGTTCTGAGCCGGGCGGCGCTCTGAGCGATTCCGTCGGCGGCTGGAGTCATTCAGGTCCGCGTGAAGAGGCCGTGCCCGCATTTGCCTTTGAGCCCGCCAGTGGGCCGAACGGATCGGCGGTGCTCAAAACGACTTCGGATCACCGGCAGGGACTTCACGGCTGGTGGGAAAAAACGGTCCCTGTCAAAGGCGGCCAGTATTATCGATTCACGGCTCAGCGTAAGGCGAAGCATGTGCCGTTTCCGCGACAGGCTGCGGTCGCGCGAGTCTTCTGGAAAGACGCTGAAGGGAAGGCGGCGGTGCATGATTTCAACGCCACAACGACCTACCGCGAAGGTGAGAAGCCAGTTTCTGAACCTGAGTACCCGGCTGATGGCGATGAAAAATCCGAAGGCTGGACCGTGGTGTCGGGTGTCTTCCGAGCACCCCCGAATGCGACTCAAGCCCGCATTGAATTGTCGTTCCGCTGGCCAGCGGATGCGACTGTAGAATGGTCAGATGTGAGGCTCGATGCCATCGAGGCTCCGAAGTCTCGGAAGGTGCGTCTGGCGACGGTACATTTTGCTCCCGCGGCCGGAAAATCGAATGATGAAAAGTGCCGACAGTTTGCACCGCTGATCGCAAAAGCGGCTGAGCAGAAGGCCGATCTGATCGTGTTGCCGGAGACTTTGACGTACTTCAATGCCGGTCGATCTATTGGCGAATGCGCCGAAATAATTCCGGGACCCTCCACGGAATACTTTGGGACTCTGGCAAAGCAGCACGATCTTTACATCGTGGCCGGTCTGGTCGAACGTGACTCCCATCGTGTCTTCAACGTCGCTGTACTGATTGGCCCTGATGGAAACGTTGTCGGTAAGTATCGCAAGGTGGCCTTGCCGCGCACAGAGATTGATGCGGGTGTGGAACCGGGTGACGATTATCCCGTGTTTGAAACTCGCTTCGGCAAGGTCGGCATGATGGTTTGCTACGATGGCTTCTATCCCGAGGTCGCTCGGGAGCTCAGCAATCGCGGGGCGGAGGTGATTGCATTTCCCGTCTGGGGCTGCAATCCTCTGCTGGCTGCCGCACGAGCCTGTGAGAATCATGTTTACGTTGTTAGCAGCACCTATTCGGATATCCGCTCCCACTGGATGATCACGGCAATTTATGGTCGTGACGGACGCGTTGTCGTGAAGGCCGCCGACTGGGGAGATGTCGTGATCTCCGAAGTCGACCTGGGGCAGCCATCCATCTGGCACAGCCTCGGTGATTTCCAAGCCGAAATCCTGCGACATCGACCGCCCGTCAAACCGGCCGTGCCCTGACAAACACCGCCCCATCCGCCTCGTAGCGGAGGCCGCCAAGGCTTTCGGCAGCCGATCTTTCCAGAACTCCGGTGTAAGGAAACACCCCGTTCAACGGGCCGCACTAATCCATGTGTCCAGTTGCAGCGCGCGGCCCGTGGCTCCGTCCGCGACGGACTATTAGCATCGAGCGGAAAATGAGTGTCGCCTTTCGCTCTGCGAAGGTTGCGAATACGTTGCTTTCGCGGAGCGAAAGGCGACACTAAAAAGCCGCACGATGTTTAGCTGGCATCTTGCTTTCTCGTAGTGCTCGGAATTATGCGGCAGAATCGATCATCAGCTCTTTCAGCCAGCTGAGATTGATCGACAGCACAACGCAGGATTCCATTCAACCGGCGTCTTGTGCGTTGCGGCCGAGGGCGATGTCGAAGTCATTCATTGCTGGCACCATCATGGCCACGGCTGTAAATCCATAAGCCAGGCAAATCCACAAACAGACGCCCAGGTTCCCGCCGAGCAAAAAGTCGGTGATCGCATAAAACGTCAAAAATGGTAACACCAGCGACGCCAGCGTCAGAGCGCTCGACGGGTTCCTATAAGTCAGCGACGAGTACAAACCGAGGCTTCCAAAACCAATAAACAGAATGAAGCTCTGCAGCTGAATGGCAAACGATGAGCGAGCTTCAACAAGCAGCAGCATGAAGATAAAAATCCCCACGCACAGAAAGAACATCGTGCCCAGACTGTGCCCGATCGCGTGCCGCGAATTTTCATAGGTCAGTCCCTGATGCAGGCCCAGCGTGACAGCAAAAATGCTCAACACCACATAAGCCACGCAAAGATAAATCACATTCTCCAGTGACATCGCCGCTGAATGGCCCGAGGCCGCAAGCAGTATGACCAGAATCAGCGGCAGCAGGATCATCTCCTTGGCATTCCACAACGCCCCGCCGATCTTGCCGAGAATAAATTCATACGGCCGCAGATCGGTGACCAGCAGAATTTCCAACGTCCGCCCGTCGCGTTCATTGGTCAGTGAAGTCACAGCCTGAGCATTGGTCAATAGCAGGCTCAGAATGGCGATGCCCAGAAAGGCAAACGATGGCCCCGACAGCATTCCAAGCACCAGATTGCTGTTGTCCGAGTTTTGGCTGGAAACGGCCGCCACGGTGGCAATGGTCAGCACCATCAGGACATACGACAGCTTGATCCAGATCATTCGACGACCGTAGGCTCGCGTTCGCATTTCGCGCCACAGTACCGGCTGACTCCAGACCTCCCGATGAATTCGCGGCACGGCCGGAGTGGATTCTTTGTCGTCATCCGTCGCCGTCGTTTCGGCAGCCGACTGGTGGAATTCGCGAGACGGATTCCAGACGCGCATCTTCACGATCGTCAGCGATACCAGACCCACGGACACGATCAGCAGCGAAATTACCGTTGGCCACGCAGACACGCGAACAACACCCGAGATTTGCAGAGAGAGCGGGTCGAGCACTTTCTGAAGCCCGAAGTACGGCGACGCTTCGGCCAGTGATCCGGCGAAGGCCACCCCCACGCTTTGCGTCAGCAGAACATACAGCACAACGCCCAGCACACTGATGGCCAGGGTCTGAAATGTTTTCTCGCGCCAGAACGCCACCAGACAACCCCAGCTTCCGGCGGCAAGAGTCGCCGCGCCGGTGATCGCCTGCGACCAGAAAATCTGTTCCCAGGTAACTCCGCCCAACAGTTTCAGAAAGCAGAAGACCGGCCACGATGTCGCCATCAGAACACCCACGTTCAGTAGACTGGAAAGCAGTTTTCCCAGTGCAAGTTCGTGATTTCGCAGGTCTGTCATCAGCAGCAAAATCAGAGTCTTGCGATCTTTTTCCTGAGTGACCAGGGAAGCCGAAAAGACCGTGGCAAAGAACAGCCCGAGTGTCAGCTGCAGCACAGCAAACACACGAAACGTCATGGCACTGAAAGCGGCCACATCACCGGCAAACAGAACATCCTGAAATCCAATCGTCGCCTGACGAATGCTGTAAAACAAAATCAGGAGACCAGCAACAAACCCGGATCGCATGAGATAGTGACTCAGGCGACGAGGCGTCGTCAGGACTTCACGTTCAAAAATTGGACCGGCAACCACGCCAGGGGACTCCGGATTTGAGCAGACTGGATTTGAAACAAGAAGCCCGACTTTCGGGGAAAGCCGGGCTTCAAATGAGCGACTGACAATTCAGATCTTACAGTTTTCGCGATCGAGTTTCTCGCAGGAACTCTCGCTCCATATCAATCTGCTTGTTTGCACCGCTGGATTCCCACAGAGACTTCAGCGGATAATCGGTTGGCACAGGCTTCGCATTCTGCTGATGAACGGCCTGCCAATACTGGACGACCAGCAAAGCCTCGTCCACGTATCGGAAGTCCTCAAACATCACCGGATACTTGTCTCGTGCCGCAAGCCAGCGAGTCATCGCCAGTTCCAGCAACGCCTGAGCTTCCGAAGGCGTTGTGGTTCCGGTCTCCTTGTCAAACTGATCAAAGCCCTTGCCCTGAATATACGCCTGCTTGGCTTCGTAAATCGATTTGTGAAGGTCGAGGGAAATTGGATCTTTTTCAACGTTGGCCAGGTCACGCCAGAATCGAAAATTCACCATGTCCAGATTGCGAGCCCAGAGATTTCGCTGAGCTGACAAGGTGATCCCGTTTTCTTCGGCCAGCGTCTTGAGTTCGTCTTCTGAACAAACCAGCTTGTACTTTTTATCGTCGAGACCCAGGAAGATATAGTTTCCATAATCTTCCATCCACGCGCGATAACCGGCATCCCAGGCTGCCTGATGTCCTTCGAAAACACCTTCCTTTGAACGAACTTCGGCATAACTGAGCAGTGACTTCGCCGGCTTCTGGCGGAAGAAAACGTGTGTCATTCCTTTCACGCCGATCAGGCCGTCGTTATCGTCCTTTTCATTGGCGCGAACGAACCAGTCATACGCGACGAGATAGCTGTCTTTGCCTTCTTCGTTGATCGCGGGATCCGGACCACTTTGGCCTGGCGACGATTCAAACTTTGGATCCGGGTCTTTCCGGAAGAAGACACGGAAAAACTTCGTCTCGTCGGAGACGCCCATCTTTTTGGTAATCACTTCACCGACGTTGTGAAACAAAATCGGAATGGTCTGATTTCGTTCCGTACCGAGCTTCAGGAACTTGATCCCTTCTTTCACCCAGTAAAAGCGGTCATCCACTTTGTCCCATTCGCGTGAGACGTTGTACGCGAGGTTCCAGCCCTGAAACTTCCAGATCTGAACATAATGCGGCTGCAGTAGAATGATGGAATCCACTGTGGCTCGCAGCTTAGCCCACTGCTTCTTTTCCTGATACTCAATGGCCTTCAGATGCAGCACGCTGGCCGCAGGTCCTCGCAGACCCAGCAGGACCAGATTCATTGCTGAACTGGAAGGATCAACCTTGCCCAGCGTCGCTTCGCCAAGGTCATATTCCTGACGCATGCGAGCCAGTTTGCCCAGACCTGAAGAAGTTTCACCACTAGCCACATTTTGTTCAGCCGGGAAACCCAGATAAACGATCGGACCCAGCAACAACACAATACAGATGCCGTAGATAACCTTGCGTTGTCGCGAATTGAAATTGCTCATTTTGCCTCCAGTTCACGAAACTTCAGCATCGCACCCGCGAGCAGAACACAGGGAATCAGGAATCCAAAGAAGATGGCAATCGCCGGGACGACGCAGTCCCGAAACGGAACGTCGAATCCATTTTCCACAAACGCCGCACCACGATTGAAGACACTGAAGTCCGGCACAATGCTGCTGAAGCCTCGCAGAACACCTTCCAGTCCCTTGTCGGCTCCCTTCAGTACGGCCGAGGTTGTCGACGATACGTCCATACCGACCTGCGGATTACGGTGCTGAGCAATCAGAACAGCCGACTCCAAAGTCCCCATGCCTTGTTCCTGCCCGGACAGCATTCGCGTCATGAATTCGTGGAAGAACTGCCCGACCACAAAGAATGTCAGCGTGAAGAACAACGCTACCGGGCCCTTGACGATACAACTGACCGTCACGCCGAGCACGATGATCAGCAGCAGCATTAAAGCGATGTTCAGCAGCGCCTTGAAATAACCGATGACAAACGAGCGGTCCGGCTTGCGAACAAAAAGGTCCGGGCGGGCCATGCCAAGATACATCTGGTCGTTCAGACAGGCCACTTCAACTCGTAGTGTACCATTCTTTGCGAGGTCGTTGACGAGATCCTTTTCGATCATCCAGCCTTCGGTGTCCTGAGAAATCAAAAGTTCACGTCGAATCAGATCGTCGAAGAAAGTAAACCAGCGCTTGCCTTCCGCAGGAGTCACCTTGCCATCGGCCACCTGCAATGTGCCCGCGGTGACCTGTTCATTCAGGACGGTCACCAGCAGCTCAGCATTCAGCAGCGAAATCCCTGCGCCTTTCGCCAGATCTTCGGCCAGCGAGGCTTTCAGACTGCCAGCTTCGGCCAGCTTGCCGCTGGTGTTCCATTCAGTGAAAATTCCCGAGAGGAATCGTGCCTGAGTCTCGTAGTCGGCCGCGAATCGCAGCTTGCGAGGAATCAAGGTGATGTTTTCGATTGCCCCTTCGTGATACTCGGAAATGTGGAACGATGGCAGCGGCACTTCCAGCTTTGGAAGGCTCTCATGCAACACATCTGCATACTGAGCCAGCCCAGCCGCAACTGCGTCGAGCTGATCGGCAAAAGGACCAAACGGAGGCGAGTCTGTGACGTTGGTCAGCGAGTTATTTCGAAGGACCTTCAACAGTTCGAACCCGGCTTCGGCAGACTTGTCGAATAGATCGGCGACCGGATTGAGATCTTCATTTTTTTCCTGCCGCAGAAACGACGCTGCCACGGCCAGGCCGTTTTGCAGTCCTGCGTAATCCGCCGGACGAAGCTCTTCGGAGGTCGTGCGAATTCGCGTAGCCAGTTCTTTCATTCGGTCCGAAGCATTGCGAAACTGACCATCGCGAAGCGTATCGGCCAGCGGCTTCAACGCCTCACCCTGAGAAATCATTCCGAACGCATCTTCACGCGGGTTTGAAGAAATTGTGTACTGAGCCTGCACGCCCTGGAAAATGCTCTTTTCGGAACCCTTGATCGTACGAAAAGCCTCGAAGCGGTATTCCATTTTCAGACCGTCCACGGTCTCCGCCTGATCGCCCGTCCCAACGGATTCACGAACGATCGAGTTGTCGTCAATGTTATTAAACAGCCACACCGCACGAGCTCGCGAATTGCCCAGAATGTGCGAACGATACATCCACGTATCACCCACATTGATCCCGGTCGCCGTTGGCTCACCTTCGGGGCTGATGAAGTACAGCTGACCAAACACGGGGACTCTGCAGATGAGCTGATCCTGGCTTGATGCCGGCAGCTGGCGATAAATCCAAAACCCGCCGATCACACCCATTAACGACAGGACCAGACAGGCGACAATTCCCATTCCAGCCATACGGCCGATGACGATTTCCACCCGACGAGCCGGCTTTGTGACAACGGTGTGCAGGGAGCGAATTCGAATGTCTTCCGGCAACGCCCAGCAGCTGAGGAAAATGACGGCCGGCAGAATCAGCCACGCGATTGCGGTCAGCAGGAATGTCACATGCACGCTCACCTGTAGCTCTGGCCGTTCATTGGAGTCCGCAAGGAACCAGCCAGCAAACATCAGCAGGATCGCAAACGCCACAAAGACCAGCAGCGCCTTACGACGAATCGCTTCGAGCAGTGTCAGCTTTGTGAGGGCGTAAATGCGGCGAGGTGAGATCGATGCGATGTCACCCAGATAACTGGCCAGGCCTTTGGTAAAGACGCCCACGCCAGCTCTGCCGTTGCGAGCCACTGCCAGCAGGAACGACAGGCCGATGCTGATGAGCAGCAGAATCCCAAGCAGGGTGAGCCACGAAGCCGTGCCTCCTGCGAGGTCATATGGTCTGATGTCAAAGTCCATAGTTTACAGTTCCGAGAAGCGAGGCTGCGTTTGCAGAGATATCATTGGAGAAATCAGCACCAAAAGGACGTCCGGCCAGAGTCATGGCGGCGTCACACGCGAGCAATCAGCCGGCAGTCTGGCCGGCAGTCTGGCCGGCCTTTTTCAGGCCTGCCCGCCCTTGCCTGAGGCGGCAATCTCTTCGGCCGAAAACCGACGGCCCGGACGCTCGCCGCTTTCGCGCACGGTCCGCAGGAACAGCTCTTCCAGATCCGCTCGCGGACTGCTGAACTGAGCGTCCTTAATGTTATGCTTCTCCAACACCTTTCGAATGTCCGCTTCCGCTTCCTTGCTCAGCGTTGATGTTCGCAACTGAGTCTCATTTCGCATTTCCAGCAGCTCGTCGACCCGTCCGAGAACCTTCAGCTCGCCCTGAAACAGAACTGCGATTCGGTCGCAGACGTCCTGTACGTCGGCCAGCTGATGGCTGCACATGACGACGGTTTTCCCCTGAGACTTCAGACGCAGAATCAGGTCCTTCATTTCTCGCGTGCCCAGTGGGTCGAGTCCGCTG
>JBDNHX010000499.1:0-11795 GCA_041688565.1 Planctomycetaceae bacterium
CTCGGGCCTCATCTCGGGCCTCATCTCGGGCCTCATCTCGGGCCTCATCTCGGGCCTCATCTCGGGCCTCATCTCGGGCCTCATGGTAACTAGGTGGTCAGGCCCGTCAAGGCCGATGGTATTAATCCTTCGAAATGCCGCTGGAGTTTTGGGATATCGCGGCAGGAATCCTTTCTGATTGATCGGTTTCCCAAAGACCTCGCCAGCTCATTTGAAATTCCTCACGTCAGCGAATTGAGCGGAGGCGGAGTTTCACGGGGACACAGCACTTTGTTGACTGGCCAGGCCTTAGGCTATAGATTTGCTCCCCTGCAAGGTGGTTGTGGAGATTTCTGGCGAGGTGAATCATGGCTCGGTTGGCTCGGGTTGAGGTTTTTTCGGCGGATGAGACTGCGATTGTCCACGTCATGAACAGGACTGTGCGGCGGTGTTTTTTGCTGGGAGATGATGCCGTCACCGGGAAGAATTATGACCACCGCAAAATCTGGATCGATGAACAGCTTATTCATCAGGCGAAGCACTTTGGAATTGATTTGCTGTGTCAGGCGATCATGTCCAATCACCTGCACCTGGTGTTAAGGTCTCGGCCGGATGTGGTGAAGGAATGGGATGACAATGAGGTGGCTCGCCGGTGGCTGATGCTTTGTCCGGAGCGGCGGGATGAGAAGCGTCGTCCGCTGGAGCCATCGGAATTTGAGATCAGTTCGATTCGCAACGACAAGCAGAAGCTGGCGACTGTGCGGAGTCGGCTGAGTGATATCTCGTGGTGGATGCGGTTGCTGAGTCAGAACATTGCGCAGCGAGCCAACAAGGAAGACGGTGAGCTTGGAAAGTTCTGGCAGGCTCGTTATCGAGCAGTTCGGCTGCTGGATGAAACGGCGATTCTGGCGTGTGCGGCGTATGTCGATCTGAATCCGATCCGAGCGGCCATCGCCACGACGATCGAAGACAGCGATTTCACTTCGGCCCAGAAACGAGCGGCGGAGCTGATGGCTCGGTCAGGAAGCCGGGCAACTCAGCAGGATTCAGAAACTACGAAAGCGTCATTCGGACATTCAGTCGCTTCCTCTCACGTCGCAGGTGAAAAGGGGCGGGGATCGCGGGACGCTCGTCATTTGGCTCCGGTGGATTTGAAGGAGCGATCCGGCGAGACTGGCCCGTGTGTTCATAAGGCGGGGGCTCGCTGCAGCAACAAAGGATTTCTGCCGATGTCGACCGCCGATTATCTGACGCTTCTGGACTGGACCGCGCGCCAGCAGCGACTGGATAAACCAGGGACGACGCCAAAAGAATTCGGTCACTTGTTTGAGCGACTGGGGATTTCTACCGAAGTGTGGAGTGAACTGGTTCGGAATTTCGGCCGGCTGTTCAGCGTGGTCGCCGGCAAGCCAGCGACGGTGGATAGCCACAGTTCTCGGTCAGGCTCGCATCGCTACCGTACTCGGCCAGTGGCTCGAGACCTGCTGGCGACTGCGTGACACCGCTTAACCTCGCTTTGCCGATCGATCTACTGCCTGCGAATTCGCCACGTGTGATCTCACGCTGCCCTGCCTTTACAGTGACGGACCGAGTCTGTCGCGCAAGCGTGCCCTGCGATGAGGGGCATCCGCTGAGCGATGTTGCGTCGGGTGTTACAAGCCTCGTGAGTCAATGCGACTTCCCACATCGCTCCGCCATTCAATGCCGCCGCTTCCACACTTCTTGCGCAAGACGTTTTTGCGGCGCGGGCAAATGCCGTCTGTGAATGCGGCCTCGGAAATCCTCAAAGAACTGGTCTGTTAAGACCCGCATGGCAGAAAAGTGCTGTGTCCCCGATTCTTCTGTGTCCCCGATTCTTCCCCGATTCTCCGATTCTCGCAAGTCAAATTGACATCAAAGTGCTGAAGGCCATCCTCACGCGAGCTGGTCGCGAAGTCATTGAGTAGTTTTGATCCCAGTCTGCCACAAACCTCAACATAGCCACAATTTGAGATTTCAAATTTCAAATCTGACATTCCCTGCGTCGTCGCTGCAGCATGACGGCCATCTGCTGCAGCGTTTTGAGCGATCGCATCCGCAACTGGGTTGGCAGCGGAGCGATCGCTTTTCTTCGTAGGTCTGCGGCGTTTGACGGTTGTCAGACTTCGACACACAGGGTGCTTTCAGGCAGCGGTAAAGTGCCTCTTGACCGAACTCTTTGTGTTCTTGATCGTTCATCGCGTTGTTGCCCAAGTGGTCATCGACTGCGGCGATACCGCAGCACTGGTTGCACGCTAAGGATTTGGTTTCAAATAAAATCCGTGATTGGTGTGCCTGCGCATTCGCTTGTCACACCCTACAAGTTGCGCCGTTTTTCAGTAGGGTGTGACAAGTAAGCGTCAGCGAACGAAGGCACACCGGTTGAGTCGAACCCAAAGGACTCGCTTGCTATCATGGGCCGCACATTAACTGCAGTGCCGAACAGTATTGGCTGTGTTCCCGATTCCCCAATTCCGTAGGTTTTTTTTGTTGGCGGTGAGTCTTTCAGTCTCTCTGCTGCATTCAATCCCCCTCATCCGGCCTGACGGCCACCTTCTCCCCCAACGCGGGGGAGAAGGGCCAAGACTTCGATTGAAACTCTGCGAAGGCAAAACTTCATGACACGCGTACTTCTTCTTGCTGGTGACTTCGTGGAAGACTACGAGATCATGGTTCCGTTTCAGACGCTGTTGACTGTTGGCGTTGAAGTGGATGCTGTGTGTCCTGATAAAAAAGCGGGCGATAAAATCCGCACTGCCATCCATGACTTTGAAGGCGATCAGACCTACAGCGAAAAACCGGGCCACAATTTTACGCTCAATGCCGACTTCGCGAGCGTCGATCCGGCAAAGTACGATGGCCTGCTGATTCCCGGCGGACGGGCTCCCGAGTACCTGCGGCTGAATCCGAGAGTGCTTGAGATTGTGCGTGAGTTCGATGCGGCAAAGAAGCCCATCGCGGCCATTTGTCATGGGCTGCAGATTCTGACAGCAGCCGGAATTATTAAAGGCCGCTCGTGCACAGCGTATCCGGCCTGTGGTCCGGAGATCACACTGGCCGGCGGAACGTACGCATCGATCGCCATCGACGGTGCGCATGTGGATGGAAATCTGGTAACGTCTCCGGCCTGGCCCGCTCATCCGGCATTTTGCCGTGAGTTCCTGAAGCTGCTGAAAGTTCTGTAGACCACAAAGGAAATATACCCATGAAAATTGGCTGGGGTTATCGCCTGTTTTGGGTGCTCCTTACCGCATGGCTTCCTGTGTTGGCGGGGGCTCAGGATCCGTCGCGGAAAGTCGATTTCAGTCGCGACATCCGTCCGATTCTTTCCGACAAGTGCTTCACGTGCCACGGTCCCGACGAAAATAAGCGAGCCAGTGAACTGCGACTGGATGTCCGGGAAAGTGCGTTTGCCGTTCGTGACGGGCAGGCGGCGATCGTGCCCGGAGACGTTGCTGGCAGCCGACTCCATCAGCGGATCACGTCGACAGATCCGGAAACAAAAATGCCACCTCCCGCGTCCGGGCAGGAACTTTCCACCTCGCAGATTGAGTTACTGACTGCCTGGATTCAACAGGGTGCGAAGTGGACCGAACACTGGGCCTTTCTGGCGCCGCAGCGACCTGCCGTGCCGTTCCTCCCGGATGACAAATGGAACCGCAACGAGATCGATCCGTTTGTTCTGGATCACCTGCAGCAGGAAAGTCTGAAGCCCTCTGTTGAAGCTGGCCGCAGAACTCTGATTCGTCGAGTAACGCTGGACCTGACAGGACTCCCGCCGACGCCGAAAGAAGTCGATGCGTTTCTGGCGGACACTTCGTCGATGGCATACGAAACCCTGGTCGATCGCCTTCTCGCATCACCTCGTTACGGCGAACACATGGCCGTCGGCTGGCTTGATGCGGCGCGGTACGCCGACACCAGCGGCTATCAGAACGATGGACCACGCGATATGTGGCGCTGGCGGGACTGGGTGATGGATGCGTTCAACAGCAACAAACCTTTTGATCAGTTTACGATTGAACAACTGGCCGGCGATATGCTCGAAAATCCGACACTCGATCAGCGAATTGCGACCGGATTTAACCGCAATCATCGAGGCAATGCGGAAGGCGGGATCATTCCTGAAGAGTATCAGGTGGAATATGTGGTTGATCGAGTCGACACGACCTCAACCGTGTGGCTGGGCCTGACCATGGGATGTGCTCGCTGTCATGATCACAAGTACGACCCGATTCCGCAGAAGGATTTTTACCAGGTCTTCGCCTGCTTCAACAATATCCCTGAAAACGGCCGAGCCATTAAAGAAGGCAACTCACCGCCTCTCATTAAAGCACCGCTTCCCGCTCAACAGGCTCAATTGGCGCAACGGGATCAGCAGATTCGCACCGCTGAAACGAAGGTGGCCGAAATGCAGAGTACACTCGCCGAAGTTCAGCAGGAATGGGCAGCGATGAGTCACGAAGATCGGGCGGCCGACTGGTCCATCACCGACGGACTCGTCAGCCATCTGAGCTTTGATGGCAACCTGACAGATACTTTTCGGCCAGCAGCGGGAGTGTTTGAAACTTCTCCTGGCGAATATATAGCCGGCCCGATTGGGCAGGCCGTAAAACTGGAGAGCGGCTCTTTCGTGAATGCCGGAGATGTTGGCAACTTCGGTTACTTTGACAAATTCTCCATCGCGGCCTGGATCAATGCGGCGGGTCCCAATGGGACCATCATCTCACGCATGACGCCGGTTGAAGAAGGCGACGGTTATTATGTGCATCTGCAGAATGGTCGGCTGCAGGTGAATCTTGTTAAGCGCTGGCTGGATGATGCCATTCGAGTCGAAAGTCATGAGCCGATTCCGCTGAACCGATGGTGCCACATCGCAATAGTTTACGATGGTTCGCGAGTCGCCGCTGGAATCAAGGTTTATATTGATGGTCGCCTTGTTTCAATGGACGTCAAGCTTGACCGGCTCAATCAGACATTTGCTGCGAAGACGGAACCGCTGCGAATCGGCACCGGCCACAGTTCGTTCTCCGGATCCATCGACGACGTTCGACTTTACAGTCGCGATCTGTCGGCAGCGGACGCTGCGCTGCTGGCGGTTCCGCAGACAGTGTTTGAAATCCTTGCCCTTGGCAAAGATGTTCGTACCGATGCGCAGCAACACAAGCTGGCACAGTACTTTTTGGCCACACAGGCTCCTGCCGAGATCCGTGAAGCCCATCAGAATCTTGTGCGACTTCGACGTGAGCGGCGAGCGTTTGAGGAGTCACTGCCAACGGTCATGGTCATGCAGGAAATGGATCAGCCTCGAACGACGCATGTGCTGATTCGAGGCCAGTATGATCAGCCTGGCGAAAAGGTCGAGCCGGGTGTTCCAGCCGCATTTCCGCCACTGCCAGCAAATGCTCCCCAAAATCGGCTGGGCTTTGCCAAGTGGCTGGTCAGCCCCGAACATCCACTGACTGCGCGTGTGGCCGTCAATCGAATGTGGCAAATGCATTTTGGTCAGGGTCTGGTTCGAACTTCGGAAGACTTTGGAGCTCAGGGCGATCTGCCCAGCCATCCGGAACTGCTCGACTGGCTGGCAACGGAATTTGTTGCGTCAGGCTGGGACATTAAAAAACTTCACCGGCTGATTGTGACAAGCGCAACTTATCGACAGGCTTCGGAAGCATCGCCTGAGCTGCTGCGCGCGGATCCGGAAAATCGGTTGCTGGCACGAGGCCCCCGTCGCCGACTTTCTGCCGAAGCTGTTCGTGACCAGGCACTGTTCGTGAGCGGACTGCTGACAGAAAAGATCGGTGGTCCATCTGTGAAGCCTTATCAGCCGGATGGACTGTGGCAGGAAATTGCGACAGACACCGTTTACATCCAGTCTCACGAGGACGATCTTTATCGACGCAGCCTCTATACGTACTGGAAACGCACTGTGGCGCCGCCCACCATGGTGACGTTCGATGCGACCAGCCGCGAAGCCTGTACCGTGCAGCGATCACGCACAAACACACCGCTTCAGGCGCTGGCTTTGATGAATGATGTGACGTTCATCGAAGCCGCCCGCGTGATGGCTCAACGGTTGATGTCCGAAGGCGGACTTTCAATGGCCGAGCGGACCACGTACGGTTTCAAAACCATCACCGCCAGACCTCCGGAACCAGCGGAGCTCATAATTCTGCAGAGGCGGCTGGAAAACAGTCTGCAGACGTTTCAGAAGGATCCTGAATTGTCGCAGCGACTGATCCACGCGGGCGAGTTTCCGGTGAATGACGAGGTCGATCCCTGCGAACTCGCAGCTCTCACCACGGTCATGAGTCTGATACTGAATCTGGATGAGGTTTTGACCAAAGAATAAATCGGGGTCGATCCCACATGTCCCGTCTTCCCCGAGGGGGAGAAGGGACTTTTGAAAGTCTGTGAGTCCATCTTATGACAATCAACGAACAACCGTTTTCTGCAACGCGTCGCCATTTCTTTTCACGCGGTGTGCATGCCGCTGGCCTGGCCGCTCTGTCGACGCTGCTGAGTCAGGAGGCAATCGCCGACAATCCTGCGGCGACGCTCGGGCTGGCGGGATTTCCAAATTTGCCGGTGAAGGCGAAGCGGATGATTTCGCTCTTTCAGTCGGGAGCCCCTTCGCAACTGGATCTCTTCGATTACAAGCCGGGCCTGGCAAATCTGCGAGGCACCGAGTTGCCTGATTCAGTTCGCCAGGGACAGCGACTGACGGGGATGACCAGTACTCAATCCAGCTTTCCGCTGGCGCCGACGAAGTTCAGGTTTGCTCAACAGGGAGCCAGCGGCGCTTGGGTGAGTGAGCTGCTGCCGTATACTGCGAAGATCGCTGACGACCTGTGCTTCATTAAATCGATGCACACGGAAGCGATCAATCACGATCCTGCGATCACTTTCATGCAGACGGGCGCTCAACTGGCCGGTCGTCCGAGTCTGGGAGCCTGGCTGTCTTACGGCCTGGGCAGTGAGAACAGTGATCTGCCGGCCTTCGTGGCGATGATTTCCGGGACCGGCGATCAGCCACTGTACGATCGATTGTGGGGCAGCGGATTTCTGCCGACAAAGTATGCGGGAGTCAAATTTCGATCGCAGGGAGATCCGGTGCTGTTTCTGTCGGACCCGCCAGGAATGTCGCGAGAACTGCGTCGCGGCCTGCTGGATGATCTGGCGGCGATGAATGAACTGAAGTTGCAGAAATCCGGCGATCCGGAAATAGCGAGTCGCATTTCGCAGTACGAAATGGCTTACCGAATGCAGGCGTCGGTTCCTGAACTGACCGATATTTCGGGCGAACCTGCCAGCACCTTTGATCTGTATGGGGACGAGGCTCGCAAGCCCGGCACCTTTGCCTGGAATTGTCTGCTGGCTCGGCGATTATGCGAACGCGGAGTCCGCTTTGTGCAGTTGTTTCATCGCGGCTGGGATCAACATCTGGAGCTCCCGAAGAATATCGCGCTGCAGTGCAAAGCCACCGATCAGCCCACGGCCGCACTGGTGCAGGATTTAAAACAACGCGGACTCCTGGAAGATACTTTGGTAGTCTGGGGTGGAGAATTCGGGCGAACGGTTTATTGCCAGGGCAAGATGACGGCCGGCGACTACGGACGCGATCATCATCCGCGCTGCTTCACCGTCTGGCTGGCAGGAGCGGGCATCAAAGCGGGCACAACGATCGGTGAGACCGATGACTTCAGTTACAACATTGTTCGCGATCCCGTTCACGTCCACGATCTGAACACAACGTTGCTGCACCTGCTGGGCATTGATCACTCAAAACTGACCTTCAAATTTCAGGGCCGCCACCATCGTCTGACGGACGTGCATGGCGAAATTGTCCGCGGCGCACTGGGCTGATTCATGACGATCGGTCAGAGATCAGCTCATCGGAATCACACGTCGCAGCAGGGACGCCGGTGCGACCAGCATGATGACTAACGCCGCCAGCTTTGCGTCCGCAGTCATTGCGAAGACCATAATCGCATCAAGGAAGATAATGCCCAGCAGCATCAGGCCCACTGTTTTCTGAATGCGCCCCGGTTGCGGCGACGGAATCACTGCGGCGGCTCGCATGAGCAGGTTCAGAGACAGAATCAGCAGAGCCATCCGGCTGCCGTTGATCGATCCCAGCGTTGCCCCCGCAGTTCCAATGAGCCACGCGTCGAGGCCAATGCCGCTGACGACGAGCACGATCCCGAGAATCAGCAGTCCCATGTTGCTCTTTCCGGCTTCGTTTCGAGCAAACACAGTAACGCCCAGAATATAAACGGCAAGACCAGCAGCAACCGTCAGCGGCGTGGCCTGCAGCATGGTTTGCAGATCGGGGACGGCGCTGGCTCCCAGCATGAGATTCAGAAATCGACAGGCAGCCATCCCGAGCGGTGCTGCAATTGTCGTCTTTAGAAAACCATTGTAGGCCAGCACACACGGGACAATCAGGCCTGCCACCAGAAGACTGGGCTTGCCCACAAAGGCGGCGGCCAGTACGCCGCCAAGCATGAGCAGAGCCCCAAAGATCGCAGCCGCCTGCCGCGAAATCTGGCCTGAAGGAATGGGCCTTTCAGGACGTTCGACAGCATCCAGTTTCGCATCGAACACGTCGTTCAGAACCATCCCGCCCAGATACAGACCGATCGTGGAAGCCAGCAGAAGCCAAAGCTCTCGCTGACTGGCAAGGTCATCAATCTTCAGACGAGGAGTCAGATGTGTGATCAGGAATCCACAGAGGATATTTGACATCGCCGTAAATACCGTCGGCAGTCTCATGAGCTGCAACCACGTCAGCAGGCCGGCGCGAGGCTTCAATGCGGATGTCACGACAGTTGAGTCTACGGTGTCATTCATGCGGTTCTCATTCTCCGGGAACTGACCCCGGCGGCGCGATGCCCGGCGGAGTTCCTTTCGGCGGTGCGGAGATGCCAAATCCTGGTTTTGTGGAGGTTTCCGGAGTCCCCGATTCCGCTGCAGCTGGCTGCTCTCCTGGATACTCAAATTCTTCCCACGTCCCGGTCCGGATGTCGTTGAGCAGGTTTAGTGAATTATCCTCCGTCATCATAAAGTAAGTTGCCGCCAGCGATTTAGCTCGGGTTTCACCATATTCCAGAACGATCCGGCTGAGAATTTTCTTTGCTTCTGCCAGGTCGCCCTCTTCCAGTTTGACCGTGGCCAGCAGTAACGCAGCCTCGGCTCGCCCTTCGTTTGTTTTCTGAATCATATCTGCCATCAGCATAATGTTGCGGACAGGCCAGACAGGAAGCGACTCATTAAAGGCCAGATTGATGTCTGCCACCAGCGGCAGCGAATAAAGGCTTCCGGAATAAAGTTCGGGAGCGAGAATCTGTTTGTTCATCAGGCTGATCTGCGATGACCATGTCTCGGCCGCCGAAATATAATCCCCGATGCCCAGCTGCGAGATGGCCGTATAAAGCTGCCAGTCTACTCCGGCCATCATCTGCGGCTGCTTGGTGGCTTCCTGACTGACAAGTGCCAGCATGCGATGGGCTTCTTCCAGTTCACCGGCTTCCAGCAACATCTGACCCATCAGGATACTGCCGAACGGGTTGGCGCGGACAAGATCAATACTGCCCCGCATTGACTGGAGGGCCTTGAGAGGTCGGCCGGCGGAATTCGCGGTCATCGCCGACACCATTAGCCTGGTCACTTCTTCTTCCTGCGCTTCTTCAGGCTTCAGGGCGTCATTAACCCCTCCAGGAGCCGCCGCCTTTTCCGCCTTCGCCTGTTTCTGAATGGCTTCGGACTGCTTCTTTGCCAGTTCCTCAATCTGTTCATCGGACTGCGTGATCTGGTCGCTGAAGTCTCGCTTCTTCAGATACATCTGGGTAATAAATTCTTCGTACTCATCGCCGCTGCTCTGAGGCGTCGCTTCTTCCAGAGCCAGCCATTTCTCAAGAGCCTCGTTGGCGAGGTCGATTCGATTTCGCTGCTGATAAATCTGAAATAGCCCCATCCAGGAACTGCGGTTTGCAGGATCAATCACTGTGGCCTGACGGTAAGCCGTCACCGCCTCAAGATATCGCACCTGACCGAGTCGATCGCTGGAGCCGGAACGGGCCATCGTTTGTTCCATCACTGCCAGTAATGCGTAGGATTGACCCAGCAGCTGAAATGCTTCTGCATCATCCGGCATTTCGGCAAGGGACAGATTGAGGTGCCGGATGGCCAGCGTGAGCGATGCGAGTGCGGCCTGTGCCTGTGCCATCGACTGCGGCTCCTTGACGGTCAGTTCCAGATAGTGCATCCCCATTCGCTTGTTGGCACTGGTCACCCGTCGCTGACGATAGACGTACTTTTCATAGAAGCTCGGTGGTGACGCAAACTGCCGCAGGGTTGAGCCGGGCACTTCATCGTTCTGAAATGCGAGCTTCGGCAGATTGATCATTTTCTTCGTGAACTCTTCCTGCGAAATCGTGGGAGCGACTCGCTCCAGAATCGCTGCGGATGGCCCAATGCTCACAGGAATCCATTCGCCAGTGGCCGAAAGATTTCTGACGGATCCGAAGTCCGCTTTTCCCGGCGGGGCGAGACGCGACATCACATGCGTCACCTCAAACTCTTTGAGCGTCGCCTGAGCGGCCGCCAGTTTGTCCCGACGTTCGGCTTCCTGACGGTCTTTTTCGACGGGGTCCGAAGATGTTGTGGCCGGAGCTTCGCCGGGCCGCTGCAACAGCATCGTATCCAGAACGTTTCCGTGCTTTCCGAACACAGAAGTCATGTCGCTGCGTCGTCCAAATGGAATCACACGGCTGTCCACGAAGCTCTTGCGACCATTCCAGATCAGCATGTCGCCCTGCTCAATCAGCGTATGAAGAATCCGTGCTTCCGGCTTCAGTTCTTCCAGCTGCTTTGCAAACGTGTCCAGAGTGATCTTTGTTTCCTTGTCGAAACCAAACCCCAGCGGCATAGCGCCGGGAAGTCGCGAGGCCACGACACAAAACCCGACCAGTGCCAGAGCCAGCACGGTCGCAGCACGACCGCCTCGCGAAAACAGCAGCTCGGAATTCTCGATGGAGTAAGCCATGTTGAACGAACGGCGGTACCAGTCCTGAGCTGCCACTCCGGCAACCACGGCAGCGACAATCGCAGCGGCCGGAAGTTCATGAGCCGCCAGAAAACTCAGCCCCGTGACAAACAGCAGAGCTGCCAAAAAGCCAAAGTCTCGCGCACTGCGCGCCAGCAACAGAACCACAAAGGCTACCAGCAACAATGCCAGGCCGGCCACCTGTGAGTGATCAAACAGCGCGATCGCGTCCGGATTAAAAATGGAAAAGTAATCCACTCGGCCGTCGAAACGAATCCTTGCGGCGTCCGTGGTGAGACGTCGCTGTGCCTGCAGAGCTGGATATTCTTTCGTGTAGACGGTTAGCGGGGACAGCAGCGAATTCACATGAAACGGATTCACAAGCAGGGCCAGCACTGTCAGGACCGCCGGAAGCAGCAGAGTGCGCTGTTCAGCCACAGCCGCGAGTGATTGTTTTCTGGCCGCCAGTCTTCCTGAAATCGCAGAACCAACGGCGTACGAGACAACAACGCCCGCACCAACCCACGCCCGCGAATCGAAATTGCACCACACTGCAATCAGCAAAGGCAGCTTCCACGTCAGCCCTTCACTTTTGCCAAGCCGATGCTGGACCAGAAATCGCATCGTCAGCGTCATTCCCAGAATCGTGATCAGCTCGGGCAACGGCAGAAAGTCCGACGAACAGGCGACAATCGCAAACACAGCGCAAATCGACGACCACCAGGTGGAAACGCCGGGGATCGAAATCCGC
>JBDNHX010000078.1:0-31973 GCA_041688565.1 Planctomycetaceae bacterium
GCCACATCCTGTTCCTGGCTGGCAGCGAACAACTTTGCCTGTTCATCAGCTGCCGTTTTTTCGGTGGACATCGTCCCGGTTTGCTGACTCAGATAATTCTTCAGATCGCCGTGAGCCTTAATCAACGCCTCATAGGGCGACTTGACTGTTCCTACTGAACCACGAGCGGCGGGGTCAGCCGCATCAGTGCTGAATCGGCGAGTCACCGTCCACTGCGGAGTTTCGCCCGGGACTTCCTCAAAGGTGTAATTCAACATCGCAGGCGTATTCATTTCTGCCCGGACGTCTGGGTGCACGAAGAACGTCGCCAATGAAGTGCCCATCATGGCAACAGCCACTACGGTGATGAAAACCGCAAAGACTTTGAATATGACCTGCTTCATTTGGACCACAAACCCCAGTCGGGATGACCCCGTCAACGGCGGAAAAGGCTGGCTACGGCAGCCACTTTACCCAAACTGAATATAAGAAGCTCGGAGAAAAACAGAGTCAAACAGAAACCGGTCCGGGCCGAGCAATTCGTGAAAGACACCCGTCGGCGCGCGGCCTAACAGTTCGTGATGCCGACAATCCTGATTTGTCATATCGGTTCTTGCACCGCCCTGGTCTGTCCACGGACTGGGATTCCGGACCCCAATCATCGACCTCCAATCCCTGTGGATCAGCATATTCGCTACAGTCCCGACAACTCCGCGTTGATTTCGGAGCGACTACTGATCACAAGTATACTTTCCGAGGCCGTCAGGATTCCGAGCGTGCCCGAATCTTTTGTGAACACTGCTATGGTACCACGAGTCTGGCCGGGAAAGTCTAATCCTCTCGGAGCCACATGGGACGGTGGCGGCGTCAACTTTGCTCTGTTTTCCGAGCATGCGACGAAGGTGGAACTGTGTCTGTTCACGTCGGCCACCGATCGGACGGAGGCTCATACGCTGGAACTGCGTGAGCAGACAGATCATGTGTGGCACGGTTATCTGCCGGATGTTCGTCCGGGCCAGTTGTACGGTTACCGCGTTCACGGGCCTTATGATCCGGCCGCCGGCCACCGATTTAATGGCAATAAAGTTCTGCTCGATCCTTACGCAAAAGCGATTGGTCGAGGAATTGGCTGGTCAGACGCCATGTTTGGCTATCAAATCAGCGACCACATGGACGACCTGAGCTTTGATGACCGGGACAACGCGTGGTGTGCGCCGCTGGCCGTGGTGATCGATTCTCAGTTTCGCTGGGGAAGCGACCGTCCTCCAAGAACGCCGTGGCACCGCACGCTGATCTATGAAGCCCATGTTAAGGGACAGACGCAGCTGCATCCCGAGGTTCCTGAATCGTTGCGCGGGACGTATTCAGGGCTGGCGTCGCGGGCCTCCATTGACCACCTGAAGAAACTGGGCATCACAGCCATTGAACTGATGCCCATCCATTACCACGTGGATGACCGTCATCTGGTGTCTCACGGTCTGTCAAACTACTGGGGCTACAACACGCTGTCGTTCTTTGCACCCGACACGCGTTATTCTTCCGCCAGCCGTCCTGATGAGGTGATTCAGGAATTCAAAAACATGGTCAGGCGGCTGCATGAGGCGGACATCGAAGTCATTCTGGATGTCGTCTACAACCACACGGGCGAAGGGAATGAAAAAGGCCCGACCCTTTCGATGCGGGGCATCGACAATGCTTCGTATTATCGTCTGATGCCCAACAATCGCCGCTATTATCAGGATTTCACGGGCTGTGGGAACACGCTCAACATGCAGACGCCTCGAGTTCTGCAGCTGATTATGGACAGTCTGCGATACTGGGTGCAGGAGATGCATGTCGACGGATTCCGTTTCGATCTCGCCAGCGCATTGGCGAGAGAACTGCACGATGTGGATAAACTGAGTGCGTTTTTTGACATCATTCTTCAGGACCCGGTGTTGTCTCAGGTCAAACTGATTGCCGAGCCCTGGGATTTGGGAAGCGGCGGATATCAGGTCGGCAATTTTCCTCACCTGTGGTCCGAATGGAATGGCCGGTATCGAGATACCATTCGCCGATTCTGGGCGGGCGACGGCGGGCTCATTTCCGAAGTGGCCACCCGGCTGACGGGCAGCAGCGATCTTTATCAGCATAACGGGCGCAAGCCGTATGCCAGTATCAACTTCATTACCGCTCATGACGGCTTCTCACTGCGTGATCTGGTCACGTATCAGGAGAAACGGAACTACGCTAATCTGGAAGACAACCGCGACGGTGACAGCCACAACAACAACTGGAACTGCGGTGTCGAAGGAGAAACTGAAGACCGGGTGATTCGTGCGCTGCGTCTGAAACAGCGGAAGAATCTGATGGCCACCCTGTTGTTATCTCAGGGAGTGCCCATGATTCGCAGCGGCGATGAACTGGGCCAGACTCAATTGGGAAACAACAACCCGTATTGTCAGGACAGCGAAATCAGCTGGATTCACTGGGACCTTGATGATGAGCAGGCTCATTTTCTGGAGTTCTGTCAGCAGATGACAGCACTCTGCAGCAGCCAGCCTGTGCTCAGCCGTCGCAATTTTTTCCTTGGTCGTCGCATACGAGGCATCGGCGTCAAAGATATTTCCTGGCTGACGCAGGATGGAACTGAGCTGACGGATTCGGACTGGCATTCCGGGCTTCGGGCGCTGGGAATGAGGCTGAATGGTGAATCCATCGACGAGGTTGACGAACGCGGGCAGTCGATTGTCGGTGACAGTCTTCTGATCCTGCTGAACTCGCAGCCAGCGACCGTTCTCTTCCGCCTTCCGCGTCACAAGCCCTCAGAACGCTGGACAACTTACACAGACACGAGCGTGTCTTCGGTGGATGATTCCAAAGCCTGGTCGCACGATGATCAGTATGAACTGCAATCAAGAAGCGTTGCCGTTTTTATTCTTCGCAGCGGGGGCTCTCCCGTTAGAAATCTTTTGCATGCTGCGCATCCGATGCCCCATCCGGACCTGCATCTTCCGCGGATCTCGTTGAAGTGAAACGGGCAAATGCATGGGGCAAAAGGAACGCGTCACGGCCGCATCAGAGTCGACGTATGAATCACTCAGCGTGGAAAAAGAAAAACAGCAGTCGGTCGATCCCGAATGGGTCGACCGCTGCCGTTTTTTGTGAGGCTGCACGATTTTGGTCTATGACGGGCTACGAAGACTTCTCATGACCGTCACTAAAGACAGCCTCGAATAGCCGAATACCCCATCAGGCGTCGATGACGATGCTCAGCTCGAAGCATGTCCTTTACCAGGTCCAGAGAGACGGTTCTTAAATCCACATTTGCCTGAATCAGGGCGTCATAGACGGCCTGGCCGGCATTTGATTCCAGCAGCTGACGTTCGAGCTGAAGATTGCTGATCGACATGACCAAAATCCTTTCGTTGCAGTTCAGCAAAGAGGAGACACAGAAGAGCATCGGGGTTCGGCAGATTCTCAGAATCTGGCGGAGGTGATGTCCTGTTGGAAACAGCTCTCAGGTGGGGCCTCATGACGAATCTGGCATTCGCAATGATTATGGATTGAGCCTTGTGTCACTGAGTTACGCTGTCACAACTTGACGCTTGTCTCTTCAGGCATCCTCTATGCCAAATCATCGACAATCTTTGCCGAAATCTTCGGTGCGGTCGTAAGTGCTTGCCGCACTTGCTTTACACGCATTTCTACTTCCGGCAGTCCACGCCGATTCTTCGCTAAAATGTGTCCTGATGCGTCGAGCTTCTGACACACCTGACGTCAGGCTGACGACGACACGGCGGCCGGGACTGTTTTCCACGTCACAGGCAGTCGACCGGCTGTGGCACCGCGACCGGTCGGATTGAAGATTCTTCAACTTCACCTGTAAAGTCGGCCACAGCGTTAAAACTCGCCAAAAACTTCGCCGCCCTTGATGGTGGCAAGGGACTGAGAAACGCCACCGTCAATATTCTCCGAGATAAATCGGACGGAACGGTCGCTTAGACAGAACTGAGCGTCGCCGGTGTGAGGACTGCTGAAGTCATCAAAAAGGTGATCCAGATCGTTCGAAACATGGTCGGCCGAACCACAGACTCGCTGAAAAGCTTCTTCGCCGTCCGCAATCAGCGGCGGCAGCAGACAGACGCAAAGACTTTAGGCCATCTGCGGGCGACCGCGGGCCTCATCGGAATGAAGGCAACCAGGAACAATCGTCTCATCTGGAACAAGAAATCTCCACGCAGCCACGCGTGGGTCCGGAGACACGGTGACAGAATCCGTTGTTGTCGCGGAGATACCCAGGGCGTAACAGATTGCACAACTATGTGAATCGTGCGATTGCTTTGGCAATCCCTGATGTGATCTGCCTTCATGGCCTGCAGCATCAGTGTGGCCGGAGCTGTGGGAGTGACAGCCGCAGGCATGAGCCGACACTGCCTGGTTGGCATCTTCAAGGACGTGATACAGGTCGTGGAGCGTCCGGCCAAACAACGAGCAGCCAGGAAATGCAGCACAGGCTGCAATTCTGGCGAGGTTCTCGATGATCGGACGCGGACGAAGACACGGTTAATATCCGAAGAAAGGCGACGGAAATCGGTTGCCAGTCACAAGGTGTGCATTTCAAATGGACGTTTCATAAGCGAGGTTTAAAGTTCGTTGGAAGAAGTAATACAGTCAAAACGCCACGAACACACAAGTTAAACGATGCAAAAGTGTTTCGCGAAACAATTCGCCCGTTCGGAATTTTCCGAACAGGCGGTTCTCATTACATCAGCTATAGACAGCACAAACCATTCCGCATCATTGGAATGACAGGAATGGGCCAGAACCCCCAGGGCAGACGCATTTTTCGTCGTTTCAGGGGTTAGGTTTAATCGCACGGAAAATGCTCTGAACAATTTGGCCAGCCGAACTGACGCAATTTGAGACATGCGGCTTATGCAAATCCAGGTGATCACTAATGAAGCGTCCTTCTTCAGGGAGGTCTATGCTGTCTGCCGCCAGACCTGCCCTCAGCTCGTCATTGTGCACAAAAGCGAAGAACACTGGGCCGTTCTACAGACGCTGGGCAAGGACCCCGGGGATCTCCTGATTGGTCCGCCTTGCGAATCGAGGTTATATGGCGACGGACAAAATTTTGAAAATGCGTTTGCAGTGCTTGGCTCCGTCTGTCAAAACACTAAGCGGATCCACTGGAACCCGCTGACGCGGAACGATTTTATCCTTTGGCTCAGGGAACTGTCGCCGATGACCAGGGAAGCGACCATCATAGAAGATGTGGTTTTTCAAACGCCGCACGTGCGACTTGCTCAACTTCGGATTGGCACGGCGTGTCGGCTGATCCCCGTCCTCCGCGATCGCCTGATGCGAGGCCTGCGCGATTATCGCGTGGTGGAGGGAACTCGGGAAAATCATTTCTGCATGGCTTTGGAAGAGGCACTGAATAATGCCTTTTACCATGGTAATCTGCAGATCAGTTCGGAACTGAAGGAAGACGGCTCGCCTCGGTACATTGAACTGGCGGCCGAACGCGAACTCCTGGCTCCCTGGTGCCATCGCTCGGTTTATGTCACAGAACTTGTCAGCGCTTTTGGCCTCTGGATTACCATTCGGGATGAAGGCAGAGGATTTAACGTTGCTGCGGCCATCGAACGCTGCAACGATCCGGAGGCCCTGCTGGCCAGTGGTCGCGGACTGCTGCTGATGCGAGGTTTCTCCGACGAAATGTTCTTTAACGTCTCCGGAAACGAAGTCACCCTGGTTTTGTATGCAGACGGACAGAACAGGGAGATGCCACTCGGCACCGCCAACTCGGCCGATCCGCTGGAACGTCACGTCTTCGTATAATCAGGATCACTCGAATCGAAGTCTGCGATCGCCCGCAAGCCAGCGGTTCACGTTTGCAAAGACGTTGAGAATGCCGTCAGTCCTTCGCTCGTCACGCCTCAGGCAGCAGGCACCGCTCGGTGGGTTGAAACACGGGAACGAGATCAATCGTATCCAGCTGACTGCACAGCGCAAGGTCGGAATCGTAGCCCAGACTCAGCAGGTTGCGTCCGCCTCTGGTCTTCTTCATAGTCGCCTGAATGGACACCGACAACGATGCGTGTTCGGACACCGTCGTTTGAGCCGCCACTTGACCGATGCACTGACGCCAAAAGCTCATCGCGATTTCCGCGCAGTCGTTCAAAATCCATCTTGGCCGCGATTCGACCGGCTGCGATTCGACCGGCTGTGATTTGACCGGCTGTGACAGTGCGGAGAGGCGAACGAGGCCGTCGACAACGGCACCCGCAAACAAAACATCCTCTCCGGTAATGCTTCCATCGGTTCCGGCACAGATCAGATGAGTGGACTGGTGAGCCCGATTGAGGCGGTTCACGATGGCTCGCCGGTTCAAAAATGCGCCGACCATAATCTCGCTGGCAGAAGCAGCCGCGAGCAATGCTTTGGTTCCGTTGGTTGTTGTGAAGGCAACAGTACGGCCCCCAACAGACATCGATGTGTATTCCGCGGGCGAGTTTCCAAAGTCAAAGCCCTCAATTTTGACGCCGCCTCGTTCACCACCCAGAACAACCGTCGCCGGCGCGGCTTCGTCTCGTCGCTGAAACGCTTCTTGAGTCGAGCCACACGGAATAACACGACTCGCACCATTTTGCAGTGCAGTCGTCATGGTCGACGAGGCTCGCAGAATATCGATGATCACGGCCGTGCCGCCGATAAGCGAGTCGTGTTCGATTAAAGCAGGCAACAGGTGAACATGCAAAAGTTGTGACATGGAGTTTCGAATCTCAAAAGAGGAGAGCTCAGACAGGAGGCCAGTGAAGTGCTTTTGTCGGGTCAATCTTCTACTCTCTGACACTGAGCAAGCTTTGCCCATGCAGTGTTGCATTCCTGCCTTTGTTCCTCAACACGTTCTCACCTCTCTTTCCGGAGACTGCCGATGAGTCGCAAATTCGAGGTTACTTTTCTTCTGGCCGTGCTTCCCGGTCTTCTCGCACTTGCACCGGCCTTCGCGGCTGATGAAGCGGCACCGGCGAAGTCTCCTCCTGCGGCAAAGATTGACGGAACAGGTCCAGGCTGGAGGCCGCTGGGCAAAGACGATTTTGTGAACGTCAACTGCGACGAGGATACCTGGAGTTTTCCGGACGGTGAAATCCACTGCACCGGCAGCCCCGTGGGAGTCATGCGGACAACGACGGAAGTGACAAACTTTGAGCTGGTCGTTGAATGGCGTCACCAGAAATCGGCGGGTAACTCGGGCGTCTTTCTGTGGGCCACGGAACAGTCTCTGGCATCGCTAGAACGCAATGGTCTGCCAGCTGGCATTGAAGTCCAGATTCTCGATCACGGCTACGCCGAAGCCTACAAAAAGCAGACCGGCAAAGAGCCAGACTGGTTCACGACAAATGGAGATGTCTTCCCGACCGGCAACGCCACGATGACGCCATTCCCGCCTGTTGCTCCGGGTAGCAGTCGCAGCTTTCCCAGGAAGAATCTGAGTCTCGGGTTCGGCGAATGGAATCACTACTACATCCGAGCCATCAATGGCGAAGTGCGGCTGTGGGTCAACGGCGAAGAAGTTTCCGGCGGCACAAACTGCCAGCCCGCAAAAGGCTTCCTTTGCCTGGAATCGGAAGGCTCGCCCATTGACTTCAAAGGACTGAGAATTCGCGAATTGCCATAGTCTCTCCGCAGATCATTCTTTTGGCGGCGTGATCCCGAAATCTTCTACCGTCAGCAGTGCGGAGAACGGAATGCCGCGAGCTTCAAACGCGGCGCGGCCGCCCTGAAGACGGTCGACGATGCCGACGGCGTGAACCACTTTGCAGCCAAACTCTTCCACGCGGTCGACGGCCTGCAATGCACTTCCGCCAGTGGTGACCACATCATCCACGATCACGACCTTGTCGCCGGGCTGAATCGGCCCTTCGATGAATCGCTGCGTCCCGTGGCCTTTTGCTTCCTTGCGAACCATGAAGCCCTGCATCGGGCGATTTTGAGAGGCAGCCGCAACAAGAATGCCGCCGATAATGGGGTCCGCACCAATTGACATACCACCGAACCCGCTGAATTCCACATCTTTCATCAGATCCAGCAGACCGTAAGAAATCTGCATCAGGCCTTCAGCACTGAGCGTGACCTGTTTGCCATCGAGGTAGTAAGTCGACTTCTTGCCCGAGGCCAATGTGAAATCGCCAAATTTCAGGGCTCGTTCCCGAACCAGTTCCATCAGCCGTACGCGGTTAAACATGATACTTTCCAGACAGATATTCAGACGCCTTAAAGAGCCGCATGGTAGCCGTGAACTGTTCAACTTCAACCGGTCGCCCGTTTCGCTGTTCGTCGACCCGGACCATGAAATCACCTAATGGCAGCGTCTTTCGGCTGCGGTCGGCGAATCCGCTGCTACCGGAACCCGGCCTCAACTGGATTTCAGACAACGCACAGTCGACGTTATACTCAGCGTGCCGGGGAGCGTGACACGGCGGCACGAAGACTCCCCGCCAGCATTTTCTGAACACTGAACACTGAACACTGAAAACTTCGATAATGCACGCCACGGAATTTCTGTCTGCCAAATCCCCTGCCCTGCCCGCATCCGTTCTGGTGATGTATGGGCCCGAGCGATATTTTCGCCAGGAAATTCTGCATCGGATTCCCGGCGGCAGCGGAGAAGAGGCCGATCTGTCTCTGACGCGCCTCACCGGGGACAAGGCCGAGATTCGCGATGTCATGGCAGAACTCAAGACCGTTTCCATGTTCGGCGATCAGCGTATCGTTCTGATCGAAGACGCAGATGAATTCGTCTCAAAGCACCGTCCAGTCCTGGAAAAATATGTCACCCAGCCGGCAAAAGGATCGCTGCTGATTCTGGACGTCAAAAGCTGGCCCAAAAACACGAAGCTCTTCAAACTTGTCGATCAGCATGCGATGTCGCTGGAGTGCGGTGAACTGACCGGCGCCAATCTTCAGAAATGGCTTCAGAAGATCGCGAAGGAAGAATACGGAAAGCAACTGGATCGCGAATCGGCCGCCCTGATCATTGCTCTTGCCGGAGACGGTTTGAATCTTCTGCAGCAGGAAGTTGCAAAGCTCGCCGCACTTGTGGGTGACAACGACACGATCACTCGCGAAGACGTGCCCAAGGTCGTTGGCGGGTGGCGAACAGAAACCACGTGGGTTATGCTGGATGCGCTGCGAGACGGACACCCGGGCCATGCGATTGATGCTCTGGACAAGCTGCTAAAATCGGGCGAAGCGCCGCAGAAAATTCTGGGCGGAGTGACGTTCGTGTTCCGTAAGTTCGGCGAAGCCACCGAGAGAGCTCGGACCGGCACGCCGCTTCGTGAAGCCATCGTCGCGGCAGGCGTGTTCTCCAACGCGATAGGGCAGACAGAGTCTTATCTGCGGCGCATTGGCTTTGAACGAGCGAGCCGAATTCTGCAGTTACTGATTGAAGCCGATTCCGAAATGAAAGGCGGCAGTCGCGTCGATCCGGCGATTCTTCTGGAGCGTCTCTTTGTACGCCTGGCCGGGGAGCTCACCGTGTTGAGTTCGCCAAAGCAGACGGCGTCATGATTCGTTTGCATGCAGCGAGGTTCTGATGAACGCAAATCGCGACTCCGCATTTTCGCCATCTGTATGTGGCGTGACTTTCGAGACGTGGCCAGAGCAAACCCTTTCAACGACCGGTCGGCGGCTTCTGCGGATGCTTGTGGCGGCGGTGCTGATTGTCGTCTACGCCTGGGGCCTCTTTGAGAGACGCATCGTTGCGGCGGAAGACAGTTCAGCGTCACTGTCGGCGGTCTGCATTCCGTTGCGAGCCGCGACCGTTCGTCTGATTTGCGGTACGGATGTGTCTTCCGCAGTTATCATTACCCGTGAAGGCCACATCCTGACTGTTGCGCATGGACTGCGGAAGGAACATGCGTCCGCAACGGTGCTGTTTCACGACGGAGTCACATCCGAAGCCGAGATACTTCTGCGCGATCCCGTGGCCGATGTCGCGCTGCTGAAACTGAAAAATGTGTCACCCGATCGTCCGCTGACACCCGTCGCGACAGGCCCGTTCAGGACAGTCGTGAAGAGCACCAGCGTCATCGCTGCCGGTTATCCGGGACGAGAGAAGAGTGGGCTTTCCCCGGTCTTGCGGCTGGGAGAACTGCTGGCTGTCGAAGCCACGTCGCTGAGAACATCCTGCACGCTCACAGCCGGTGATTCCGGCGGTCCTCTGATTGATCTGTCAGGAAGGCTGATTGGTCTGCATCGCCAGATCGGGCTGGGTGCCGAATCCAATCACCACATTCCCATAGAGCGGATTGCGGAAGCCGTAAAACCGCTGCTCGATTTGATGCAAACGCCGTTAAATCAAACGCCGTTAGATCAACCGGCAACCACCCAGAACAGCTCTGCCCTGCCCCTTCATCTGCGCGCAATAAGCGATGCCGTCACAAGCAGCTGTCTCGAAAGGACGGTCGAAATCCGTCAGGGGGAGAGCCTCGAACGTATTGTGCTGGGAACACTGCTGGATCGGGAACACGTGGCAACCAAACTCAGCGAACTCACTCCCGAGATCCCGATTCTGTGCCGATTCCATGACGGATCGCAAACGTTGAGCACGATCGTGAAGAGCAACGTGGCACTTGACTTGTGCATTTTGAAACTGGCGAAATCACGAGAACGAGTGGCCGCGTTGGAATCTGTTGGCGTTGATGAGACCCGCCTGCTGTATATCCCGATCGCAGCTTCCATCGGCACGGATGGAATGGTGCGTTCGGGGCTGCTGACAAGGGTTCAACACGCGGAGCCAGCGTTGCCAGGAAAACTGGGCGCCGTTCTGGAGATTGATGACGCGGCCACGGGCGTACGAGTGAAGGCCGTGGCTCCGAACAGCACGGCGGCAAACGCTCGTCTGCTGGTTGGCGATCTCATTTCAGGGTTGAATCAACAACCGATTTCCAATCTGGACGAAGTGGCGAGCCTCCTGCAAATTCAGCAGCCGGGTGATTGGCTGAGTCTTCAGTTTCAGCGGGACCAGTCATTCCATACAACATTTGCGAGATTGTAGCATGATCCTGCCTCGCGATTCGAACGCACAGAATTTCTCGCCGGCCGATCGGGCCGTGTAAGTGAACGTCGCAGCGGGTTCGAAGCCGTTCTTCAGCACGATGTTGCCCTCGCACCCAATCAGTGTGGTGGCCCCTTATGCGACTTCTCAGGCCACGTGATTGCCATCAACATCGCTCGCCGCGCTCGCGAGTCCACTCTGGCGATTCCTATCGACACAGCCCTGAGTCAGCTTCACGAGAAGTGAATCCATGTGACACGGGTGCGATGTCGGTGACAAACCCAGGGAACAGCACGCAGAACACGCAACCCAGGGCCAGACTGGCGGGTGTCGTCTTTTGCATGGCTTTCGGCATACTTACCTTTCATTGGCCATCACCGAAACGCTTGGCGCGTTCCGCTAAAAAGTAGGCGTCACTCTGCGAGTGACGAAGGCCGCAGAACGCGTCCCCTGGCATTCATCACTCAGAGAGTGATGGCTAATATAGTCGCAAATCGACTGCCATTCGGCTGACGCCCATCCGCTCGCCGCCAATGCCGCCAAAAACGCGTTAAATTCCGTGCGACCGACCGGTCCTGCCTGCCCGAATTCGCGTCGAACCGGGGAACGCTGCTTTGTGTCGGGGGGGAATGGCCTTAGAATGGGGCCTCTTCTGCCTTTTCTCTAGAGCGACACTGAATTCGAATGACCTTGAACCGCCCCGATATTCGCGAACTGCTTGAACAACGCATCCTCGTCATCGATGGCTCGATGGGTGCTCTGATCATGTCGAACAACCCGACGGAAGAGGGTTATCGAGGTGCGAGGTTTAAAGATCACACGATCGACATCCGAAACGCCACTGACCTGCTCGTGTTGACTCAGCCCGCTCTGATCTCCGGCATTCACCAGCAGTACCTGGATGCCGGTGCGGACATCATCGAAACCGACACGTTCAACGCGAATCTCGTGTCGATGGAAGAGTTTGGTCTGGCTCATCTGACCTATGAAATCAACAAGACCGGATCCGAGCTGGCTCGCGCGGTTGCGGATAAAGAGACGCTGAAAAATCCGAAGAAGCCGCGATATGTCGCAGGCAGCATCGGACCGACAAAAGTCCAGCTGTCGATGAACGCCGACAAACCGGGAAGTCGGCCGTTTCAATTTGACCAGATGGTCACATCGTACGCTGAACAGATTCGCGGACTCATGGACGGCGGCTGCGATCTGCTGCTGCCGGAAACCAGCTTTGACACGCTCAACATGAAAGCGTGTCTGTTTGCGATCGGGCAGGTGTTCGAAGAGAAAGGCCGCGAGATTCCCGTGATGATCTCAGGCACTGTATTCACTGGCGGCGTGACATTACTCGGTCAATCCGTCGAAGCGTTTTACTCAGCCGTTGAACACTTTCCGGCGCTCAGCATTGGCTTCAACTGCGCGCTCGGGCCAAAGCAGATCAAGCCGTATCTTGAGACACTGTCGAACATGGCGACGAAGTATGTGAGCTGCTATCCGAACGCCGGAATGCCGGACGGAATGGGTGGCTTCGATACGAATGCCGCAGACTTCGCGGAAATCGTGCGATCATTGGCAACCGCGGGTTTGCTCAACATCGTTGGTGGTTGCTGCGGGACAACTCCGGAATATATTCGAGCGGTTGCGGACGTCGTGAAAGACATCCCGCCGCGAAAGATCCCGCAAGGCAGCGGCTGGTCGACGTACTCGGGATTTGACTATCTGGCCCTGCGTCCTGAAGCCAATTTCATGAACGTTGGCGAACGAACCAACGTCGCGGGATCTCGCAAGTTTCTGCGTCTCGTACGTGAAGACAAATTCGACGAAGCCATCAGCATCGCGCGCGATCAGGTCGAAGGCGGCGCGCAGGTAATTGACGTCAACATGGACGAAGGTCTTCTTGACGGGCCTCGCTGCATGGAGAAATTCCTATGGCTGCTGCACGATGACAATATTCGTGTGCCGATCATGATCGACAGTTCGGACTGGAAAGTTCTGGAAGCCGGTCTGAAGTGCGTTCACGGCAAGAGCATCGTCAACAGTATCAGTCTGAAGGAAGGCGAAGAGGAGTTTCTTCGTAAGGCCAAATTGATTCGTCGTTATGGTGCCGCTGTGATCGTGATGGCGTTCGACGAAACTGGCCAGGCCGCGACTTGCGAAGAGAAGGTTCGAATCTGCAAACGAGCGTTCAAACTGCTGACGGAGAAAGTCGGCTTCCCGCCAACAGACATCATCTTCGATGCCAACATTCTGACCGTCGGCACGGGGATGGAAGAGCATTCGAACTACGCCGTCGAATTCATTGAAGCCGTGCGTCGCATCAAGAGGGAATGTCCAGGAGCGAAGACATCCGGTGGCGTGAGCAACGTGTCGTTTTCCTTCCGAGGCAACGACGCCGTTCGTGAAGCGATGAATGCGGTCTTCCTGTATCATGCGATTCAGGCGGGGCTCGACATGGGCATCGTCAATCCGCAGCAGCTGGAAGTGTACGACGAAATCGACAAAGAACTGCTCGTCTTTATCGAAGACGTGGTGCTCAATCGCCGGCCGGATGCGACCGAGCGACTGATTGACTTCGCCGAAAAGGTCAAAGCCAAAGCCAGCGGTAAAGAGAAGGTTGAAGAATGGCGAAGCGGCACTGTCGAACAGCGTCTGCAGCATGCTCTGCTGAAGGGCATCACCGATTACATCGACGGTGATACGGAAGAAGCTCGTCTGAAGTACGGGCGTCCGCTGGACATCATTCAGGGACCACTGATGGACGGCATGAATGTCGTCGGTACGCTCTTCGGTGCGGGCAAGATGTTTCTGCCGCAGGTCGTGAAATCCGCGCGCGTCATGAAGAAGTCTGTGGCGTGGCTTGAGCCATTCATGGAAGCGGAAAAGGCGATCAAGGCCGAAGAAGTCCGGCGAGCGGGGGACGTGAGTCCCCTGATTCCTCGGAGCGATTCGCAGGTTGACAGTGCGCAAATCAGTGGGTTGACACCCACCGCTTGCCTGGAAGCCAATGGTTTCTTCACAGGAACTCGCGAAGAAGCCGTCGTGATGGCCGAAGCCGCTGAAAAGCTGGCCGGTCCCAATGCAACGGCCAGCAGCAATCGTGGCACATTTCTGATTGCGACCGTCAAGGGCGACGTGCATGACATTGGCAAGAACATAGTCGCCGTGGTTCTTCGCTGTAATAACTTCAAGGTGATTGACCTTGGAGTGATGGTGCCATGCGAACGAATTCTGGAAGAAGCGATCAAGCACAAGGCCGACATCATCGGACTGAGCGGTTTGATCACACCGTCTCTTGAAGAAATGATCATCGTGGCTCGCACGATGAAGGAACAGGGCTTCACCGTTCCTCTGCTGATCGGTGGAGCGACAACCAGCGCGAAGCATACGGCAGTGAAGATCGCGCAGTCGTACGATCAGCCGGTTGTACACGTGGGCGATGCGTCGTTGTCAGTTGGTGTCGTCGAAGCGCTGCTCGATGCCGATCGAAAAACCGATTTTGTGGCAAAAAACCTGGAAGCACAGTCGAAAGCCCGCGCCTCCTTTGATCAGCGTCAGCAGGTGACACTGATTCCATATGCGGATGCTCTTACGAAGCGAATGACGATCGACTGGGCCAGCTATACTCCGCCAAAGCCTGAGTTCCTGGGGACTCGGATTATCGAAGATCTGCCGCTGGAAGAACTGGCTCCGTACATCGACTGGTCTCCGTTCTTCAGTTCGTGGCAGCTGATCGGCAAGTATCCAAAGATTCTGAACGACGCGGTTGTGGGTGAGGAAGCTCGCAAGCTGTTCGCGGATGCTCAGACGGAACTGTCGCTGATGCTGAAGGACAAGAGCGTTACAGCTCGCGGCGTCTACGGCTTCTGGCCGGCAAATTCAGACGGTGATGACATCGTCTTGTGGACCGACGAAACGCGGTCGAAGGAACTGACTCGTTTCCCCATGCTGCGTCAGCAATGGGAACGTGTTGGCCAGACGAGTTATCGATCACTGGCGGATTACGTGGCGCCTGCGGCGAAAATCCCCGACTATATCGGCGCGTTCGCTGTCACCGCGGGCCACGGCTGTGATGAACTCGCGAAGTCAGTCGAAGCAGGCGGCGATGATTATCGAGCCATCATGATCAAAGCTTTGGCCGATCGATGTGCCGAAGCGTTTGCCGAATATTTGCATGCCAAAGTTCGACATGAGTGGAGCTACGGCAAGTCTGAAGGTCTGACCAACGAACAATTGATTGATGAACAGTACGACGGCATTCGTCCGGCCTTTGGTTATCCATCGTGTCCGGACCACCTTCCAAAGGGGCCGCTGTGGGAATTGCTCGACGCCGAAAAAGCCACCGGCATGAGTCTCACCAGCAGCTTCGCCATGTGGCCAGCGGCATCGGTAAGCGGCATGTATTTCAGTCTGCCGGATCGCATGATCCCGGGCTCAAAGTATTTTGCTGTGGATCGTGTCAGCAAAGATCAGGTGGAAAATTATGCCTCTCGGATGAAGATGACAGTGAAAGACATTGAACGCTGGCTGGCGCCGAATCTGGGGTACAATCCGTGATGCTGTTTTTAGGATACATGCGATGCCAATTGAAAAAGTGATCACGAAAGTCCGACTGGAGGAACAGTCGAGTGATCTTTCCTGGTGGTTGTCGAAGACGCCTCAGGATATCGCAGATATCAGTCACCTTCAGAAAGAGGATTGAAAGTCGGCGTCGCTTCAAGTCGTGAGTCGAAGGAGGAATGAATGGCAACAGCAGCAGAGGTCTATGTCATGCTGGGAAACGAAAACCTTTGGCAGGCGGCAACGTATTGTCATCAGGTT
The DNA here is from genome assembly GCA_041688565.1 of Planctomycetaceae bacterium. Classification (GTDB taxonomy): domain Bacteria; phylum Planctomycetota; class Planctomycetia; order Planctomycetales; family Planctomycetaceae; genus SXXK01. Next base: position 15,845 of record JBDNHX010000078.1, read on the forward strand.
CTGGCAGATGCGGAGATTTCTCATTCGGTGTGTGGCGGTGTTGCTGTCTGTCTTCATGGCTACCAGCGAAACACAACCGACCTTGATTTGATCATAGAACGCGAACGAGCGGCTGATGTTCGCCAGACGCTGGAGTCTGCCGGCTTTCAATGGGATAGCGTGAACAAGGAGTTTCGCAGCTCCAGCGGTATTGTCGTTCAGTTTCTGATGACAGGCGATCGAGCAGGAAAGGACTCGGAAGTTCGGCTTCCTTCTCCGACGGGAGACCTGAATGTCGAGACGATTGAGGGTCTTCCCGTGCTTCGATTATCAAGGCTGATTGAAATCAAGATCGCCTGGGGGGCGGAGAACGTCCGTCGGATGCACAAAGATTTTGCGGATGTCGTGGAATTGATTGCGATCAGAAAACTGGACGGCACTTTCGCTCGGCACCTTCACAACTCAGTCCGCGACATTTACCGAAAACTCGTTCGGAATGCTCAGGGTGATCCGTAAGGTAAGGGGTAAAGTGAGCTGTCCCTGAGCCTGAGGCGCTAGCCGAGACGACCTCAGGAAATCGGCTAGCGCCTCAGGCTCAATTCCTTTGGATTCGGTGAATTTGTTCCCCTGAGTGAACTACGACTTCTTTCTGGAATACCTCTGAAACAATGATCACTCAAGTCCACATCAAGAACTTTAAGGCCATTCGCGATGCCTCTGTGGACCTCACGCCGATTCACTTGCTGATCGGTCCGAATGACTCCGGCAAGACGAGTGTTCTTGAAGCCATCGCAGCGATTTGTCGGAGTGTGGATCACAACGCATCCGAGAGCTTCCTTAGTAGATGGCAAGGCTTGGAATTAGTGAATTCCGGTGCCGCGACGTCGCAGGTCGACATCGAAATAAACATCCAGTCAGAGCAATCTGATACGGGGTATAAGATCTCTGCAGATTTTCCAGATGCGGGACGTCAGGTTCGGTGGACTCGGGCAGTTGCAGTATCGAATGGGCAAGAGATCTCGCTGCTTTTCAACCCCGAATACACACTTTCTGATTTCGCACGGCGGAAGGCAAGCCATGCTGCTGAAGCAGTCAAGAGGCCGGAATGGCCAACGTCGCAGAAAGTGGATCGCGCAATCGGCGGATGTTGGTACCTTCGCTGGACTGCTCGCAATCTTGCTTTGCCGACAGCGTTGAATCCGGACCGAAGATTTCGACTGGAGGGAAACGGATTTGGATTGCCCACATTGATTGATGATCTGTTGAACTACGATCGCGAGAGCTTTTCGGCACTTGAACGGGAATTCGTTCAGATCTTCCCACATGTTCGAACGATTGCACTCGTACAACAGCAAGGCTTCAATTCTCCGGTCGATCAGGCGGATGAAACGCTGGCTCTGCAGCCTTCGCCAGGGAAACAAGTCGTCTTCCGTCTGAAGAACACTGACCGCGATCTGCCGGCCTCTCAAGCAGCTGAGGGAATGCTCTATATCCTGGGTTACCTGGCCTTGATGTACTTGCCGAAGCCGCCGCGAGTATTGCTCATCGAAGAGCCAGAGAACGGGATTCATCCGAATCGGGTTGGAGATATCGTGCGTATTCTGCGGAGACTGGTTGAGCGTCATCCGGAAACTCAGATCGTGATGACAAGTCATTCGCCCTATCTCGTCGATGCATTCCAGCCGAATGAAGTCACTTGGTGTCGACGCAATGATTCAGGTGATGTGGTCCTGACTCGTCTCGACACGCTTCCGGAAGTAGAACGCGCGAGGAGCATCTTTTCCCTTGGTGAAATCTGGACCAACGAACTGGAACCAATGCCGGTGAGTGAGGACGCAAAGTGAAGCGTTCTGTTCTAATCGTGGCGGAAGGCGAGCATGAATTGTCTGGTGGCACCGCCGATGCCGCGCTGCCCATTCTGGTCCGTCGAATGCTCGGTGACGGCGTGGATCTGCGGCCCACTTCAAAGCGTATCCGCGAACTTTCCGGCCACACCCATTCGGGACGAGGAAATCCGCTCGCTCGCAAGTTTATTGGCATCATGCGTTTGGCTGAACGAGAAGGATATGATGCCGTTGTGATCCTGATTGATCAGGATGACGATCGGTCACGACACCAGGCAGCCACGGTCGCTCAGGAAGCAACCTTTACCTTACTGCCTCGCGCGATCGGCATCGCCGTAAAGAGCTTTGATGCATGGTTTTTAGCGGACCACGCCGCGCTTTCGGACGTGCTGGGTACAGAAATCCAAATGCAGCCCGATCCGGAAAGGCACAATGACCCAAAGACGGCATGTCAAAATCTTAGATCATTGACGACGAGTGACTGCGCATTGCGGGACCTTTACTCAATGGTTGCCGCAATTGCGGATCTCGAATTGTTCAGAAGGCGATGCCCAAGCGGCTTTGGAGTGTTCGCGGATCGCGTCGCAGGCCTTCGTCACGGTTAAACACTTCCTCGTATGTGGCAGTGCAGATAACAGAAATGCCCAACATTTTCCCTGACAAGTTTCCTGCCCACGGATGGGAGAAGCAGTTTGACGTTGAGGCAGCAAGGCTGTTGCTGCCTGACGTTGATGAATTGGTGCCTCATCCGCGTTATGGCAAGGCACCTTTGCTGTCAGGCGACAATCTTTCTCAGGCAGTGAAGTTTGGGATTTATCAGCATCAGCCTGCGTGGATATTTCCTGCCACCAGAATTCGCGCCGACGAATCGAAACAGAATTATTCCGTTTTTCCGCGAACCGAGTACTTTGATGTGCTCTGCCGCTGCCGAGATTGTCGTCGCTGGTTCATCTTCTTCGCGAAGGAACAGCAGTACTGGTATGAAGAGTTGCGATTCTTCGTCGACAGCATCTGCGTGCATTGCCCGGAATGTCGACATGCGCGACGATGTCGCCATCGGGAAGAGCAGGAATGGGCATTGCTGCAAAAGGAAGCTCAACTAAACTCCGAGCAGATGACTCGCCTGCTGGAACTGACCATCTCACTTTGGAAGCGGGGGTTCATCCAGAGGTGTCACCAGCTCGATTTGACAATACGGAAGGCGTTAGTCCACGATCCAGCCAACCGATTGCTGGAACAGGTACGAGACTTGAGGCGGCATTGGAGCAGCGAATAGGACATTTCCGTTACGCAGGCAGTTGCATCGTCCAGAGGTTAGCCGTGAACGTAGTTGGTTTTGACGTTGTCGAAACGTATGGGAATGACTGAGGCGGCACCACCAATACAAGCTCGAAGCGCCAGCGAGTGGGCCAGCGGCATACGAATATGCAACGATCTTTACTCCCGATCTTTTCGGTCCTGAGCATCCGCTGCGTACAGAATCGCTGACTCAAGATCCTCCGGATGGTTAATCCAGCGACAGCTTGCTCCCTCTGTCCAGAATCGCTCGCGACCCATGTGTCGCGGTTTCAAATATCGTGTGCACCAGGCCTTGAACTGGTCACGGACAACTTCCGGCTTGTATCCCGGTGCTGTGACAACGACATGAACATGGTTTGTGCGGGCATTGGAAATATGCAGGATCCAATTGCGTATTTCGCAGTGGCTGGCCACAGTGTTATCGACGATCTGTCGGTCCGCGTCCTCCATGTAGAACGCTGACTCCCCCATATCGGCTGCAGCCATCTCTCGGAACGTCTGATTGGGCAATTGAATACCTGCTTGCCCAGACCGCTGCCAGCCACGCTCATCCCCCGGCAACCACGTACCGTAGGTTGTCCATGTAATGAGGTAACCCAACGGCTCGCCAGTGTTAAACTCTCGGTCAGCCATATCCAACCCTTCATACACATTCAAAATGGCGAGCCAGTCGGCCCTGCCGTTCAATCAATCCATTCAAATTCTCAGCAAGTACAGGAAAGCCCACTCGCTTGCGCTTCGAGCTTGTATGTGGTGAATCACGCAATGCGTTCCACAATGAGTTCCGGTGCGATGCCGGAATCGCTGATCTGAATCGCGTTTCGAATAGGTGATGTCACCATCTCCGGATTCTTCGAAAAGATGCGGACGAGGGGCGTTCCTTTAGCGACGCGGTCGCCGAGGCGGACGAGCATTTCCAGGCCGACGGAATGATCAATGGGATCGCCCATTTTCCTGCGGCCGCCACCGAGTGAAATGATGGCCAGACCGAGGGCCTCGGTGTCGATCGCAGCAATGAAGCCATCCTGGTCAGACACAAGATCTGTTGACGGAGCGACATGCAAAACATCGCCGGTGCTTCCGCCCTGGGCTTTGATCATGCGGCAGTAGCGTTCGAAGGCGGCTCCGTTATCGAGCAGCGTTTCGCAGCGACGGCGAGCATCATCCAGAGACTGGTCGATGCCGGTGGAGATCAGCAACTCGGCACAAAGTTCGATGCTCAGCAGTCGTACATCCGCCGGTCCGCCGCCTTTAAGCACGTCAATGGATTCCAGTACTTCCACGGCGTTGCCACACATGCGCCCGAGTGGTTGGTTCATATCCGTCAGAAGTGCCGTCGTGCGGACGCCCATCCGCTCGCCGGTGTTGACCAGCGAATGAGCCAGTTGCGTGGCTTGCTCACGAGTCTTCATGAATGCACCGCTGCCGAATTTGACATCCAGGACCAAGGCGTTGAGCGATTCGGCCAGCTTCTTGCTCATGATGCTGCCGGTGATGAGCGGAATGGATGGTACTGTCGCCGTGACGTCGCGAAGGGCGTACAGCTTGCGATCGGCCGGAGCCAGTTCTGCGGAGGCGCCGGTGATGACGCAGCCGATAGATTGGGTCAGCCGGGTGATCTCGTCGAGCGACAGGTTTGTCCGAAAGCCAGGGATCGCTTCGAGCTTATCCAGCGTGCCACCGGTCGCCCCGAGGCCTCGTCCGGACAGCATCGGATTCTGCAGACCGCATTCCGCCAGCAGGGGAGCAATGATTAAAGACGTCTTGTCACCAATGCCGCCGGTCGAATGCTTGTCGACTCGTGGAATGCCGTCCGCGGGCCAGGCAAGTTGAGTCCCCGAGCGCAGCATTTCGGCAGTGAGCTTCGCGATCTCGTTGGGCGTCATGCCGTTGAGATAGATGGCCATCGCCATCGCCGACATCTGGTAGTCGGGGATAGCGCCCGTAGCAAAGCCCTGAATAAAGAAGCCGATCTCTTCGTCAGTCAATTCCTGATGATCTCGCTTGGCGGCATTCAGGGATGCGGGCAGCATAGCGATGTTCCGATGATGCGGGAGTGTGACAGGAACGAGAGCGGAACACATGCACGATGCCTGCCTCGAATGCCCCTCATCCGGCCTGCCGGCCACCTTCTCCCCTTGCCAGGGGAGAAGGGACACATTCGACGCTGCAATCTATCATCACAAACAACCTTCAGGAAACGTGGCACGCCAGACATGGCGCTGTCCGGCGCGTCTCAGCGAGTTACGCCTCAGTCATCAAATCGCGTTTCCAGGCAATGATGTCGTCCAGAATCTGATCGAGTGAGGAAACAGGTTTCTGGCCGATGGTCTCAAACAGGCGATTGACGTTGGGGACTCGTCGCTGCACGTCTTCGAAGTCTTCGCTGTAAGCCTGAGCATACGGAACGAACTGAACCTCGACGGCAGGATTGGTTTTTGCGATCACGCGTTTTGCAAGATCGAGGATCGAAACCGGCTGATCACTGCCGATGTTGAAGACTCGCCCTTCGGCCACATCAGTCGACATTAGTTTTACGATGCACTGAGTGATCTCGCGGACGTGAGCGAAGCAGCGAATTTGTGAACCGTCGTCATACACGATCACCGGGCCGCCGCGCAAAGCGGCTTCAACGAAACGCGGAACAACCATACCGTAGTTGCCCACCTGGCGAGGCCCCACGACGTTAAAGAAGCGACCGACAGTGACACCGAGACCGAACTTCTTGTGATACGCCAGTGCCAGAAATTCGTCGATGGCTTTGGAACAACCGTAGGCCCAGCGAGGTCGACTGGTAGGGCCAAGGTGCAGGTCGTCGTCTTCAACCCATGATTCGCCCGGGTGCTTTCCGTAGACCTCGCTGGTGGAAGCGAGGAAGAACTTTTTGACGTTGCCCTGCACGGCCAGACGCAGCAACTGATCGGTCGGATAAATGTTGGTTTCAATCGTGCGGACTGGATCGTCGGCAACCAGCTTGACTCCCACAGCCGCCGCCAGATGAAAGATCATTTCCACGCCATGGACGGCTTCACTCAGTGCAACCGGGTCAGTAATTGATCCGTTGCGAATCTCCAGGCGGCTGTTGTGTTTGACGTCTTCAAGATTGGTCGCTCGGCCCGTGGACAGGTTATCCAGAACGACAACCATGTGTCCCTGGCTTAGAAGCAGTTCCGTTAAATGACTGCCGATGAAGCCTGCTCCGCCTGTGACCAAACACTTAGCCATGTTCGCTGAAGTCCTTTGTGGTTGTCTCTGTCTGCCTGGTGCAGTCTCCGAATTCGAATCCCGGACGATACCAGCATCCCCTTTCTGACGCGAATGAATTACGCAGGTCGACTTCCCCTTCCGCGCAGTGCGTCGCCCCGTGTGGCTCGGGCGGATTACGGCTGGCGAATCTGCCCTGTCGCCCAAAAGTGCAGGCTGGCCGATCCGGAACAGATCGGCCTCGTGAGTCGAACAATCATGAGCGTTGTCCGAGGTCGCATGCCATCTGATCCGTGGCGGTGTATTCAGGATAATTATCACAATCGCTAAACAAGGCGCAATTGATTCTTTGCGCGCAACCGGAACGGCGACCAGGGGCTCCAAAGCAAGGAATCGCCGTAAACACCTTCCAGAGAATAACTTAACTGCTATGTTTGGTTGTGCTGGTTATTCTGATTTCGCCAATGGCACGGGCTGTGCTAATTATTTGTTTCGTTGTGACGTTAACGGTCGCGATGATTGTGAGGAGTGAGAGAACGGCCCCGGCTGCTGCTTCCAAAGAGCCATCCGGAGTTGTCCGAGAGAGACATTCCCTCACACAGCGACCCGCTCTGTTCATAGCAGGAGAGAGAGGGAGAAGGTGGCCTGAGAAACCACCTTCAGCGGCCTGAGAAACCGCCCGCGGCTGAAATGAGTTCAGTCGTTTTGTTCGTCCGATGCGAGAAGGGGTTGTGAGAGACCCCTTTCTCGCCTCGGGTGAGCCACTCATCTCCACAATCCATGGAAGCACAATCCATCGAAACACAAACCGTTGATGCTGTCGCAGATCGCTGACCGGGCCTGGTCCTCTGATCGCCGCATTGACCAGGTTCTCTTGAATCCAATGAGTACGGACCGGCCGGCAGACCCGTTGATCGTCTGCCAACGAACACCGCAGCATGTCGTTGCGGATCTCATTCCCTCTGGTGTTGGTATTGGAGAAATGATATGTTGAATCTGCTGAAGGCTCTTCGGCAGGATGAGCACGGAGTGATCCTGTCGACTGAAATTGTGATTATTGGATCCTTGCTGGTCATTGGTTTGATCACAGGGCTGACATGTCTGCAAAAATCCGTGAACGGTGAACTGCACGACCTTGCCGGCGCCATTGGCGCCCTGGACCAGACGTATTCCTTCTCCGCTCATCGCAAGTCGGGATTTGGGGGAAATTGCTGCGCGTATACCGCCGGCTCATCTTACTACAACTGTGAGAACAAAGATGAGAAGTGCGGTGATATCGTGGGGTGCATTGATACCACTGAAGTGCAGGCTGCTTCCTGCGGCAACTGCGGTAGTTGTGGGCAATGTGCGAGTTCTTTCCAGACCGGTTCGGCCTGTGGGACCTGTGGAGGACATGCGTCTCATGGAACCGGATGTTCGACCTGCGGCTCGCATGGAATCGGCTCATCCAAAAATACTAGATGTATTGACACCGGTATTCCACGGATGAAAGTGACCGAATGGCGAGGCTCTCGGCAGCCTCTCCACCAGCACTCGATCGTGCAGCCGCACTCCGAAGTGATTGTCGTTCCGGAACACTCGGAGCATGATCACTCGCAGATCATCATCGAGAACCACGACCAGCTGCTACCCGAATCGACATCCATTCCAATGCTGTCAATTCAGGCTGACCCCCCACCGTCGCCCGCTCCGATTCTGACACCGAATTCAGCGACGGCTCCCCCAGCACCGATTCCGATGCCACCGCAGGACCTGCCTCTGGTACCAGAACCTGAGGTTCCTCCGTCCGCCTGATTCAGACGGACTTGAATACCAACGCACGTTGACAGACGGAGTTCCTGAAGTCACGGAATTTATAATCTCAACAGGCCCGGCTTTCTTCAGAGAGCCCGGGCCTGTTGCCATTTCGGGGTCTGCAACTGCAACGGCACCATCCCGGAACTTGAGCGATTTTGAGCGTCTGTTCCGGAATTGTTGCCAATGGACGGCGGGCTGCCTGCAAAGCCACTGCAGCCTGGCTCTTTTTCGCCGTCTCTGTGACCGGTCCATCGAACATCTTTGTCGCGGAAGAATCGCCTCAGTCGTCATAGCCTGATTTTGAGCTAAGTTCGGTTTAGCCGATACGATCAGGGGCCTCTTTTGCTTTCGTGCGGATTTGCTCGAACAGCAGGTGGCCATCGGACCGAATTTGGAAGGCCAGAAAGATGACTCAAACCCGCAAATTTGTTTCCAGCAGCATGGCCGTCCTTCTGATGACCAGCGCCGGCTGTGCCGGAAATGGCCTGAAGGGCATGTTCGCCCGCAACGAAACGGCGGGCTACAAGACATTGGAAGAACTGGAAGCCAAGCGAGAGAACGAAGGTGCGTCCACGGACGGCAGCAAACCGCGATTTGCATCGTGGCTGCCATTCGGAAAGAAGACGGCCGATGAATCCGAAGTGATGGCCGCCGCCGATACGCCAGAGTCCGAAGAACGGACATCCACAGGCAGCAGGTGGAAGAATCCGTTCCGTCGGCAGGAGGCGGTGGAAGCCGATCCTTTCCTGACCCGGGAAGCGCCTGAGGAGACCGTTATCGCCGAAAAGAAGAAGCCAGCGGCCACGAAAGCCGAACTGGCCTCGGACGAGAAAGATCTGCAAACCGGTCCTGGCAAAGAGCCAACAAAAGACAAGTCCGTCAGTGCTGCCGAAGAGGCAAAGCCAGTAGTTGATGAGGAAGAGTTGCTGGTTGAGAAATTCGAAAAGCATTTTGAGCGAAACGCGACCAAACCGGCGACAGCAGAAGAGTCGGCCGAAGATGCGGCTCCTCTGATCGCAGCCGGGGTTGCGGCGAAAGAAAATGCTCCAAAGAAGGCACCAAATCGCGAGCCCGTCGCCGACGATCAGCTGCTTGAATTTGAAAAAATGCTGACAGAAAAGAAGGCCGCGGCTGCCGCTGCCGCCAAGGCCGATTTTGAGTCTATGGCCAGCGCAGAGCCAGAGCCAGAGCCAGAGCCAGAGCCAGAGGCAGCAGAGCAGGAATCGCAGGACAGCAACGCTGTTGAAAGCTTCGATAGTCTTCTTGCGGAGGCAGGAGGCACTCCAAAGAAAAAGGCCGCGTCGAGCCGGGGTCGTGTGGCATCAAAACAACCGGTCGCAGTTGCCGACGTCGAAGTTGAAGTCGCCGATCAGGAAGGCCTGTTTGGATCGCCGATTGGAGCCGAGAACAATGCGGAGTCCAGCCTGGCGGGCGCAGCTGACGCCCGCAGTAAGTCGCGCACGCAGACATCGGAGGAGATCCAGTGGACTGAGCCGAAGAAGACCGCCAGGCTCCAGCGGAAGCCCAGCAGGAACAATGATTCCACCGAAGAACAGTTTGCGGCAATGTTCGTCGACGCCGAGGCCGTTCCGCCAGCCTCATTGCCGGATACGCCCGATACAGGAGTCTGGTCTTCAGCCCCGGCGTTCGGCCAGAAGTCCCAACCGGCACGCCGTCTGCGTAATAATGATGCCCCACGGAACGCGGTCAAGACTGTTTCTTCTGGTCGAGCACTTCCAGCAGACACCGTGGTTCCAACGGCCATTCCACAGGAAGCCCTGTTTCCAACACCCTCGGCCATCGAACCACCATCGGAAACTGGCATAGACAATGGCCAGGCGAGCGACACCCTGACAGCGTCGGAAGTGGCTTCAGTGTCACCGGCCAGGGATTTTTCCATCAGCCTGCGAACTCTTGTATTGCTTATTGGCGGAATAATCGTCGCGGCTCTCTTATTCGCTCCAGCTCGCAAAAAGCCAATTCCTGACCGCGAGTTGCCGCTGCATGGGTAGCAGAATCCCGGTTTTTAGGTGATCTGAGTCGGCTGACTCTCCTGTTGCGAACTACTGTTGCACAAAAGCGTTGTGCCCGTTGATGTCACAACGCTTTCCCCACAGAAAAATTCGCAGTCACATACGCTGTTTCGCTCCAGTGCGAGCGATCAGCAGGAGGCCGTCATGACACAGGATCCTTGGAGCCGTCCGACAATCGATGATCTTCGCCGTGTGCTTGAGAGCATCGGCAAGCCGAACAGCGCGAACCATCGGGCCAATGAGCGTTTGGAACTTTCGGTTCCGGCAGAAATCCGCACGTCGCGGGGGAACACCGTTTCCTCAATGACGCGGGAAATCAGCCGCACGGGGATCGGCCTTCTCCACCGTGGCGCGGTGACGCCGGGCGAAGTCGTTGTCCGGATGGCCAGCGAGACTCGCGAATTCCAGTACAACGTTCAGATCGAATGGTGTTCTCCGTGTGACAACGGAATGTTCATGAGCGGCGGCCGGTTTCTGCCGAACGCCAACGAAGCCTGATCCCTGTGACAGGCACTTCGAATGACAGGCACTTCGAACTGGCGAGCGAGAAAAAAAGTTTAGTCGGCGATCAGGGTCTGATGGATCACAGTTGAGTTTCGACGGCTGTCAGCGGACAATAGGCATGGACCGGTCATCGCACCTGTCCTGCCTTTTGACGTCAGGAACTCATTATGCCTCGAACGCATTGTCAACGTTTTCGCCCCCTGCCCCATTCGCGCCGCGAATTGCTGCAAACCGCCGCCTGCGGTTTTGGCTCTGTCGCCATGGCTCATCTGCTTGGCGGTTCTCTTTCGGCTGCAGAGGGCGGATCGTCACAGCGGAATCATGAGCTGGGAACGAAGCCCACGCACTTTCCTCCGAAGGCGATGAGCGTCATCTTCCTGTATATGGATGGCGGCGTCTCACAGGTTGATTCGTTCGACCCCAAGCCGCTGCTCACGGAACAGCATGGAAAGCCGTTTCCCACGAAAATTGAACCCACGCAGTTCAACAATATTGGCAATACGCTGGCCAGTCCGTGGAAGTTCCAGCAGTACGGTGAAAGCGGTATTCCGGTCAGCGATCTGTTTCCGGAAACAGCGAAGCATGTGGACGACATGGCCGTCATTCGCTCCATGACCTCAGGGTTCCCCGAACATACCAACGCGAACTACTTCCTGCACACCGGCTCAGGACTTCAGGGGCGTCCATCAATGGGCGCGTGGTTCGGATATGGGCTGGGAAACGAATGTGAAGACCTGCCTCATTTTGTCGTGCTGAATGGTGGCCTGATTCCGCCTGGCGGGCTGGACAATTTTGGCAGCGGATTTTTGCCGGCCAGTTATCAGGGCTCTGTGTTTGGCCTCGGCGATTCGCCCGTCGCCGACATCCGACCGCGCGAAAGCAGCCTTGAACTTCAGCGCCGCAAGCTCGATCTGATTCGGCGTCTCGATCTGACAACGGCTGAACGTTATGGCCACGATGATCAGGTGGAATCGGCGATCGTCAATTATGAACTGGCCGCAAAAATGCAGCTGGCTGTTCCGGAACTCATGGACCTCAGCGGTGAAACGCGTGAGACTCAGGAGATGTACGGGATGTTCGACGAGCTCCCGAACACGCAGACGTTCGGGCGCGAATGTCTGCTGGCTCGACGACTTGTCGAGCGTGGTGTTCGCTTCATTGAACTGACCTGCCCCTCGGGGAATGGAGACCGCTGGGATCAGCACAGTAATCTCGTGGACGGGCATACGAAAAATGCGAAGTCCGTCGACAAACCCATTGCCGGTCTACTGGCTGATTTGAAACAGCGAGGGCTGCTGCAGCGAACGCTGGTAGTCTGGTCGGGTGAGTTTGGTCGGACGCCGTTTGCTCAGGGTTCCGATGGGCGAGACCATAACCAGTATGGATTTTCCATGTGGATGGCGGGTGGTGGTATCAAGGGCGGCACAATTTACGGCGCTACCGATGAGTTTGGTTACAAGGCTGTCGAAAACAAAGCCGAGATCCATGATCTGCATGCCACCATGCTGCATCTGATGGGCATGGATCATGAACGTGTGACCTACCGCTTCGGCGGGCGCGACATGCGGTTGACCGATGTGCATGGGCTTGTTCTGAAAGATGTCCTGACCTGATGCCCGGGATGTTCAGCCAGCGTCATGAGTTGGCCTGCAGGAACTACTGATCGTTGGTCAGTCGCTCAGTCCTGTCGTTGGGGTCGATCACGCGAACGTTCGGCCGTTCCGCATCTTCAGCGGCATCGCTCATCGGCGGCTGCGGGAAGTTCGACGAAAAGGAACTGACCCAGACGGACCCCTGCACATTACTGACAACGCGACCGACGAATCGCTTCTGAACAGCCGCCGCCATCCAGTGGCGTATCTGCGGAATCAGCAGCAGAAATCCGGCCGTGTCGGTGATCAGGCCAGGGGTCAGCAGGAACGCACCGGCGACCAGAATCAGAACGCCGGACAGAATGGACTGAGACGGCGACTTGCCGGATGCCAAGTCCTTTTGAACTTGCTGCCAGGCCTTCATGCCCTGCCATCTGACCAGGCTCATGCCGATCATTCCGGTCGAAATCACCAGCAGGATGGTCCAGCCGAGACTGGTGCGTTCGGTCATCCGAACCAGCAGCCACAGTTCCGCCAGTGGCACCAGGGCGAACAGAATCAGAAATCTGAAAAACATGAACGACTCATTCCCGAGTTGACTTCGCCGACTTCGTCAAGAGGCGCTGCCCTGACGACTCATCCCCGCTGCAGCTGGGCTCACAGCTTACCACAGCGGACGCAGAGAACACAGAGTGATCAATAAGGCTCGCGGGTTACTCAGCGCAGGGCTACGTGGTTCGCTTGGGGAAAGAGGTGAGCCAATCGCGGAATCGGACTGACAAAACGATGGACTCTGACGGGCAAAAATTCAGAAACTCTGCTTGACGCATGTTGCGGCAACTGTATTATCTGTTGTACAACAGTAGTCAGAAGGCGGTTGGATGCCCATTCACCTTAATCATCACAGCGGCGAGCCGATCTATCGACAGATTGTCGAAGCGATCAAGTTCGACGTTGCGCGAGGGAAGCTGAAGGAGGGTGACAAGCTGCCCAGCATTCGAGAGCTCGCGAATGAGCTGGGCATCAATATGCGAACCGTTGTCAAAGCGTACGAAGAGCTCGTCAGCGGCGGTCTCGCCGTTATGCAGCAGGGCCGCGGCGTGTTCATTACGGAGTCTCAGCAGACTGTGCCCGCCGCTCGTCGACGTGAGATCATCACCGATCTCGCCCAGCGGATGGTGGCCGAGGCCAAACGGCTCGGCGCGACATCTGCGGAAGTGAAAGAGATTCTGAATCAGGTTGTGAACAAGATGGAGCCTCCGAATGATTAATACTCCAGTGGCAGACACTTCGCAGATTGCCGGCTCATCGTTTGAGGATGGAGCGATGCGCTCCGCGGAATCGACGATCAAAGCGAACGGACTTGGCCGCGACTTTGGGAAGACGCGAGTTCTTCACGATGTCAATCTGTCAGTGGCTAAAGGCCGCGTGTGTGCGTTGCTGGGACCGAATGGGGCTGGCAAAACGACGCTGCTTAAGCTGCTTATGGGACTGATTGAACCAACGCGGGGCAGCGCTCGGTTGCTGAATCATTCCTGCTGGCCCGCTGTGCACGCGGCGGTGAGTCGCACTGGCTGTTTGCTCGACGGATTCGAACCGCCACCGGGGACTCGACTGCATAATCTGCTGACGCTGAGTGACGCGGCTGGTCCCGCGTTTGATCAATCGCGAGCCGTTCAGCTTCTGGAATCGCATGGACTCACGACGTCACGTATCTGGTCCTCGCTGAGCAAGGGTCAGAAGCGATGGGTGCTGCTTGTTCTGTTGCTATCTCGCGGCTGTGAAGTGCTGCTGCTGGATGAACCGGCCGATGGGCTTGATCCGCAGACTCGCATTGAGCTTTATCAGGTGATTCGCCGTGAAGCCAATGATCGAAACATCACGGTACTCGTGGCGACTCACGTTTTGTCCGACATCGAACGCGTGGCGGATGACATCAGCATTCTGCATCGGAACGCGATCCTGCTTCAATCCGATCTCGAAGAACTGCGAGAGCAAGTTTGGATCGTCGAGTGTGAACACGCTGCGCCAGACGCCTCGCTTCCGTCGGGTGTGGAGCTGGTGACGGCCAAAGCAGCCATTGTCGGCGAGAATGGACTGATGCTTCGCGACCATGCAAGCGTGCTAAGTTCTCATCAGTTGCCAAACGAAATGCGTCGCCGGAAAGCGACGCTGGAAGAGTTCTTTCTGGCGGGTCATTTACCGTTTCGCAAATCGACTCAATTTCAGGACTACGAAATCTCATGAAACCAATGATCACACTCATCCGCTGGCATCTGCGGCAACTGGCTGTGCTGAACATTGCGATGATGCTGGCGGCGATTGTCTACCCCATGTTCACATCGGATCGTCTCATCCTTGCACGGCAGGGTTACATGGTGGTCGCCGGTTTGATTCATTCCGGACTGATGGTCTGGATTCTCGGCCGCAGCGCGCCGCGGGGGCCCGGATTTCTGTACTCGCAGGGCTTTTCGCGAGACCAATTGTGGTGGTCAACATGGCTGGCGACCGTCATCTCGGGCGCTATGGTTTCGGTTGTTGTGTTCGTCGTCATCATCAGCGGACTGCGTTCATGGACGCAGTTTCATCTGGGAAATCCGTGGTTTCCGTTGATGGGTACGGTGGATGCCGATGTGAGTTTCTGGCTGTTCGCATTCTACCTGCTTGTGCTGGGGCCGATGCACTACTTCTGGGTGCGATGCCGACAGCCGTTCGGAGACAGCGGAGCCGGATGGCTCATTCTGATGGGCTTTGTATTCATGGTCGTGGGAGCCCTCGACCGATCGGCTTATTCCATCACACCCGTCGCGTGGTTCATGCACGGTGCGGGTGTGCTGATGTCGAGTCTCTCTGTTCTGAGTTGCTGGCAGTTCCATCGTCGCGTGGAGGTTCAGGCATGATGATTTTCTATTTCCTGATGAGTGTGGGCGTGATGTTGCTTTTGGCAACGGCCATTCTGGTGGTACCAGTCATTCCTGCCATGCGAACCGGGCGGCGCTGGATTGCACCGAGCTCACGTCGCAGCAACTCAGTGCGAAATCTGGAGACTATTCAATTCGCAATCGGACTGAGTGTCCTCGCTGTAATGTGGGTATTTGGTTCGCACTTCACGTGGCCTCCGGAAGCGATGGCTGAGGCGGTGGATACCATTCGATTCACAAACAAGCAGGTGTTCGTCACCGGTGCGATTCTGGGTGTTGTTGCCTTGTTTGTCACATGGAGATTCAGCACGGTCGTCGGAATGATGGGCATGATTCTGATCGGTGGAACTGCGCTGATGGCATTCAACATGAAGATCCGTTCTGATCGGCAGGATGCATTCGAGCGAAAACATCCGAGTACCATCGTTGCAGGCTCGAATGCGAATCCAGCGGCGGAAACGCCAAACACTCTCATTCGCTTCGAGCTCATCGATCCACGAGTCGGGGCCGAACTTTGGGTGAACGGCGTCAGTCTTGGGAAGACGCCTGTGGAAATCACGGCTCGTGAATTACTGAGCAAGGTTGCGGTCTGGACAAGCGAATCGCCGGAGCTTAAGGACGTTTGGCGGCCATCGCCAGAGAGCCAGTGGACTGATGCCAGAGGAAAAACGTTTCGTCGCTGGGGATGGTGTCCTCTACATTTTCCTCCCGACATGGAACGCAGCACACATCTATACTTTAAAGTCGAACTGAACGATGTTGTCGGCTGGTCTACCGATGGTAATCGAACACACCTTAAGCCGGGAACACCTGATGAGATGATTCTTGTGAAGCTCGATACCGTGTTTCCTCAGTGGGATCAGGAACTTGAAACTCTGCTGGATCGTGCTCGCCTGAATAATTACGAGACGGACGAAGCCTGGCAGAATGCGTTCCAGTCTTTTGGTGAATTTGGA
>JBDNHX010000079.1:0-17369 GCA_041688565.1 Planctomycetaceae bacterium
GTTGTGTGGCTGATTCTTGGGCACCTGCTTTGTTATATGCCGACGCTGGGCCTTGGGAACACGATCGCATTCAGCCATATCCCGAGTCAGGATCAGTTTCCAAAAATCCGAGTCTGGGGCACAATCGGCTGGATTGCTGCGGGACTGCTGGTCGGTGGCATGGGCTGGTCGAGCAGCTTTAACATCTTTTATCTTGGAGGAATCAGCAGTCTGATCTTCGGCCTCTTCAGCTTTGTGTTGCCTCATACGCCTCCACCGCTGAAGGGTAAGCCTATGGATCTGCGATCGTTGTTCATGGTCGACGCATTCCGATTGTTCGCGGACCGTAACTTTGCGATCTTTGCTGTCTGCTCCACTTTGATCTGCGTGCCGTTGGCGTATTACTACGGAATGACAGGTTCGTATCTGACGCAGACAGGATTCAACGCCGCAGCTGCCACGATGACGATCGGTCAGATGTCTGAAATCTTCTTTATGCTGCTGATTCCATTCTTCTTCCGTCGCCTTGGCTTGAAAATCATGATCATGGTGGGCATGGCGGCATGGGTGCTTCGTTACGCTCTGTTTTCTTTCAGCGCACCGGACCAGGTCACCTGGATGATTCTGCTGGCTGTGGCTCTGCATGGCGTTTGTTATGACTTCTTCTTTGTGACCGGCTACATGTACACCGACCAGAAAGCTCCAACAGCGATTCGTGGACAAGCGCAGGGTCTGCTTGTGTTTCTGACGCAGGGCATTGGAATGTTCTTTGGCTACAAGATCATGGGCGGTGACAGTTTTCTTGGCATCCCTCTCAACATGACGATTGGCAGCTACGGGGGCCAGGTGACTCAAGCCACAGAGTATTCGGCAGCACTCAAAACGGCCGCTGGTGAGCCGGAAGCGATGAGCTTCTTTGCGACGTTTGCCAACATGCTTTCACGAAGCCTGCCGGAGGGACTGGACAAAGAACTGCTGGCATCAACCATGGAACAATGGAAGAACTTCTGGATGTTTCCGGCCATCATGGCTGCCGTGATTCTGGTGATCTTTTCGTTGACATTTTGGGATAAACTTAAACCAGCGCCCAAAGAAGATTCCAGTTCAGAGACTGATGCGGATGCGGCAAAGTGGTAACGCCTTCTAACCCTGACAGGGGTCGCGATGCATGACAAACTTGAACGATATTGCGTTTAACGCGCTGTCATTTCTTCCGCTTGTAGCCCGGCTGACATCGCATCCGGTGATGATTTCCGATCACCAGGGCGGCATTGTCTGGACCAACGACGCCTTTACTCAGCTTTCCGGCTGGGAACTTCCTGAGATCACTGGCCGCAAGCCTCAGGAGTTTCTGCACGGGAAAGAAACCGACCAGGTCACGGTGGCGATGATTCGGTCGAAAGTGGCGGCTGGGGAATCTTTCCAGTCTGAGATCCTGAACTATCGCCGGGATGGCAGCACGTTCTGGATTTCGCTGGATGCCCAGCCGATTGCTGATGAACAGGGCGTGTTGCAAGGCTATTTGTCCGTTCAGAACGACATCTCCGACCGAAAGAAATTTGAAGCTCAGTTGCTGAGGGAACATCGCCTGCTGGAGACTGTCAGCAGCTGTCTTACCAGCTTTATTTCCAGCGAGGACTCGGCCGTCACCTTTGGCGGTTCGCTGAATCGTCTGCTGGAAATTACCAACAGCGAATATGGTTTTATCGGCGAAGTTCTGTTTGATGAGTCCAGTCTTCCGTGGCTGAAGACGCTCGCCATTTCCAACATCGCCTGGGACGAGGCGTCTCGTAAACTTTACGAGGATAACTCCGCCAGCGGTCTCGAGTTTCGTAATCTGCAGTCATTGTTTGGACATGTGATGACAACCGGGGAGGCTGTCATTTCCAACTCTCCTGCCACAGATCCACGCCGATGTGGAATCCCGCCAGGCCATCCTTCGCTCAACAGTTTTCTTGGCCTGCCGCTGTTGCGCGGCACGCGCATGGTGGGCATGATCGGGCTGGCCAACTGTCCCGGCGGATATTCTCAGGACGATGTTCGTTTTCTGGAACCACTCGGCATGGCCATCGGTCAACTGATTGATGCCCACCGCCGCGATACACAGCGCCGTGAAATGGAACGTTCATTGCGACAGACGGAAGAATGGCTGGAAGAGACCGGACGGGTTGCGGAAATTGGTGCCTGGCAACTGGAACTGGCGACCATGACACTTCGCTGGTCAGCCCAGACATTGCGGATGCATGAGGTGCCGCCGGATTATGTGCCGGACGTTGAAAAGGCGATTATATTTTACGATACCGAAGCCCGGCCGATCATTCGCGACGCAATTCGACGTGCGGTGATTGACGGAACTCCGTGGGATCTTGACCTTCCCTTCACCACAGCGAAGGGTCGCTGTCGTTGGGTGCGGACGGTCGGGCGTGTCGCGTACGAAGGCAACCGAGTGATCAGGATCTTAGGCACGTTTAACGATGTCACCGAACGTCGGCGGGCTGACGAAGAAAGAGAACGCCTGCAGGCTCAGTTTAATCAGTCGCAAAAGATGGAGTCCGTCGGACGCCTGGCTGGCGGGATCGCTCATGACTTCAACAACATGCTGGCCGTAATTCTGGGACATGCCGAAATGCTGTCGCTGGATGAAACCCTGCAGCCGCGTCATAAAAATCATCTGAAGGCGATTCAGATGGCCGGACAAAGATCGGCCGATCTCACCCATCAACTGCTGGCGTTTGCTCGCCGCCAGAATGCTGCTCCGCAGAAAGTGGACGTCAATAAATCCGTTAAACGCATGCTCGACCTTCTGCAGCGATCGATGGGCGAAAATATTGAACTGGAATGGATGCCCGGCGATGACCTGTGGATGGTGAATATTGACCCGGTTCAACTGGACCAGATTCTGGCCAACCTCTGCATGAACTCACGCGATGCCATTTCAGAGGCAGGCCGAATTCTGCTGTCGACACGCAACGAAGTGCTGAAGTCAACTTCACAGTTTCGATCGTCCGAGATTCCCGCAGGCAGCTACGTTGTTCTTACCGTTTCTGACACGGGTTGTGGGATGAGTCCAACGACGCTGCAGCATTTGTTTGAACCGTTCAACACCACCAAGCCCGTGGGTCAGGGACCGGGACCAGGACTTGGGCTGGCAACTGTGTACGGCATTGTGCAGCAGAACAACGGTGCGATTGATGTGGAAAGTGATCTCAAAATCGGCACAACTCTTCGCATTTATCTGCCCCGAGTCACCGGGACTGAAGTCGAAAATGCTCCTCGGAAGGACAGCCGAACAGCTCCCAAAAAACAAACCGTTTTGCTGGTTGAGGACGAACCATCGCTGCTGAAGATCGGCAAGCTGTCGCTCAAGCAGCTTGGCTACAAAGTTTACTCCGCGGCAAATGGGCGCGAAGCTCTGCAGATGGTTCAGTCCCATGGGCCGTCCATCGACGTCGTTGTCACGGACGTCATCCTGCCGGGCTGTAACGGCTGGAATCTTGCCAGACAGATTCATGGAATGCACCCTGAAATCCGGTTTGTGTTTATGTCGGGTCACGGCGAAAACGCTCAGTCCGGTGGAGGGGAGACCAGTCATCCTTTTTCCATCCTGGCGAAACCATTCGACCTGCAGCGTCTGGCGTCGGCGATACAGGAGGCGGTAGAATTGGTCGGTGCCCGCTGATTCTGAGCGTCAGAATCACTCAGCCAACAGTCTCACGGGCATCACCTGTGCAGAAAAGTCTCGCCGAATCTCCCCGACATTTGCCCGACATTTGCCCGCCCTGCGTAATCCGCATTTCTCCAAACCAGCCTTCCAGGAAACCAGTCTGCCATGATCAAAGGAACTCATCCGCGTCGAACGCTGCTGCAGGCAGGGCTTGGTGGTTTTGCCGCATTGAGCATGGCCGACATTCTTGGACTGCAAGCCCGCGCCAAAGCGAAGAGCTCGCAGCTGCCAAAGGAAGAACGCACGGCCGTGATTCTGGTCTGGCTTCGAGGCGGTGCCAGCCACCTGGAAACGTTCGATCCGAAGCCAGAAGCACCTTCCGAATTTCGAGGTCCCTATTCGCCCATCGATACGAACGTGCCGGGCATTCAGATCTGCGAATTGCTGCCACAGCTGGCAAAGATTGCTGACAGATATTCGATCCTCAGATCAATCGCACATACCGGAGGCGGGCATCCGGCCGGTTCACTGCAGGTTCTGGCCGGTGACCCCGATCCTCAGGATAAGCTGATTCCGATTCTGCCCGACTGGATGTCCGTGGCCAGTTACCTGCGGCGTGATGCGACCCGCAGTCTGCCGAATTATGTAGCGGTCAATCCGGTCGACAATTATGACAACTTCACGATTGCCGGCCCGACGTATCTCGGCCCCGGGTACCGACCATTTTCGGTTGTGGGCGACCTGAGCAATCCAAAGTTTGAAGTGCCCAACATCGGAATGGCTCCCGAGCATCTCGATCGATTGCAGCGACGTATGACGCTGAAAAGCGGTTTTGATCGACTGCGAAGCGACCTGGACATCGCCGGAACATTAAACGCCGTCAACCGCTTTGAGAGCCAGGCGCTCAGCCTTCTGACAAGTCCTGAAGCCGGGGCTGCGTTTGATCTGACCAAAGAACCGCAGACGGTGCGTGAACGTTACGGAATGCATGCGTGGGGACAGCAATGCCTGATGGCTCGACGTCTGGTCGAAGCGGGCGTGGAAATCATCACCACCGAATTCGATGGTGCTCTTTGCGGGCGTGTGGCCAACTGGGATGATCATGCGGTCAATCACCATGTGTTCGATGCCATCAAATTTCGCGCGCCATTTTTTGATCAGGCCGTGTCCGCTTTGATTGAAGACATTTATGCTCGCGGCCTGGATCGGCGAGTCCTTGTCGTGGTGGCTGGAGAATTCGGTCGAACGCCGAGAATCAGTTACGTGGCCAGCAGTGGAGGCGGCGTCGCCAGTGGGGAAGCTGGCACCATTCAGCCGGGTCGTGACCACTGGCCGCGAGCCAATTCCATGATCTTCGCTGGCGGCGGGATTCCAACCGGACAGGTAATCGGGGCCACCGATGCGCGCGGTGAAGATCCGATCGATCAGCGTGTGGAGCCTGGCGATTTCCTCGCCACGATTTATAAACACCTGCAGATTGACTACGCGAATGTCGCAATCGAAAACTTCACCGGCCGACCGGTACCCATTCTGAATTCCGGCAAGCCCATTCCTGCACTGACCAAAGGTTTCTCCTGATGAAAGCTGTTCGTTTCGCGTCGCCCGGTTCACCCGACCAGATGCTGAAAGTGGAAACCATCGAGAAACCTCAGCCGGCTCATGGACAAGTGCTTGTGCGGATGATTGCAGCGCCGATCAATCCTTCCGATTTGATGTTCATTCGTGGACAGTACACAATCCCGGCCCACTGCCCGGCGACGCCTGGGTTTGAAGGAGTCGGCATTGTGGAGGAATCCGGCGGCGGGCTGAAAGGGCGTCTGTTTCGCGGCAAGCGAGTCGCCGTTTTGAACAGACAGGGCGGGAACTGGGCGGAGTACGTCGTGGTTCCTGCAGGCCAGGTGATTCCCGTCAGCAGCAGTCTGACAAACGAACAGGCGGCCACGTTTTTTGTGAACCCGGCCACAGCCTGGGTGATGACTCGCGAAGTGCTGAATGTTAGTTCGAATGCCTGGCTTGTTCAGACAGCCGCCGGCTCAGCACTCGGACGCATGATTATTCGCCTTGGAAAGCACGCCGGCTTCAGAACTCTGAATATTGTTCGTCGGCCCGAAGTGGCCGAAGAACTGCGTCGCATGGGAGCCGACCATGTGGAAGTCTTCGACGGCCGTAGCGATCCTGATCAGCTTGCCGCACGCATCCGGAACGTAGCTGGCCCCGACGGGGCTCGCTTCGCTGTCGACGCCGTTGGAGGAACGACCGGTTCGGCAGTTCTGCGCAGCCTGGGACCTGGCGGCAGGATGCTGGCCTACGGCACGCTCAGCAATGAGCCGCTTGCATTTTCACCGCGAACGTTAATGACCGTCGGCAGCAGCGTTGAAGGGTTCTGGCTGGGCAATTTTATGAATCAGCGAGGCCTGCTGTTTAAATTGAGTCTCGTGAAGAAACTGACCGGTCTTATTCAAAGCGGAGTTCTGGGGTCAGAAGTCTCTCAGTCGTTCAGTCTTGAGCAGATCGTCGACGCCGTAAAATCCGCAGAAGATTCTTCCCACGTCGGAAAAACTTTGCTGCGCCTGTGACACGCCTTCCGGCGGCACGGAAATTCCAAAGGCGAACGCGATCGCCGGCGATGGTGCCATCAGGTCGGCTGTATTCAACATCAACGCCATCCTGCTCAGAGCTACATCTTCGAGATAGTCGATCGGAAGGCTCACGATATGCCCGAAATCGACGACCAGGGACTGCGTATTGGTCTCCGGAAAATCCGGGAAAGCCATCAAGTGAAGCGCCTGTACCTGACCTCTACGGACAAAGCAATGTATGGTGCAGAGAAGCGAGGGCTCGGGGTGAGGAAGTGTGATGCATGCAACGTAAAATCGGAAATGGGTTCCGGTATTTCACTCTTCCGATTCCATTCTTCACTCGTCTCACGGCGTCTTCGATGATGGCTGAGTGACCTCATTCTTTCTTTTCCTACAGCCGTTTGATCTCCTTGTCAAAGTCCGAGAAGTCTTCCGCATCCTGCCACTGGCGGTACACTTCATATCCGCTCTCGGCGTGGCCTCCAGAGCACTGACTTTGCCTTTGTCTGTCAGGATCGAATAGCCCGCGGCAATAATGGCATCCAGGTTGTATTAGCGGGGCTGGTACATTGCTGGAAGACTGGCGTCACTTCGTTATCGTTCGCTCTGTGGATACGAGGAACGCTTCACCGCATCGCGAAACGTCCCTGGCACTTACCCAGGGAACCTCCCCGTTCCAGTAAGTTAGTATATTGGTCTGTAGCCCCGTGACCGCGCGTTCCGATGCGTTCTGCGATTCAGTCCCAGCGGGACGATACGGTGTGGCCACTGGCGTGAGCCCAATGCGACTCCGTTTGACAAAGTAGCCGTCGCTCTCTGAGTGACGAAGGCCGCAGTACGCGGCCCCTGGCATTCAACACTCGGAGAGTGATGGTTACTATAATCGCAAATCGACTGCCATTGGGCGTGAGCCCATGGTTTTTTTTTCGCCATGCGATTGGATGCCCCAACGTAACGAACACGAAGATGAGCACATCAGACGACTTGGGCAACAACTTTAAGATCACAAAATCTGAAGGTCTTGTCAGGATTCTTTAGTCGTCACTCCGGCTGCCGGCAAAGATTAAAACGATCGCGGGCAGAACAAAGAGCGTGAGGAGTGTTGACGACACGATCCCTCCGGTGATCACAACGGCCATCGGATGTTCGATCTCGTGGCCAGGCAGATTGCCGGAGATGACCAGCGGGGTAATGGCCAGCACTGTTGTGCCAGCGGTCATCAGAATCGGCGAGATGCGTTCGACTGAGCCCGTCAGAATCAGTTCACGACTGAACCGAGTGCCGCGTTGAGCAAGATGCTGATAGTTGCTGATCAGCAGAATCCCGTTGCGGATCGCGATTCCAAACACGGTCACAAATCCCACCATGGAACCCAACGACAACGTTCCGCCGGCCAGATAGGCCGACACGATACCGCCCACACAGGCCAGCGGAACACTCAGCATGATCAGCAGACTCAGACGAAGGCTGCGGAAGTCTAAAAAGAGCAGAACCAGAATTCCCAGCAGCGACGCCAGACTGAGCCAGAACATTCTCCGCTGAGCCTCCGCCTTCGCTTCAAACTCACCGGCAAATTCAAAATAGTAACCCGACGGCAGCCGCACCTCGGATTGCAGTCGGTCCCGGATCTCGGCCAGCACAGTCTCCACATCGCGTTCTTCGGCATTGCAAGTCACGAGCATTCGTCGCCGACCCTGTTCGCGATTGATTGCATTGGGTGCCGTGGAAATTCCAATTTCCGCAAGAGCCCCCAGAGGAACCGGGTGACCCAGCGGACTGTCGATCAGAATTTCCCGCAACGTTTGCGGATCATTACGCAGCTCAGGGGCACCCCTGACGACAACATCGACAACGGTGTCACTTTCGAACACCTGCCCCACCTGAGTTCCTCGCAGCAGCGTCTGGATGGCATCGTTCGTCTTGCCGGCAGATAAACCAAATCCCGCGGTGACGTGCGGCTGCAACAGAATATCAATCTGCGGAACATTCATCAGCTGCTCTACGCGCAGATCGGCCACTCCTTCAACGCGACTCAGGACACTCGCCACCACCGCCGATTCCCTTCGCAGAACGTCCAGATCCGGACCCACAATTCGAACGAGCAAATCAGCCGTGCTGCCGGTCAGAACTTCGTCAATGCGTTCGCGAAGGAACTGCTTGGCCTGAAATGCGTAGCCCGGAGTGTTATCAAGAACCTCTCGAATCTCACGCAGAACATCGTCGTAAGCCGCATCATCGGACAGCGAAATCCAAACCTCGCTGATATTCGGCCCCCACGTATCTTCTGACAAATCAGCGCGGCCGATTTGCTGCGCAACCGATTTGACGCCAGGAATCTGAAGCAGTTCTTTCGCCAGCTTTGTACCCGATCGTTCAGACTCGGCCAGTGAACTGTCAGGCTTACCGGCCATGAAGACGACAAAGTTTGACTCACGAAAGTCGGGCAAAAATTCACCGCCGAGAAAAGGCACGGTCGATCCTGCCAGGGCCAGCAGCAAACCGACAAAGATGAACACCGCGACCGGACGACGCAGAAAAAACGGAAGCGTTCGTCGATAGAACGCGTTGCAGATACGCGTCAGCCAGGACTCAGACTGAGACAACGAAGATCGCGAGCCCAGCATCAGCAGGCACATGGCTGGCGTAATCGTTAGTGCGATGGCCAATGAAACCAGAATTGCAACCACATAGGCCAGTCCCAGTGGACCAAACAGCTTGCCCGCAAGACCATCCAAAAAAAACACCGGCAGGAAAACAAGGATCACAATAAAGCTTGCGTAAACCACCGCGCTGCGGACTTCCAGCGAGGCATCAAGAATTACGTCAAGCACTGGACGCGGCTCTGTCGCAAGTTGATTTTCTCGAAGTCGGCGCAGGACATTCTCGACATCCACGATCGCATCATCCACGACTTCTCCGAGCGCGATGGCAAGGTCGTCGGGAGATTCGATGCGAGTCCTCTGGCGAATGGGCAAACGCTGATTGGGCGTTTCAATGAATCCAGCGCCGCCGAAACCCGTCGCCTGTTGACCGGCGGCGACGACTTCGTCCAAAGTGACTCCGTATTTCTGAAGTTTTTGTGGTGAGACCTGAATCTGATACTGACGAATTTCGCCTCCAAAAACTTCCACATGAGCCACGCCGGGAACGGCCTGCAGACGACGCCGCAGAGTCCAGTCGGCCAGAGTTCTCAGATCCTGGCTCGTGGCCTTCCCATCAGAAGTCAGGCCCACCATAACGAGGCGGCTTGTGGAGGCCGCTAGAGGCATCAGACGAGGGTTGTCAACCGTGTTGGGAAGCAGCGAGCGAACGGTTGAGAGCCGTTCGTTCACAAGCTGGCGAGCGACTAACACATCCGTGCCATCTTCGAAGATCGCTGTGTCCACACACAGCCCAGGGACAGAAGAAGAACGCAGCAGCTTCAAACGACTGACACCACTGAGAACTGACTCGACCGGTAGTGCGACAAGTTGTTCCACTTCTTCGGTGGACAGTCCAGGAGCCTCTGTCTGCACGACAATCTGCGGCGGAGCAAACTCAGGAAAAACATCCCAGCTGGCGGTCTGCAGACGCAGTCCCCCAGCAACTAGAACGGCCGTCGCAAGCCCGATAACGATCCATGGAAATCGCAGCGAAAAAATAATGAGCGAACGAATCATGTTAGTCGTCGTCCTCGACGGCAAGTTCAGATCGTGATTCCTCTGCGGCCAGTTGTTCGGCTCCTGCAGTGACCACAATGTCGTCTTCATCAAGGCCACGCGTCACGATTACCTGATCTCCCTGAGCCCGTCCAATCTCCAGTCGTTTTCGTTCAAAACTTGAAGAGCCGGGTTCTGCGGCGTAGCAGGCGGGCTGACCGAACCCATCAAAAAGAAGGCTCGATCGCGGGATTAACAGAACCGACTGTTCAGCGGAAGTCGGCAGTTCAACTTCCAGACTCTGCCCGGCTCGAAATGTCCACGCCGCGTTGTCCACAGCGTAATAGAAATTCACAGTGCGAGTGGTCGCATTTGTACTGGTCGTAACAGCGACCTGCCGCGCCTGGATTTCATTCCCTGACAGCGGATTATGAAGGATTGCAGGTTCGTCGGCGACCACCTGCCGGACGTCCGTTTCAAAGACCGGGATCCGCAGCCACAGGGTGGACCAGTCGGCGATCGTCCACAGCGCATCTCCGCGCTGCACATACTGGCCTGATGCGACAAAGATCTGCAGAACGCGTCCGGAAATGGGCGCCGCGACAGGGACCGGTTTCACTAGCGCTCTGTCATCGTAAGGCTCCTGTAGCAGAAACGGAATCTTGTCCTGAGTCTCCTTGTAGGCAGCCTTCGCTCGTTCCAAAGATTCTTTCAGCTGATCAATTCGAACGCCTGTGATGGCGTCCGCTGCGATCGACGCTCGCTTCAACTGAGCTTCGGTGAGTTCCATCGTGACAAGGGACTGCTGCATCAGGATATCGTTGTCTTCCCTCGCCTGAACCATCTGCGACAATTCCTGAGGTGAGATGAAGGCGTTGATTTGAGCAATCATAATGTCAGCTGAGCAGCTTTCACCCTGTCGCGGAAACGTGCGTTCGGGCGCTGCCAGAACAAATCCATCCAAAGGAGCTTTGACGATTGCTTCACGGGCCGGCACCGTTTCAAACCATCCAACCGCCGACTTTGTGGTGCGAATCGAAGCTGTTGTTACTGGGGCTACGAGAATCCCAAGACGTTCTCGGTCTTCGGCGGTCAGACTCAGGCGATCAGCCACCACTGCTTTGGTTGTCGCCTCTGCTTCGGTCTCGTGCTCGCTACGGACGCAGCCGATGACCAACAATGCGAGCCCAAGAAAAAGCGTTGGGATTGAAGAAAGACGGAAGGCGAACATCTGCTTCTCCGCAATCATGTGTCATTCACAAGAGCGGCCAATGCTGCCTGTCAGCAGCGATTGTCGCTTAAAAAAAAACGGCATCCGGTTGAAGGGATGCCGTTGCTGTGAAACAGAGAGGACTCTGGAATGTGAATTACAGAGGACGAACGACTGAAATGGGTCGCAGGTAATCATTCAGAGTGTCCGGGCTGACAACGCCGCCGCCCATACCGCTCTTGCCAACACCGCCATAAGGAACGCCATGCACGATCACGTTGTGAGCGTTGATCCAGCCGTTGCCGGAAACAAACGCTTCAGCCACGCGAGCACAGCGCTGCAGATCCTTTGACCACACGCTGTTGCCAAGACCGTAATCCGTATCGTTGGCCAGTCGGATGCCTTCTTCCTCGGAAGCAAACGGGGCGATGAAAGCCACCGGGCCAAAGATTTCTTCGCGAGCCGCGACGTTGTTCAGGGAACCAGCGAGCAGTGCAGGCTTCACGTAAAAGCCATTCTTGCCAGGAACCTGAGCTTCTCCGCCTTCCAGAATCAGATCGGCTCCGTCAGCCACGCCCTTCTGCAGGTAGCTCAGCACGCGAGCTCTCTGCTTGCTGCTGACCAGCGGACCCATCTGCGAGTGGTTATCCATCTGATAACCCACCTGAACCGACTTCATGCGTGTGATGCATTCCTCGACCAGGTCGTCGTAGATGTCTCGCTGAATCAGCCAGCGAGTCGCATCGCAGCAGACCTGTCCGCTGTGGAAGGTAATCGCCTGAACCAGCTTTTCGGCTGTTTCTGAGATATCCACGTCATTAAAGATCACAGCGGCACCCTTACCGCCCAGTTCGCACTTCACAGGAATCAGATTTCGGCCACAGGCTTCGGCCACCATGCGACCCACTTCCGGAGAACCGGTGAAGCTCATGCGGCGGAACTTTGGATTCTGCGAAAGCGCTGCCCCGGCGGTTTCGCCAAATCCGGTGACCACGTTCAGGACGCCGTTCGGCAGAAGTTCCAGTTCCTGAATCACATGGCAAAGATACAAAGCTGACAGCGGTGTATCTTCCGCAGGCTTCAGAACGCAGGTGTTGCCAGCAGCCAGAGCAGGGGCAAGACCCCAGCCGGCGAGCAGGAACGGGAAGTTCCAGGGAATGATGAATCCACAGGCACCCCATGGCTTGCGGGATACCCACGCCTCATGATTTTTAACAGCGATGACCTGGCGATAATTGACAGCCTGGGACAGGTCGGCAAAGTAGCGGAAGGTGTCGATAAAATTCTGGACGTCGCCCAGAGCCTGGTTGTAGATCTTGCCACAGTCCAGAGATTCGATGGTGGCGAATTCTTCCTTGCGAGCTTCGACGGCATCGGCGATTCGATGTAGACAGGCAGCTCGTTCGGCTACCTGCAGCTTCGCCCAGCTGCCGTTATGAAATGCGTCCACGGCAACATCGACGGCCTTGTCGACATCGGCCTTCTTCAGGCTGGTCACGGTGGCAATCTTTTCATTGGAGCCCGGATCGATGACGTCAAATGTTTGTCCGTCTGCCGCTTCGACCCAGCGACCGCCAATAAAGGATTTGTGGAGAGGCATTGCCAGAAATTTAGCAACAGCCGGAGCGATTGTAGTCGTTCGCTCAATGGATGACGTCGACATCAGGAAACTCCTTCAGGGGTGGCAGAGATACTCACAAAACAGGGAGCACGGCAGCGATGAGGTTTGGACACGCCACGAATTCAGGCTGTGAAAATCAGAGCGTCTGCACCGAGCTCAACGCTTCATTCGCCGGGATCGCTTTCGCATATTACCTCCGCTCGGGCGGATTGTGAATTCATCACCGCCAGAATCGCTGGACTGATGGCAAGTCACGCGCTTCACGTAGGTTAGGCTTCCAGCCTGACATTCATTGCAGAAACACACTGATTATTGCAGCGCAAAGACAGGCTGGAAGCCTGTCCTACTTATTTCAACAGCCTGCTGCGCGGGCGGGAAACCACGGACGCTTTCGCCTGCTGACTGCCACAATTTAAACAAGTGGCCGTTTAAACGAGGATCTCCGTCACGATCCGGCCGTGGACGTCGGTCAGACTGACATCGCGACCGCCGAAGCGGAATGTCAGCTGCTTGTGATTGATGCCCAGCTGATGCAGCATGGTTGCGTGAATATCGTGAATCGTGAGCGGGTTTTCTGTGACGGAATTCCCAAAGTCGTCGGTCTGCCCAAATGCCATTCCACCTTTGAAGCCGCCGCCTGCCATAAAGATGCTGTACCCATTCACGTGATGGTCACGCCCGGCGGTTTCCGAAATCGCAGGAGTATGCGGCGTGCGTCCCATTTCGCCGGCCCAGATGACAATGGTGTCGTCGAGTAGTCCGCGTTGTTTCAAGTCGTAGATGAGTGCCGCAACCGATTGATCGGTGATCATCGCGTTCTCCGCGTGATGCAGTTTCAGATTCCCATGCTGGTCCCATGGCGAATTGTTGGCATGCGTGAGCGGGCATGTGATCTCAACAAATCGAACACCTGCTTCGACAAGTCGACGAGCCCGCAGGCACTGAAGCGAATAATACTTCTGGTAATCGTTGGAACTTTCGAGCCCGTACAGTCGGCGAGTCGCTTCTGTTTCTCCGGCGACGTCTGCGATTTCCGGCACGGCCATCTGCATCCGAAATGCCGTTTCATAATTGCGGATTGCCGATTCAATCAGCTGGTGCTCCGGAGTGTCGACAGCGAATGTCTGATCCTGTTCCTGCAGCAACTTCAACTTTCGACGTTGCTTTGTCATCGAATCGGGCGACTGAATATTGTCGATCGTGGCTCCTTTTGCGCGCAGCAGAGTGGCCGAATTTGTTGGTGGCAAAAAGGCGCTGGAGAAGTTTTCAAACCCTCCATTTGGAATCCAGTCATTGTTCAACAGGACATAGCCCGGCAAATTCTGGTTTTCGGTGCCAAGGCCATAGGTGACCCACGACCCGAAACTCGGAGCCTGCCCCGTGACGCGGCCCGTGTGCAGCAACAGATTCTGCTGACCATGCAGGGGCTGTTTGCCGACCAGCGAACGAACGACACAAATATCATCCGCAAGCCTAGCTGTGTGTGGCAAAAGATCGCTGACCCACAAACCGCTTTGACCGCGTTGCGAAAATTTCCATGGACTGCCAAACCAGACGCGTCCTGCACTGCTTTGCGAAAGTTTTGAGACCTGCGAATCGCCAATCGGCTTGCCCTGCTGGCGAGCCAGTTCGGGCTTGTAGTCGAATGTGTCCACGTGACTGGGGCCGCCGTCCATAAAGCACAGGATGACGTGCTTCGCTCGCGCCGAGGCCTTCGCAGAAACGGCGACTGAGCTCTCCGATGCGCTTGTTTCTGATGCGCTTGTTTCCGACATCAGTCCGGCAAGGGCAAGCAGGCCAAATCCGCTGGATGCCTGAGCCAGCATGTCCCGTCTTGATCGTAGGGCATGAATCATCGACAATACTCCGCACCAGACACTTCATTTCAATCGGTTCAATTCACAGAGTCTGCCGCGATCAGGCCGCCAATGTCAAGGATCAGGGCTCATTCGTCGTTTTCAGGCGAATGCTGAACCCAATCCTACAGCACAGCCTCTACTTTTTTTTACTTCGTCCCTACGATTCTCAAAGGCTCCCGCCATGGATTTCACTTACGAAGACATTTCACGGATGATTGACCATTCGCTTCTGAAACCGTCGCTCAACTTTGAGGACTTTGAAGCCGGTTGCCGGATGGCCATTGTCTACAAAACCGGCAGCGTCTGCATTCAGCCTCATTATCTGAAACGATGTGCTGAAATTTTGAAGGGCTCCGGAGTCGTCGCCAGTACGGTCGTTGGATTTCCGCACGGCGGCCACTGCACTTCGACAAAAGTGGCCGAAGCCCGGCAGGCTCTGGCTGATGGGGGAGAAGAACTGGATCTCGTCTGCAATATCAGTCGCGTTCTTAGCGGCGACTGGGACTATGTCATCGCCGATCTGCGGGCCGTCATTGAGCTGACTCATGCGGCCGGACAGAAGGTGAAAGTTATCTTTGAAAATTGCTGCCTGGATGATATTCAGAAGATTCGGCTGTGCGGAATCTGCACGGAACTCAAGGCCGACTGGGTCAAGACATCGACAGGCTACGGCACTGGCGGAGCCACAATGGCTGATCTGCGACTGATGCGCAAACATGCCGGCCCAAACGTCCAGGTGAAGGCTGCAGGCGGAGTTCGCGATATGGACGCGGTGCTGCAGTGCCGTGAAATCGGAGTCACTCGCATCGGCGCCAGCATCACGCAAGCCATGCTCGACGAATGCCGCTTGCGCCTGCATCTTCAACCCATCCGCTTCGATGCGGATGTGGTATCCGACGGCTATTGATGGCCAGCACCAAGAACCAAGAACCAGTGACAAATGTTCAAAGCCGGTCATAGGCGACGCGAAACAATTCATCGCACCCGTCGAAGTCGCCAGTCGTCAGGCCTTTCTTAAACCATTTGGCTCGTTGAGCCGACGTACCATGGGTGTAACGTTCGGGGACCGTGTAGCCCTGGGCCTCCTTTTGAAGAGTGTCGTCGCCGATCCGATTGGCAGCGTTGATTCCCTCTTCGATATCACCTTCCTCGAGGATGTTATATTTCTTGTTCGCGTGATGCGCCCACACGCCGGCCAGATAATCCGCTTGAAGCTCCAGTCGCACCGACATCTGATTGGTCATCAGTTCGTCGCCCCGGGCACGAACTTCGTTGACCTGATCGCTGAAGCCCGTGAGATTCTGAACGTGGTGAGCGACCTCGTGCGCAATCACGTAGGCCTGCGCAAAATCGCCGGTCGCCTTATGCCGCTCAGCCAGCTCGTCAAAGAACGATGGGTCAATGTAAACCTGTGAATCGCCTGGACAATAGAATGGTCCCATCTCGGCACTGCCCATCCCGCAGCGAGTTTCAACGCTTCCTCCAAAAATGATCAGCTTGGGTGGCGTGTAGCTTCCGCCCTGAACATGGTCCCTGAACTGCTGCGTCCAGACGTCTTCGGTACTCTTAAGAATCTGGCTGATGAAGACGCGGCTCGCATCGTTAATTCCCTCACCGGGTTCTGCCGGTCCCTGGTTCGCCGCTTTCTACTGGATCGCTTTCGCAATCCCGATCGCCGCCTGCTGCTTGTCGCGATCCACGCCCATAATGTTCATGACGATCATCATCACGACCAGTAACAGACCGCCACCACCAGCCGCCATTGCTGGGCCTCGGCGTCCTCGACGATCTTCTACGTTGGAGCTTTGTCCGTGACCTTCAAGACGCATGTTTCCTACTCCCGACAAATTGATAAGCTCTGCATATTCAGAGCGGCTTTGACAAACGTTTCTATGGGCACGGGAACACAGGCTGGTCGCCAATGGAATCAAACGGGGTGTCGCCGACAAACAAACAACCGGCATTGCGATGCAAGGCAAGTTGCTCGGCGGACATGTGTTCCACCGCGGATGTCAGCACCAGTCGCACACGTCCCTGGTGCCTGATCAGCTGCGGACATGTGACTCGTGGCGATCCAGGGCAAGTCCACACTGCTTCGAGCCTCCCGTCGGCGATGGAATACTGCCGCGCGGCTCCCGCGATCGGGTCACCCGGATCATACAAGGCCACAATCAGGCTCTTATGGTCGGGCGTAAGAATCATGCCGTCAGGAAAGACATTCTCTGAAGTCAGGTCCACAACGACTTCCACTGGACCGACTGTGCCCTGCTCGATATCCAGTATGCGACGAATAATCTGCTTTTTGCAGGAGTCGATGTCGAACAGCGTCAAAGTGCCATCGACATTTCGAACAATCGCTTTACCGTTCGAACAGATCTGATCATTGCACAGCTGGATGGTGGTCCGATCACTGCGTCGCCACAGATATAACCCGGCCTTGGGAGTTTTGAATTCCAGCTCCTTGCAGCCAAAAATCAAATTGCCTTCGAAGACAACCGCGTCATTGATGATGGTGTTCGTGACGGAAGATTCAATCGCCTGAATGAACGGACTCCATTCACCTGTCGCGGTAATAAACAGCCCGACGCTGCGCTCCACTCCGGCGACAAACACGCCCGGCTTATCGGTCGGAAATGCAAATCCCGGGCGGCCCGGCAGATCGAACGTCTGATTCGTGCCGCTGGACAGATCGAGAACATTAATTGACCCTGTTGTGGAATCTGCACCATGCTGAATGCCGACCCAGCTCATGCGATCGTGGTCCAGAGAATACGGGCCCTCCGGAAGGAATCGCAATGCGGCGGATTCAGGCTGGTGCA
>JBDNHX010000500.1:0-4852 GCA_041688565.1 Planctomycetaceae bacterium
CCAGCGCGCAGCCGACCACTTCGCCGTCCTTGCAACGGATTGGGGCGGCAGTGTCGTCAATGGGCCGCTCCGTGCCGTCTTTGGCGATGAGCACCGTGTGGTTCGCCAGTCCGACGATGACACCTTCCTTCAACGCCCGAAACGCCGGGTTCTCGACCGTCTTGCGGGTCGTCTCGTTCACGATGCGGAACACAGCATCGAGCAGTTGCCCCATCGCCTCGGCGGTCGTCCATCCCGTCAGCGATTCAGCGACGGCGTTCATGTTGGTGATGCAGCCCGCCAGGTCGGTCGTGATGACCGCATCCCCGATGCTGGCGAGCGTGGTCCGTAAACGCTCGGCTTGCTCGGCAAAGGCTTGTTCGGTCAGTCGGCGGGCCGCTAATTCCTGCTCCAATTGTCGCCGCTGCTCTTCGACCCGCCGCTGGGCTTTCCGCAGCGACTCGAACATGGCGATGGAGGCGAACCCGACGACTGCGTAAAGGACGAGGCCGACTTCATATTCGGTTTGGTAAATGGCAAATGAGTAGCGGGGCTGCGTCAGGAAAAAGCCGGCGGCGAGCGCACCGGCGACCAACGCCAGCAATCCCGGCCCCCTTCCTCCGTACCAGGCGGCGAAGCCTACAGCGAGAAACAGGGTGATGAACGGAAGATGGTCAGCCAGCAGCGGCTCAAGCAACAGACGAGCCGCGACGGCAACAGCGACGGCAGCGAGTGACACGCCATAGGCAGCAGCGGACGACTTCATTGCCGCCCTCCGCACATCCATGATTTTGGATTCAGTGCCTTCTGTTTCCATTGAGAATTTCTCAGATGCGACCAATGGTCGCCGGGGCTAAGCACCCATGCACAAGTTAAATGGCATAATCGCAGGAATCACAATCAGGGGACTCACGTCCCCCGCTCGCCTGGAACTCGGCGAGCCGCGAGACGTCAGTCTCCAGATAGTGTTTTAGCAATCAATCGTTATGCCGCAAAACTTACCAAGGTTTGCTTGATGTTCACTATTGTTTGGAGAGCAAGTCTTACCATTAGGTTATCATAGTCCACGCGACCTAAGTGTCAGGTTGCGTTCGCCTAGACGGTCGCCAGGATTTGTTGCAACATAGCAAAGTCGGGCGGTTTGACAAGATGGTGATCGAACCCGGCGTCCTGCGAAAGCTTGCGGTCTGTTTCCTGCCCGTAACCAGTCATCGCAACCAGCATGACGCCCTTGAGATTGTAATCCTGCCGCAGCCTTTTAGCGACTCCATAACCGTCGATTCCCGGCAGGCCGATGTCTAACAGCATCACTTGCGGGTGGTAACCGGAAGCGGCTTCCAATGCGGTCGGGCCATCGTAAGCTGTTCGAACATCATGCCCTGTTATTTTTAGCAGTAACCCCAACGACTCAGCCGCATCCACGTTGTCATCCACCACTAACACCCGCAGGGATTTTCGGTTTTCGATTGCCAATTTTTGATTGGTATCGTCTTCCTTCGCTTCAAACGGCAATTGGCAATCGGCAATCTGACGACAAACTCGCTGCCCTGACCCAACACGCTTGAAACCTCGACTCGGCCCCCGTGCATTTCGGCCAGTCGCTGAACCAGGCTAAGGCCGATGCCCAATCCGCCTTGCGAGCGGTCCAGTGTTCGTTCCGCCTGCGTGAAAAGATCAAAGATGTGAGGCAGTAGTTCGGGAGCGATACCGACCCCCGTATCCTTCACTCGCAGCACCGCCTCTTCTGCTTCCCGCTGAACAGTAATCGCAATTGTCCCACCGTCTGCCGTGAATTTGGCCGCATTGGTCAGCAAATTGACAACCACCTGCTCCAGTCGAGATGCGTCGGCGTGGAGCCAAAGTGGTTGCAGCGATAACGACACCGTGATTTCATGTCGATGTTGATCCATCAACGAACGGGTCGTCTCCACTGCACGTTCCACGATGCCGTTCAGACCAGTCCGCTCTTTTTGAAGGTGGATTCTTCCGGATGAGATGCGGGAGACTTCCATTAAATCATCAACGAGCCGGATCAGTTGGCCCATCTGGCGTTGGATGATTGTCCGGGCTTGACGTTGGAGGGGGTCTTCATGCTTCTGAAGACTGAGCAGTTGCACGGCGTTGGTGATTGCGGCCAGCGGGTTGCGGAGTTCGTGACTCAGCATTGCCAGGAACTCATCCTTGCGTTGGTCCAGTTCTGCCAACGCCGATGCCTGTTCGTGCGTCTCTTTTTCCAGGCGGCTGCGTTCGGTGATGTCGCGAATGTTACACTGAATGACTTTGTGATGGTCTTCCCGGTAGGCGTTGGCGACGATCTCTACCTCGACGCGCAGCCCACGGCTGGTTTCCAGCGGCAGATGTTCGTAACGAATGTATCCTTCGTCCTGGAGTGTTCGCACAGCGGCTTCGTTGGCTGCTTTGTCGCTGAAAATTCCGATCTCCCACAGTTCCTTACCAAGGAAATACTCGTGCGAGTACTCCAGCAATTCACTCATGAATGGGTTGGCGTCGGTGATCTTTCCGCTCTCTGTGTCGAGGAGCAGGATGCCGTCTTTCGCCGACTCGAACAGCCGCCGATAACGAATCTCCGAATCCTCCAGCGCAGCCCTGGAAACGATCAATTCGTCATAGTGCAGCTGCTGGGTAAGGTCCGAGATCAAGAGGCAGAATTTCTGCGAAGGCAGGACACTGGCAGCGAGTGCTGCGGTAAAGATCGTTCCGTCCTGGCGGCGCAGCAGAGTCTCTTTGCGGGCCGCATTGTTCTCGATATTTCTTAATATGTCGGTGAGCATTGCGGGGTCGGCTTCCGCCGCGAAGCTGTCTATTGCGCATCCTGTGATGTTTTGCACCGA
Source organism: Planctomycetaceae bacterium (assembly GCA_041688565.1). Taxonomy (GTDB): domain Bacteria; phylum Planctomycetota; class Planctomycetia; order Planctomycetales; family Planctomycetaceae; genus SXXK01. The sequence continues at coordinate 2,832 of JBDNHX010000500.1, forward strand.
CATCCTGAAAAGTGCAGCCAGGAACGGGTTGCAGTAGAGAACCACTCCCTCCGAATTCAGGACTGCGACACCTTGTTGCATCGCTTCGACCAGCAATCGGTACGGACGCTCAGCCCCATTCAGAGTGTAAACCGTCTCCGGTGAAGTCGAGTGGACGACGACCGCATCAACAACTCCATTCCGAATGGCCTCAACGACCTCCTCGGCTTCTTCAAGTCGCAAGCGCAACCGCTCAATTTCCTCAAGCAGTTCGCCGTTGGTGTTTGGCATGGTTAACATGAAGGCTTTCCAGTGGCAGAGGACGGTTCAAGAAGCGATTTGCAATCCGTGAAGAATGCTTTTCTCGTCAGCCAGGTCTCCGATGAACAACCGCTTGGGTGACGGGATTTGCTTTACCAGAGTGGGGGCGACCACAATCTGCGCCTGCCGGGCCATCTCCGGCTGTAGATAGAGGTCGATGATCGTCAGCTCATAACGGCCCCGCAAGTAGCGGTCGCAGATGGCCCGGATGCGCTCGACCGCCAGCGTGGAACGTGGCGTCAGACCGGCGACGTACAGAAACAAGACGTAGCGTTCCTGAGGGTGGTTCGCCGCCCGCTCCTCGAACGCCTCGGTCGTTGTCTGCCGCTTCGAGCGTGGGTCGCTATCTTTCATTGCCCTCATCCTCATTTCGTGGAGGGACAGAGTTGCAGGCCGACCAGCGTTCGCTCGGTATCGGACAGATCGCCGATGATTTTGCGGATCGGCTCGGGCAGCTTTCTCACCAGCGTCGGTATGGCAACGATCTGGTCATCCTTTGCCAGCCGAGGGTTCTCGATAAGATCAATCACTTCGATCTCGAATTCACCGGCAAGGTGTTCCTCGCAGAGCCGCTTGAGGTTGGCGAAGGCAGCCATAGACTTGGGTGATTGTCCAGCGACGTACAGGCGCAGCTGCCAGAGCTTCGGCTTCTCGGTCTGCACCTCGTGACAGTTCGGAAGGGACTGCGTGTTCATTTGCGACCTTTCTTCGGAGAGACCGGAAGTCCATTGGAATCCGCCTTGCGACTCCGAGCCATTTCGTCCCGGCTCTGATCCAGTTTTACCACATACGCCTGCTCACTGGCGATGTCCCGTTCCATTTCTTCCTTGTCGGTTTGAAATTGCAACTGGAGAACGGCGATTTGAGCCTCCAGAGCTTGTTGCCTTCGTGCCAGGGTTTCCCGCTTACCTTCGACCGCCAGCCTGCGAACCACTGCAGTCGCCTTTTCCTTGGCTTCCTGGGAGAGTCTGGCCGAACCCGTAAGAACGCCTTCCGGCCCCAGGTAAACCTCGGTGAGCTGGATGCCTTTTTCGGTCAGCAGGAATTCCCGAATCTGATTGCTGTGGGCCATGCCACGAGACTTGAGAATGTACAGTCCCCGATTGCGCTCGCCGTTGAGTTCCAGGTCTTGCAGGAGCAACCAGGTGTCGATCAGCGAGGAGATCGAAACATTCGTCTGCTCCAGGGCGCTTCCGGCATGGTTCAAATTGGTGAGGAGAGCCGTGATCTGGTGTGACTTCAAGTAATCAACCAACCGAATCATCATGGAGCTTGCTTCGGCGTCGGTCCCCGACGAAAGAAAGCTAGTGATTGGATCGACGATTACTAAACGGGGTTGGAACGTTTCAACTTGCCTGTAAATGCTCGTCAAGTGCATTTCCAGGCCGTTCATCGTCGGACGGGCCACTTGAAAACGCAGCAGACCCTTCTTCACCCACGGCTCCAGATCGAGGCCAATCGACCGCATATTGCGAAATAGTTGGGCTTCCGATTCTTCAAAAGCGAAATACAGACAGCGTTCACCTCGCTGACAGCACGCATCGACGGCATGACAAGCAAGGCTGGTCTTGCCAACACCCGCCGTGCCGGACAACAGGACGCTGCTGCCTCGAAAAAACCCCTGACCGCCGAGCATGACGTCCAAGGCTGGGACACCGCTGGAAATTCGCTCGATGGATGCCTCGTGCTGCAACTGGAGAGACGTGATCGGCAGGACGGAG
>JBDNHX010000501.1:0-17694 GCA_041688565.1 Planctomycetaceae bacterium
GAAAGATGTTGCAGGAATTCCTTTGTGTGGTTTCGAGCATGCCCCTCAGCAATATTGGCGGGTACTGATACGGCCGCCCGCCGTAACTGAGAAATCAGACCATAACGTTCGTCCGATGGAAACTGTTTCGCCACGTCATAACAGAAGACAACAAGGTCCATGCTCTTCTGCCAAACCTCCAGATCCCGATAGTTGTGAATCCCCATTCTCCCTGCTCCCCACTCCCCGCTCCCCGCTCCCCGCTCCCCGCTCCCGACCTTCAAATCAGCCCGAATTGCCTGAGCAACATATTGCGGTCGAGTTCAATGCTGTCCGACGAATCATCGCGGCGGATGATGGCATAGCCGTCGATGTTGAGGACTCGCTGGATGACGGAGAACATCGTTCGCAAACGGGACGGCGTGATGTCGATTGCTCGTGCCAGGGCGGAAGACGTGATTTTGCCTCGTCTGCCTTCGATCGCCTGCAGGATCTTTCGAAAGTCCTGATCCGACGGAACAGCTCGACCGGCCACCTGCTTCTGCGATTCAAAGGCGGGTGACGCCAGCAACAGGTCGATCCACGTGGCTGCGGCCGGAGCCGTCGAGGAAGACGTGGCGGCCGGTTTGGATTCTTCATCCAGTGGATCAAACAGCCGGCCCGCGGGTTTGCGTCGGGTTGTCTTCAGTTCGGGAAGTTCATCAAGCATTGATTCCGGGGACACTGTCCACCAGTCCGGTTTGTCAATTGCGGCTTCGACGAATCCGTCCGGCCACGGTTCAGAAGCGGCCAGGACTGCGATCGGAACGATCATTTCCTGAGGCGTCAAGCCACCGTGATAGCCGTTTGCTTTGGATGTGTAACGTAGCTTTTCACTGGTCGGGGCAATCAGCCGCCGTCGATCGGTGCAGAGGATTCGTCGGCCGGTGATCATCAGTTCTTCTTCATCGGCCGGGGCGTCATCCAAACGGAATCGCCCTTCGTGCTCCAACTCAGTTTTCTTCTTTGCACCACAGTCCAGAACATGACCATGGTCACTGAGCAGAACAATCACTCGGCCCGCTGCGCGTGCCTCATGCAGCAGCACCGGCAGGCTGTGAATCGTTTCACGGGTCCAGAGCGTGTCGATCTGCTCGCCTTTTGCCAGATGGTCATCAATGGCGTTGATGACGACACCGACCACATGCGGTCCATCGAGACTGATCTGCCTGCGGACGACATCGGAAATCGTGCCGTCGACCGAGCCATGAAGATCGGCCTTGTGAAATAATTCAGGAGCTGCCTGGTTTCGGCCAGGACCTTTCAATCCGGGATGCTCGGCAAAGTCTCTGGATTCTTCGGCCTGGCCGCCGACCTGAAGTTTCCCGGTCAGCAGACTGGTTCGAGAGGCCGTTGTGATGCTTGGTACGGTCGCCAGTCCAGGCAACAATCCTGTTGATTCCGGAGCCAGCAGTTGCCATTCGTGTGAAGGAATGTCGCTGAGCAGCTCCTGAAACACGGCGACGCTCATACCGTCCAGCACAATCACCAGTACAGCACGCTGTTGGGCTAAAGGAACGACGACACAATCCAGCACTTGTTCAACAGGAATAATCTCGGTACTGGACCCATTTTCTTTGGTCCATGTAGCCAGCAACTTCGCGAAGCGATGAGACTGAGCCATTTGACGAGCCGACGCTTTTTCGAACAGCAACCGACAGGCTTCCGCCAGTTCTCGGACTGGATCAGGAGCCCGCAGACAGTAGCGAGCCCAGTCAACAAATCCGCCTTCAAAGAGATGGTACCGACCTGCGTCCGCCAGAGAATGGGTTTCGGGTGTTTCGGTTGCCAGCCATTTTACAAGACGCAGAGCCATATCCACGCGCTGCAGCCTGCGGGTCTCTGATTCTCGCTGATCGTGATGATGAAGGTCTTCACGAAGCTCGATCAGATATTCCGTGCTGGTAATCTTTGTGGACGTCAGAGTACTTTTAAGAGCTTTGCCAAATCGCGCTAGTCTTTGATCAAATCCAACGGGAGACGTATCGCTGAGGAAGCTGTATTTTTCTGCCTCAACCTCCTTCAGAATCTGGTCCGCTCGTTCAAGGATCTGTGATTTGGGACGTGACGGGCCAAACTGCATCCGCACCACATGCGTGGCGGCTGACGCCCAGGTTTGCAGGATCTCCTGAGTCGGACGCTGACGATTGAAAAATCGTTCCTCCATCCGAATAGCAGCACGCTCCAGCTTTGCCGTACAGTCTTGATGAAAAACAACTCCTGCGGCCAGGCCGATGGGCAATGCTTCTGGCAGATCAAGACGAATGGCACATTCCAGAATCACCTGCGCGGCGGGGCCACACTGACGAGTCAGCCAGTCGATAGCAGCCTGCTGGAAATCCTTGCCGGCCCTTCGAAGCCGCATTACGTTGTCATTGTCCGTGGTCCACTTGAGGACGGCATACAGATCCGGGTGGTCGGCCTCAAACTTCAACGTTCCCTGCAGCAAAATCCCCCAGACCGTCTCTGCATCCAGGAAACCACCGGGCACGACGGGTAAGCCACTCGCCGATAAATCCATCAACATTGAGGCCAGCCAGGCATTCTGTGCCAGACGTGGATCGACAGCTCTGGCCTGGAAGAGTGATTTCACGATCTCCCAGTTGTTCATAACAATCAGGCGATCGGGTCTAAGCCGGACAAGGAGATCGGTACCCACATCGCGTTCATCCAGATTCGTCAGCAGGACACGCGTCAGATCGTCCGAGCCTTCTCGCAGGGCGCATCGCATCGCGAGAGGCGATTCACAGTACCGAATCAAGTATTGCTCGTCGCCGTCTTTTTGCAGCGGATCGTCGGTCCAGCGGCCAGCCACTTTGATGGCGATCGCGCGCGAGTCCGGATACTTCCGCCGGACGGCAGCGACTTGAGCTTTGATTTGGCTGAACGTGATGGACATGAATTCAGGGTTCAGGGGACTGGGTTCAGGGGACTGGGTTCAGGGGACTGGGTTCAGGGGACTGGGGACTGGGGACGGTTAGCAGGCTGTTGATTTAATCATAACCCGTTGCCTCAGCGAGGGATTGTGGGTGAAAAACGCGGCAACTTTGTCCCTCACTGACGTGTCAGGTTGTGAAAACGCAGTAAAACAACAGACGGTTAGGGTTGGTCGATGGTCCAGGTGATGGTGATGCGGGCGGACTGTCCTTTTTTGAGTTCTTTCTTGATCTGCTTGATGGCATCCATGGCGGAGTCCGCCGAAAGATCGGCTTTAATGTTTTGTCCGCGTGGAGGCAAAACCATTCCGTCGGGCGCGGTACTGGCCGGTCCAACCGGGTGTGTGACCGGCACCGCAATCTGCGGACCGGGAATTGGTGGAGCGACGGGTGCAGGAGTTGTGGTTGTTAACATCCTGAGCGCCTGGGATTGGCAGTTGTCGGCTGTTTCCACCAGCAGCATGACGTGTTCGTCGGATGTCAGAGCTTCCACAAGGTCTTTCAGGATTGCTCGGGCATCTGCCTGGCGTTGGTCCTGGATTGTGATCAGCCCACTGAAAATCGTCCAGGCCTGATTCGACAGAGACTGCCGAAACCGATCGGCCTGCCCGATGGCTGTCCCCATTGCGGTTTCACTGGTTTCAATTCTGGCATTCGCCAGGCAATTGATGATTTCCGTGTCGCGAGCGTTGGCCAGCGATTCAATAAGTTCTGTTGAGGCATGTGCCGTCTTCAGGCGGTTCGCAGTTGTAAGGTCCACACCCAGATCAGTCAGTCGCTTCCGAAGCAATGTGTAGTATTCGTTGACCGCACTGCGACACGATTTTGCGGATTCCAGAAGACGACCGCTCAGCTGCGACGCATTGGTGGCATTCAGCAATGGTGAGGTTTTCATGCCAAACAATTTGCCAGATCGGTCTATCGCCATTCTCCACGTTGTCTCATCGGGGAGCGACTGAGCCTTAAGAACCCAGGTGTCTCGAAGTCTGGTGAGCGATGGTTCCTCAGGCCCATTGTGCTCCATGAATGTGTAATTGCTTTCCTCCGCAAAGAGCATCAGTATCAGGTTCTGCGCTTCGACTGGCAGCCCCATTGGTTTTGGTTCGTCGATCCAGTCTCTCAGGGTTTGAACCTGCAGAACACCCCCTGCCTGGTGAGACTTTCGTTTGAAGTGATCTGACCAGTGCGAATTGGGCAGGAAATTATCGGTGTCATGCCGCATTTCGCCCAACATCATCGGTTCGGCGATGTGACGCAGCAGTCTTCGATCAGAGGGTTCCACCAGAATTCTTTTCTCGCCCTTCTGAAGACCTGCCGACAGAATCGCGTGCACCTTCTTGAGCGAAACCGTCCTGACTTCTTCTCCGAACAGAGGAGCACCGGGGAACTCGGACGCCAGAGCCTGTTCCAGCAGGCTTTCCATGGCCTGCTTGAGATTGCCGCAATTCGGCGGCTGCAGGTCCATTCCGTTTGTCAGTGAAGTGAACTGTTCGTGAGGATGCAGGTCGCGGGAAGTATCAATGGAATTGTCGAGCAGCGCTGTCAATCCGTAAACTGCTTCCAGATGACTGCGAACGCGCTGACGCAGTGAATGTCGCTGCTGTTCCAGAACTGTTCGAGCCGACTGACGCTCCAGTGGAGAAAGATGATTCGAGTATTCGTTGAACCAGTTCCCTGTAAAAATATGTTCCAGTTTCACGAGTGTCTTCAGATCATTCTCAGCCGCTTCACTGAAAAACCTGGGAAGCCAGACCAGCGTTTTTGTACTGTTTTGATGCTGCTCACTGAATTCGTGAACCTTCGCCAAATCATCACGAGGACCGAAGCCCGGGTCGTCGATTGGATAGTCGATAATAAACTTCCAGTTTCCCTGGCTGTTTTCGAATGACGTTGGCGGTAATTCACGAACGTTGGAAAACAGAATTGTTGCATCACGGCGGGTATTGCGCCACAGCCATGCATAGTACTGTTCCGTTTCGTCCTGCCCTTTCACTTCCAGCAAGTCGTAAAGAAACTGTCGAACCAGTCGAATTCGATTTCCACGGCTGTCGTAGGCTTCTGCATTTGCCAGAATACGGTCCGTATCGACGCCCGACAAATGGAGCGAGATCGTCGGATTGGCCTCTTCGCCGACTCGCAGTTCGCCAACAACACCGCACCATTTGCGGCACTTGGCCAGCACCATCTGAACTTCACCGCCAGGAATCGGCGACTTGATTGTTCCATGGTTCAGCGTCGCCAGGCGTTCTGCGTTGAGTGCTCGCAAGGCTTCCACTTCTGGAACCAGCGCAGCAATAAGCAGCGTCTTCATGATGCGGTCGTCGTTCCGAAATCCAACGCGTCGGCTGTCATTCCAGGGCAGCTGTTCGATGTCTTCACGCCGCCCTTATTCTGTCTCCAGCAATGGCTGAAGCTTGCGGAGATACAGGCGTTTCGCATTTTCAAAATGGAGGGCCATAGAAGCACTGAAAGCTTCAGCGCCCTGGGCGACCACATCGAAAAGGTCGCCCACCGGAATCAGACCTCCGACCTCCAGAGTTTCGCGCTGATTCACCAGCAGTTGCATCATGACCTTCAGGGCCGTACGTTCACGCTGCAGCACACTGGACACTGCGATCAATGTCTGAATCAGAGCCGGGCTGAAAGGATAGACTCGGCGGAATTCGTCAAGGTTCCCCTCTTTTGTCAGCAGCGTATTCAGCACGCTGTCCTTCATCTTTGCCGTTTTTGTAAACGCAGCGTGAAGCTCTGCGCGGGCCGCCTCACTTCGAGGCTTCAGGATTCGTTTTTCAGCAATGGCTGGAAGATTGCGGTCTTCCAGCGTGATCTTGTGGAAACGTCCTTCCCAATGCTTCAATGCGTCTGAGAAGTTGACTTTGTCTGCTCCGGGGACGGAATCCCCGATCAGCTCACTCAGGTCTCTCTGTCGAGCGATAAATGCGATAATCGGGACGGGCCGGTTAGCATCCTGGTATTCGACCAGCTTCACCAGCTTCTGGCCTTCTCGATGGACAAACGCCAGATCAGCGGCGCGGCTGGCGAGCCACAGAATCAATTCATCAAGAAACAGGATTACTCCATCGTACTTCAGACTCTTCGCATGCTGGCTGATGACAGCCAGACCCTGATCGAGCGGCAGAAACTCTTCATCTCGCCCGCTGGTCTGTGTTGAATAGGAACTATAGAACTTACGAACAAGAATGCTGATGAGTTGCGAGCGTTCCTCATTCGCCGGCGCGGCCGCGATTGCGGTCTCAAAGCGATCGAGGTCCCACGCTGCGTCCAGATCGCCCCAGCCTGAATCTCCCGTAATGCCTTCGTTCAGCGTGGCAAAGAACGCATCATCGCCCATGCGACCGCGCAGCGTCTGAGCGTCCTCAAACATGCTTTCAGCGCGATAGACTCCGGGAATCGGTGCTTCGGGGTGCAGTCTCTGGATGTGCTTCACGTAGCCGCTGAAGATCCCTTCCTCAACACTGGTGGCCCCAAGCATGTGATACGGCACAAGCAGAAAGCTGCGTCCCCGAGTCCACTCGGTATGTCGCGTAACGACATCTTCCAGCTTTTCGATTCCTCGAGCTGCCGGATGACCTTCAAGAATGAGCTGCAGAACCGCCATGAAGTGGCTTTTCCCGCTGCCAAAGCTGCCGTGCAGATAGCTGGCTTTACTCTTGTTTTCGACCACAGCCCCTTTGATAAACCCGAGGGCATTGTCGAACGCTTTGACAAGCTGATCCGTGGCCACGTAGGACCCAACGGTGGCCTCGGGATGCACAACACCTTCCGTCAAACGCAGAACGAACTGACCTTGATCAAGGTGTTCGGGGATGTCGATCAGTTCTTTCAGTAGCGTCATTGAGGAGCCTGCACTTCAAACAACAGATGGAATCAGGGAACTCTGGGTATGAGGAATCAGGACGATGCTTCGGCCAGGGCCTGCGGCTGCGTTCCGTTATGATCATTGCGAAGCCAGCTGATCGGAATCTGAACCTTTTGACCGGGGCCGATCACGGGGACTGCGTGGCCATCCATGACAACCTGATGGTCACCAGGCAGCAGCAGCCACAGTCCTTTAATGTGCTCCTTGCGGCCAATACCGTCACGCAGTCTCTCCAGAATTCCAAGCTGGCGATAACGAGCCAGCAGGCCAGGGTAAACAAGAAAGACAGACTTTTCACAACGGTGCAGCGATTTTTCAATTTCAGGCATCACACGATTGACCAGCAGAATCAGCTTTTTCCAGTCTCCAAAATCGGGTTTTGCATCTGTCTGCAGAATCAGTTGCCAATCCACTTTCAGCTGCTCAGCGACTTTTTTGAGCTTCTCAATAAACAGCTCCTCAAAATCCACCCGCTGCACATCAAATTTTCCGGCAATGAGTCGATCGGCCATTTGATAGTACCGAGGCGTGACCAGCAACACCTGAAAGACCCCTTCCCGTAATCCTCGCTGCATGCGTTCCTGGAACTGTCGAGCATCGAACTCTTCTTCATCGAGCACTTCAGTGGTTGAAGCGTTTTCCGATGTCGGCTTCCTTCGAATGGACTCGCTGCGACTTGTGACAGAAAGAGTATCTGTCCATGTACTGATAAACGCTCCGTCGGTTCCTGCATCCGCGTTCCATTGAAAAGGAAGGCCGGCGTCCGCCAGAAGAGCATCCAATGCCGGTCGACCTGGCAGTGGCTCGGCTTCAGGGTAACGTCCTGAGACTCTGCTGCGAATCTGATCGAGTGTAAGACTGGCTGCCCCGTAGAGCGCTCCTTGTGAAAGTCGCAGCGCGCGAGCCGCGTTCATGCCCCGAAGATAAAGTTCCTGTCTGCTGGAAACGGCCGCCTGAGCGGAACATGCAGCCGCAAGTCGAAGAAGTCTGGATTCGGTCAGCACCGCAAAACCGTCTGGTGCCGGGACCTCTCTGAGCGACTCAATCGCTCGATTTGGAGTTGCAAGTGGATCTTCGGCAGCGATCTGATCGGCCAGATCGCCAAGTCGACAAGCGTAGGTTGCAAACGGTTGTTGAAGTGTGATCAGGACTCTCAGACTGTCACGGCGAACATGAAAACGCGGTTGCGTCATCACACGTTCCACTTCAATTGCAGCCCGACAGACAGCAACGGCAACCTGATTTCGAGTCGGCTCCTCGTGTACTGAACCTCGAGCAGCAAGAACTAAAGAAGAGAGCTCGCGAATAGACGCAACCCCACCGGCCGATTTCAGCAGGTCTTCAATTTCAGATCTCAGTTGTGTGATCGCTGAATCTTTCTTCCAGCGATTCAGCGTGCGAGTCATCACTTCCGAGATGCGCTCGCGAGAGAATCCTGAAGCTTGTGCAACGTCAACCTGGCTGGGCCAAAAACCAGCGTCTTCAGACAGGCCAAGGATGAGATACAGAATTCGCTGTCCGTCATTGCCATCCTTCGAGCCAGCCCGGATGACCTGCCGGGCGAGGGCATCGACACTCAAGGTTTCTGACTGCAGAGAAGATGTGCTGGACTGAGACGGTAGAATCGCGATTGTCCCATCGTCACTTTTCGTGCCAAGTCGTCTGCGCAGAATTCTAGCTGCCGCTTGAATCTCGCGCCGCGTCTGATTGCTCATGCCTCGCCATCGTTGCAGAGAGCGTGGCGTTTCACGAATCAGGTCGGCAACTGTCAGGACATTGGAGTGATCCATGGCATCAGTCGCAGCGGCAGACAATCCAAGTTCTGCAGTGTGTGTTCTTTCCGTGGCAAACTCCAGCCGTTTCCCGAGTGCCTCCTCATCTTCAAACAGCTGCTCACCTTCCGGGAGACGAACATCCTTGAAACCGTCTCGCCACAAGCCCAGTATTTGCTCGGCATTATCGAAACGCTCTTTTGGATTACGACGGAAGGCACGCTCGAAAAAGACAGTCAGCGGTTCGCGGACTGAAGCGTCGAACAAGTCGCGGTGTAAAGTGACATCGCACTCCTGCAGCGTCGGACTGGATTTGGGGTCGCCCCAGATGGGATAGATATTCGGACCTGTCGCAAGCTCATAGAGAGTCACGGCCGCAGCATATCGCTCGGCATGAAGGTCCCAGCGCGCCGGTTTGCGTTCCTCAAGAAACGGATCAAGGTAGTTGCGGGTACCGGCACGGATCTGATCTGTTGGTACCTTTGCCAGGGAAAAATCGAACAGTGTCAGATGCAGCTTCTTCCCGCTGCCAACGTAGCCGATGGCGATGTTGTCCGGCTTTATGTCCCGATGGTTAATCCCTTGCTCTTCGAGGTATTCCAGAACCCCCAGAAGATCTTCGCCGAATCGTTGCAGGAGATCGATGTTCAGCTTGCCATCTCGGCGCAATCGCTTGGCCAGTGTTTCAACCTGCGGCTGGTCCTGCAGCGTGACAAGCACCGGAACGAGTAACATTCCATCTCGATCGCTGATTCGCACACGTTCGCGAAATCGAACAATATGCTGATGCTGATGAAGCCTCTCCAGGACTTCGGCCTCATCAATGATCCTGACATTGTCGGCTTCTGTATTTGCAATTTTCAGAACAAACTGTTCACCGTTCCGTTTGACCAGCAAAGCAGTGGCGCAACCTCCTTCGCCCAGTCTCTTCAACACTTCAAACCCGCCATGCAGCATTGTTCCCCGCTGTGCTTCGCAAGGATTTTCGATTTGTGAATCGTCCGGCGTCGTAACTTCTTCCTCCACCAGATCGAGTGTATCGAGGAACTCCTGCAGATTGCTGGTGCGATGGCCTTCAACCAACGGATGAGTCGCATCGGCAATAAGGGCCTGCAGCCACTCTCCGGCGCCGTTGAGCACATCACTGATTTGCAGTCCGCCTGAATGGCGAAGCTTGTCAGCAAGCTCAAGACGGTCTGCCGCCGGGCATTTGCCTGAAAAGATGGTGTAGGTGATTGCACCGATGGAAAAAATATCCAGATGCTCGCCGACCTGAGCGGAGCCCTCCATGGCTTCAGGAGCCAAGTAGACCAGGCTGGAGTCTTCCAAAAGATGAGCGATGTGCGATGTAGCGTTCAGCACACTGCGACTTGCGTTAGGGCTGTCCACATCGTCCCTGGCTGCCAGTTGCCAGTTAAAGACTCGAACTCGAACGCGTGCACCCGGCACACACTGTACGAGAATACTGCGTGGGCTGAGTGCCCGGTGAAAGATCTTCTTTTCGTGGGCGAAGCTCAGAACTTCAGCGATCTGGCGAACAAGCTGTAGACGATCATCGACGGTCAGTCGGTCCTGATGAATTCGCAGATAATGATCAAGGCGGATCAGCGAAGCATCATGCTCGAAAATCAGAGCTGGCCCCAGTTCATGCTGTGTCAGTCCTTCAAATCTGAGAATACCGGGATGACGCAGTTCGTCAAGAATCTGGGCTTCACGTCGGGCAGCTCTCTCCAGGATTCTTCGCTGCTCGGCATTTGCTCCGGAGGCGATGTTATAGACGCGGATCCGCCGAACCATTGAGTCCATTCTGCCGTGTTTTGCTCTCCAGTCCTGATAAAACGGACCTTCGTCAATGAGCTGTTCCAGCACGTAGTCAGAAACGCGTCGGATTCTCTGCGATGGACGAATCCCGGCTTCGGACATCGCTTTCATGATCTGCCGGATCATCGGCCGATCGATAGGTATTCGGGGTGCGGTCTCCAGACCCGGACAACTGCGTTTCAGAATCGCATTCAGAATGCCCGGACGTTTTCCTTCACCCTTCGGAGGATCGCGAAAACAGACTCGATAAGCGGCAACACCGGCGAGATCAGATTGAATCTGCTCAGCCGAGCAGAAGACCACTGCTTCCAGAAATGGAACTCGGCCATCCTTTCGGAACGTTTTGGTCTGCTTCAGGAGGCTGCTGAGCTTCTTGGCTTTTTGATTTGCCAGAAGTAATGGGTTGTCAACGGCGAAGGTTGACTCTGATTCCCATTTCCAGGTTCCTGCATCGCCCGAAATCCGACCAGGGCGGCTCTTGATTTCAATCAGGAAGAACCCCTGTGGTGTCAGGATCAGCAAATCAACTTCATTGATTGAACCATCAGACGCAATGAACTCAAAATTTGACCAAGCGCAGTACGCATCATCCGCGGGTATTCTCTCGCGGATAAAATTCAGTGCGTCGCGCTCCCACGAGTACCCAGACTCGGTAACGGTGATCCAGTTGCCTTTGCTGTCCATATGGGCTGATTTGCGAGGCTGAAAAGACGCAGTCCAGAAAGGAGGCTGATAAGGAATCGGCCAGCACGTAGTCGACTGCCCAACACTGCCGCAGGTTTTGCGTTGTTCAGTGACAAAGATCACTAGCTTACGGGCTGGTTCCAGCGTTCACAATTCACTGAACAGTTTGTTCCCGTCGAATGATCTCTGCAGCGGCAGGAGATCCTGTTTTCGTCGTTTATGCGGGATGGCGACACTGTCATGCGAACAAATCTCAAGTATTTTGTGGTCCTGTCACTGTTAAACTTGATGTGTCGTCAAATGAGGCTGGAGTCCGATGGCCGGCTGCTTTTGCCTCGCTGTAATCGGTGGAGACGCGAGGGAAGGGCGGGTTATCGTGGCCGAATCTCTGGCCGGTAATGCCGCAGCAGGTGATCCAGCTTAGTGGTTTTGCTCCTTAATTTCATCAAGCGTTTGTTCGCTGTTTCAGTTGTGAATCGATGCGCAGGTACGGCGCGGATTCCGTGGAGCAGCTGGCCCGTGTTCGATCAACTCAAGGCGATGAAACATGGCTGCACGACGGCAGAGTGCGTTCTTAATTCCGAAAAGTGCTTCCAACCGAGGCATCCATGCATGAGGAACAAGACGGAGGATGCAATATCGACTGTGTGTTCGCTATTATTATCCGCATGAAGTGGTACGCCGCGCAACTTGCTGACGCACGATAACGTTGGCGAGTCTCGCTCCTTACTCGATGCAGAAACAATTTGATGCAATCAGGCACAATGATGAATTCTGAATTTAGTCAGCCAAGCAGACGCAGACCTTTTGATGTCTTCCTTGTAGTGGATGATCGGTCGACTCGAGACGGGTTTTCGTCACAGTTGCGTCAGCACGACGTTCGCACACACGAATACATGACGGCCATGGAGTTCATCGGAGACTACCGGGAAAGAAAACCAGGTGTACTCATTGCTGAGACCAGATTACGGGGAACGTCAGGGCGGGAGCTTCAGGGAATGCTCGACAGTAAAGGAATCCATCTTCCCTTCGTGTTAATCGCAGGGCCAGCAGACGCTATGGTCGCCATTGACAGCATGAAAAATGGTGCACTTGATTTTCTGCTCAAACCGGTTAAGGCCGATCAATTATATGCTTCTGTCGCTCGCGCATACGCCGCGTTTTATAGTGTTGACTGGCAGTTTGTTGGGGAAGATCTGGATGAAATCGAGCAGTGCCTGGCCCGCGTCACTGATCGGGAACGGGCAATTCTGGACAGAGTTGTCGATGGGTGTTCCAGTCGTGAGATTGGAGAGGAACTCGGAATCACATTGAAAACAGTTGAAGCCCATCGAGCCCGCATTAACGACAAGATGAGAGCAGACGACTTGCCACACTTGATTCGGATGATGATGGCGTTCAATGAGTCTAAATGAGTTCCCAGAACTGCATCAACCAGTTTTCCTTAATCCAACAACCTGTTGATCTACGGTGCAGTCGATGACTTGTGGGAGTCAGCGTCCGGTGAATGGATCGTTGTCGACTACAAGGCGACGGCAAAAGCATCGCCAATCACAGAGTTGAACGCAGAATGGCATATGGCGTACAAGCGATAATTGGAAATGTATCAGTGGCTGCTTCGTCAAAACGGCCATCGTGTTTCCAATCGTGCGTATTGGGTCTATGCGAATGGCGATGTGGAGTCAGAGGCGTTTAGCCAGACTTTGCAGTTTCGGACGACTGTGATTCCCCACAAGGAAAATGATTCGTGGGTTGAGTCTCAATTCTTAAGGCAAAAGACTGTCTTCTGCTGGATCTGGCACCACCCGCGGCTGCTGAGTGTGAGTGGTGTCAATTTATGGCAGTCAGATTCGATCCCGTACTGCCTGGCCCCAGTGAACCTCATCCGTGACTTACCGGGACTGTCGCCGAAGATTGCCAATGGCAGCAGCAATCGTGTCCGGACCACCACTGTGTTTTTGCCATTCCACCCAGAAATCCATCGTCGTGCTCGTTGGGGCAATTGATGGTTTATCAAGCCGAATCCGTGTGGGCAACATCACGGCATCACCGATCAACAATGCCTCGCCGGTATCAAGGATGGGGAGAATATCAGAAATGCCTTTCATGCTGTCAGGAAGTAAGTTGCGAACCGCCGACTGATCCCGTTCATTAGTCAGTCGCAGTGCCAGAAAATTACTGCACTGACTCAGGATCGTTGTACTGACGTCTGACGGACGCTGACTGACGACCAGCAGGGAAACCCCGTATTTTCGACCTTCTTTCGCAATTCGTTCGAATGTTTCGAGTGCCTTTGATTGACCGCTGTCTGCACTTTCAGCCTTGGGCAGGTACAGATGGGCCTCGTCACAAATCAGGCAGAATGGAGATCGTTTGTCTGGCTCCATCCAGAACTGAATCGTGTACAGCAACCGTGCTACCATGCTGGTAGCAACGGCCAACAGATCGGCAGGCACTTCCGAAAAATCAATGATCTTGATCCCTCGATGCTCACTGTCGGCACACATGATTTGTGAAACCATGTTCCCCAGCCACTCGGGCGACATGCTCTCTGCGGGCGCACTGAACAGGAATCCGTTTCTTCGGTCTTCAATACGAGCCAACAGGCGTTCAATGACTTTGGTTAAACTTCCGTTCCATGGACCCTTTTTCTCAGCACCGGCACGTGCCCCCTCTACCATTTCCGTATCGTCATAGTTCAGCCGATTGAGCAACTCATCAAGATCGTAGGGGATTGGAGAATCGAGCGTAATGGATTTCAGTTCTTCCCGAAGTCCGTGCTTATCCCGCCACTCTTCCTTCAGATCGGAAATGTGACGTGCAAATCGAGAGGCCTGGTTATAGGCGGATTCCTGTCGGATATCGGCCACGACAGAGAACATTTCATCTCGACTCAGGAGCCAATACGGAAGGAACAGCACATCTTCGGCCGGTTGTTCCAGATCGCCCGGGCCTGCAAGCCGAAGACGTTTCGCAAAGCCATTATTCGGATCTCCCAGTGGACCGTATTCACCGTGGAGATCAAACAGAATGATGTTGGCACCTTTGAGTTGCTTTGCCCTTTCCAGCAGCAAAGCAACGGTCCAGCTTTTTCCGGATCCAGTACTGCCGACTACAGCCGCATGTCTTTGGAAAAACTTGCTTCCACTTGCGCAAGCGCGGGCCGTGTTTGAAAGAATGTACGTCCCCAGTTCCAGCAGTTCTTCGCTGCGAAATGAAGCCGTCACAGAAGCCAGTAGATCATTCAGTTGATCGCCCGTCATTTCCGAGCACTTGCAACCAAGTGTCGGAAACGAGTGAGTGCCTCGCCTGAATGACGGCTTGTTTCCAGAACTGTCTTCAAGAATTTGCCCGAGGATCGTTAATTGAGCCACAGGAGATGCCGCGTCTCCAATCGCCGCTCTCGGTTCATTCATCGCTCTTCCGCGAATAGACTCAACAACGGCTAAGATTCGTAAATGAGAAGTTTCGTCCCAAATCAGACACAAACTTCCCACCGAAAAAGTAGACACTCCAGCCATCGGAGTTAGTTGGACAGCCACTCCGCCTGCACTGACCCCGATGACTTCTGCAACTGCACTTTGATTGGACATTGATTTCTTAACTCAAGTTAGGCTTGCAATCGAGATTCGGAGATTTCCGGGCGGTATACACTACAAACAGTGGAGTGTCCCAGAATCAATGTACTTATCAATCGCCGCGACCACAATGGGACTGAAAACCAGCTAAGAACGGTCACGGCAGCCGATTGAAATCCCTCGTCCGGTGAGAATATTAGGAGTCCTGATATCACAGTGGAAATCAGGGAATTTCGGCGAGTGGGATGGCTCGACGATGATGTTGGGATGAGCCGAGGATTGTTGTGTCACATTCGCCGTATTCCGCACTTCGGCACCTCCGGTCGCGGCTACCGCTCGCTCCTTCTGGGCCTACACTCCATGCTCCGCTCCGACCGCCTCCGGCTTACTTGTCAGACGCACTCAGGGCCAGACGGAACCCGCGGTCCATGAAGCGGAACGACCTAGTCGCGGTACGCCGCCCGGCAAAAGATCCTGTCGGAGAGGGTGATCTGCAAAATTTATGACACCACGAGGCCATGATCGGCCAATCCAAAACCACCCACATCGTCTGCACGTCGCAACTTGGTGGCGTCATTAATCGAACTCGCGACGAACCGCACAGAGCCGTATCCACTTGTCAACACGAGACCTGGCGGGGCGATTCCGTGATGATCATAAGCGACCTCTGCCGCCCTCACCGAATAACGGATCACGAACACCTTAGCCACACAGTTCGCACAACAATCCGCAGCTGATTTTGAACTCATTGTCGAGCACCACTGCTCGCCCAGATTCGGTTATATCCAAACAGCTATGGCAACTCAAATATTTTACCAATCGCACGCAATTACTCCAAATGGAACTCATTTCGGATCGAGTCAGCGCAACTCTGAATATCTTTGCCGGACGCAAGAAACGTGCTTGGGAATTCTTTGACCAACTCGAGCTTATTCCCGCTAACTGCGTCAAACACCAGGATCGCAACGTCGTTTTCTTTGGCACACGAGAAAATAACATCAATTTTGTAACCCTTGACAAAACCTCGAGATCCAGTTTTTACCAACACGTCACAATAATGATCACACGCCCCTGTATCGATAGCATCGCCGCGAAGAATCTTCAGTCGAAAATTCGCCGATTCGGTCGCTGTCAACTCAAGACGCAGAGAGCTGCGACATGGCAGAGAACTATTTTTCATAAGCACTAAGTGATTCACAATCCGAGAGTTTTGATTCTCATCTACAACAGCCAATCCCCATGACCTGGAAAGGATCTCACGCAAATCGAAATGTAGAAGCCGCTCTTTTGTATCAGCATTGAAACAAAATGAATCGAGCGTAGATCTTACCTGTACCATTGATGCGTAAATCGCTGCTCCTTCGGCTACCGCTCGTTCAGGAGCCAATGCCCGAGATGGCTCGCGTTGGCAGATCTCGTGAAGCATCTGCTTAACAACCGGCATGTAGGTTGAACCCCCGACCAGAACCACTTCGTCCAGAGTTCCCGGAGCCACACCAGACTGCTGCAATACAAGCTCTGTTGTGTCTTTCGTGCGGCCCAACAGGTCGGCTGTCATGCGTTCGTATTCAGTACGCGACAGCGAAACGGACAGGGTGTTGCCCTTGAAGTAGACGCTGATCGGAACCTGCAGCTTGCAGCTGAGGTCACGCTTGGCATCTTCCGCTTCCTGACGGAGCGTCAACATGGTTTCAGGATCTTCACTTGGATCCGCACCAAATTTACACTTGAACTGTTCGACCAGATGGTCGGACAGTCGCTTACTCCAGTCGAGACCTCCTGGCATCACGTCACCGTCTCTCGCCAGCACGCGGAGGCTGGTTGGGGTATATCGAACCACGGCCACGTCGAATGAACCGCCCCCGAGGTCATAAATCAGAATCGTCTTTTCGTCCGCCTTCAGATCCGGACGTCCCGGTTCGCCCTGACTCCACGTATAGGCCAGTGTCGCAGCGGTTGGCTCGCTGATGATGTCGATGACATTCAGGCCGGCAATTCGACCCGCGTCCTGAGTCGCTTTGCGGCGAACGTCGTTGAAGTAATACGGAACAGTGATCACGGCGTTAGCGATTGGTCCGATGATTTTCTCAGCGTCCTGTTTCATCTTCTTCAGAATCAGGGCTGAGATGAACTCCGGGGTCAGCTTTTTATTCTGATACGCCACGTAGAAGTTCTTGTTGCCCATCTCGCGTTTGATCGCTTCGACGATCGACTCCGGATTGGCGACTGAAATTCGCTCAAATGAAGGCCCGACTACTACTCGATCTTCGTCCAGGAGCACGACAGAGGGAGTAATATCTCGGCCATCCGCGTTCTGCAAAACCTTCGGATTGCCATCATGGTCCAGCATCGCAATGGCACTGTACGTGGCTCCCAAATCGATGCCGACTGTATGTCCCGGAAGCGTTTTTTTCGCAAAGAATTGAATCCGACTATTACGTGGCGGCAGATACTTTCGATATGACTCACAGATGTCCGTTTGAGATTCGTAACCCTCCGCCCCCATCGTGAATGTGGCACCGGGAAGCAACTTGAACGACGATATATTCGCGTTGGTGCAGCATGGTAGCGTGAGTCGAACATTCACCGGCAGACTAAATAAGACATCCACGGGCAGATTGGAAAGCACGGCCACAGGCAGATTGGACAAGACAGACACCGGTAACTGGGACAGTAATTCGGGTGCAAAACGTTGAGCAGAGACCTTAGCCATCAGACTCGGTTTCTGCATCCGCACGGTCAACTGGGCGTGCATTTCCCGGATCTTCGCATGGCACGGATTGAGCTTCAGGTAATCGTCGGCAGCAAGATACATTTCAATCACCGCATCCGCTTCCAGCACGCCGTCCGCCTTGCGCCGCTGCACCACGTCCGTCAATGCCTGTTCAGCGTCGACAATCTCCTTCAACCGTTGCTGTAGATCCCTGTCTGATTCTCGCAATTCTGTCCATTTTACGCTCTTCAACAAGATCAGGCCACCGACAGCATCGCCAGCGATCAACAAC
>JBDNHX010000080.1:0-11487 GCA_041688565.1 Planctomycetaceae bacterium
ATATTCAACTCAGATATTTGCCACCAGCACTCCGACATCGACATGGAAGTAGTTTGCCAGTGCTTGGATCATTTTTCGACTGAACGGCTTCTTTCCGGCGAGCACCTCGGAAATCGTGGACTTGGGCAGACCTGTATCCCGGCTCAATTGCATCTGAGACACCCCCTTGGCTTCCATCAGATGACGCAGCATGTCGGCATCGGATGCTGGTTCAATCGCATGATGCTCGTCTTCATAGGAGCCCACGAGGTCGCTCAGGGCGTCGAGATAAGTCTCCTCACCTTCGTCGAGCCTATCACGGGCGAGCAGTCCGTCCATGACCCGCTGTGCTTCAGCAAGATGCTCGTCTGACTTGATCGACGCCAAGGGGAAATCAAGCACAAGCTCCATATAGGAATCTCGACTCTTCCCTTTCAGGCGGAATTGCGTCTTGGTCGCCATTGTCAGGTTCCTCGTTTCTTTCGCTTCACCGTTTTCGGCTCTTCAGTGACAGTCTTGATTGTCTTGCGGTGCTTTGGAGGGGGCAATTCAAAGCACCCGCAGTCTGCCTTCCATTTGTCCTCGTCATACTCGGCGTGCGTCATGCACTTTAGGATGAAGATCTTTTGGCTCGGATACAGAATGCGAGTTGCCAGCCGGTACTTGTTTCCCCCGATGTTGAACACCACGCAGTTCCCCACGAGGCTCGCAGATCCAAACTCGGCTTTGACCTCTGCCCATGAATGCCACGCTACGCTTTTGTGACTGACATGGGTGTACCATGCACGCAAAGGGCCTTCGGAGTCCTCATATCCGGGCGTCTCCCAAAACTCTCGAAGTCGTGTTTTTGAGATGATTCGCATTTATTCTACCTCTCATATCGACCCCCAGCGGCATTTTAGTTCGCAAAACCCGAACAAACAAGAGGAAAGTTCGTAAAATGCGAACCGGTTGCATGAGGCCGGTACTGATTCTGGTAAAAGACACCCGAGACAGTTGAGTACGAAGTGATTCCGGTCTGAGACACCCGCTTGAAGAAAAACAGAAGACAGGACGCATGATCTGCTGAGTGCAGAACATCTGACGCATTCATTTTGTTCCAGCGTTTTTCTTCCACTCGAATTGTCGTTGAACCCCTCTCATCTTGCTCCAATCGCAAGCGTTCAGATGAAGTTTCCGGTGGCTGCCACTTGAAACGGAAAGATCAATTCGTTTGTTCTCCTGAATGTATGCAATCGCATCCGGGTGGATGAGTGCTGACGCCCATCAGGTGCGACTTTGCGAGGCATGATTTGGTGTCCATTCTTGGCATGAATTTTTGTCTGTAGCACCAAGAATTGCACACGGTAGCACCAACCGTAGCACCATTTGTGTTGAACAGAATTCTGGGTAAACGCCTATTTTTTAAGCATGTTCAATGAAATAGCCACGTTACAGAATTTGTAACGTGGCTACAAAATGGGGCCGCTCGGACTTGAACCGAGAACCAACGAATTATGAGTTCGCTGCTCTAACCGATTGAGCTACGGCCCCGTATTGATAAATCGCGTCGCGGGATTGACGACGACGCCCGTAACGACGACCGCCCGGCTGTTGTCAGCAAAGCCAAAGATCCTCAAAAGCCGAAAAGGTTCGGAGGGATTTTCCTGGACTCGCCTGGTAAAACGGGCACTCGTTCTGGAGATCTGCAGTGAGCAATTTCTTCGGCATGTGAGCCGATGCAACTTGGGATGAAACGGAATATCTTGAAGTTCGCCCGGATTTGCAAGCTGGGCGTGTCCTGCCCGTAACGGATGGCGCCGCTTTTCGGCAGCGGCCGCCTAAACTGATAAGTCCGTGCAGGATCGGGGGAAATCAGCGACAAAGGCTTCGATATTATTCAACCGCGGCCGTCCATGTGATGAGCTCATTGAGCAATCGAAGGGCGGCGCCGGATTGGATGGCATTGGTGGCGATGGCGACGCCGTCTTTCAGGCAG
Organism: Planctomycetaceae bacterium; assembly: GCA_041688565.1. Classification (GTDB taxonomy): domain Bacteria; phylum Planctomycetota; class Planctomycetia; order Planctomycetales; family Planctomycetaceae; genus SXXK01. The sequence continues at coordinate 1,958 of JBDNHX010000080.1, forward strand.
CCAACTTTTTCACAGGCCAGCAGCGCGGCAGCGGTGTTGGCAATGACCATGGACGCTGGGGCAGACATACCAGCCGGGGCCAATACTGTAGCCGGGGCAGACCCTATAGCCGGGACGTTCTGAAACACGGCACGAATCACGGCTCCGCTTTCTGCGGCGGAGCTCACCTGCAGCTCGGCCACATTGCATACGGGCAAACCAAAGGATTCAGCCGACCATTCGTGCCGCACGAGCTGACCATTGGTAACTTCAAACGCCAGCGTTGTACCCCAGAGCGATACTTCGTCCAGCTCGTCGTTGCCGCAGACAACAATCGACTTGCGGCCACCCAACTGAGCCAATGAATTCGCAAGCAGCTCGGCTCGTGCGCAGGAACTGGCTCCCAGCAATTGGTACTCGGCGCCGGCTGGATTTGTCAGCGGTCCCAGCAGATTAAAGATTGTCGGGAACCCCAGTTGTTTTCTGACGGGCGCTGCATGCTTCATCGCTCCGTGAATCAGTGGCGCGAAGCAGAACGCAATTCCCACTTCGTCCAGACAGCGTCCGGCCGCCTGCGGGGTCAACGAAATATTCACGCCCAAAGCTTCAAGCACATCCGCCGAACCGCTGGAGCTGGAGACGCTGCGATTGCCGTGCTTGGCGACTGACACACCGCACGCGGCGGATAAAAGTGCCGTGGCGGTGCTGATATTAAAGGTATGCAGACGATCTCCGCCGGTTCCGCAGGTGTCGAGCAGCGGATGGCGGGATGTCACGATCGGGGTCGCTCGACGTCTCATCGCACGTGCGGCTCCCACGATTTCCTCGGCCACCGGGCCTTTGGCGGCCATGGCGGTCAGAAATGCGGCAATGTCGACGGGTTCACATTGTCCGTCCATGATCGCCCCGATACAGGCGCACGAGTCTGCGTCGGAGAGATTCGTTTTCTGGAGAAGCTGTTCAACTGCGTGCTTCAGGTTTGCCTGCATTTCAGTGCTGTCAGTTCGTTCATTCAGAAGGAAATCCGGAGTCAATATCCCGGAGTCAGTGGATTCAATCCGCGAAGCAGCCAACAATCCTGCTGCTGGTCGAAGACCCAGGCAGCAAAGGATTAGATAACGGCGACCGGCCGAAAGGTTGACAGTCTACTATGGGAAATGAAGAGTTGACACGCGACGAGCCTGTTGGAGAGCTGGAAATTGAAGGTTCCGAGTCCTCTTGTTCGTATTTGCCGGGCCAGACGGCTCGCATGACGTATCGGTTGGCCTACGTGCTGCCGGAATCACGCTACGAGCAACTGCTTTCCCGTGGCTGGCGTCGATTTGGCCGAACCTTGTTCCGTCCTGCCTGCTCGGCGTGCAGGGCCTGCCAGAGCCTGCGGGTTGTGATTCCGGAATTCGCGGCCTCAAAAAGTCAGCGGCGTGTGATCTCAAAATCGCCTGAGCTGAACGACCTGACTTTGGTGGTGCAGAAACCATCAGTAAGCGATGAGCATATTTCATTGTATAACCGCTATCATCTCGACATGCATCATCGGCGTCAGTGGCCGTTTCGCCAGATCGATCGCGAGCACTATTACGATTCCTTCATCGACGGACATTTTTCGTTCGCGCGTGAGTTCCAGTATCGATATCAGGGCCAGTTGATCGGACTGGGCCTGGTGGATGTCACCAAATCAGCGATGTCCAGCATTTATTTCTTTCACGATCCCGAATGGCGTGACGCCGCTTTGGGAACCTATTCCGTCATGCGCGAGATCGAAGACGGCAGAGTTCACAATCGCCAGTGGCTCTACATGGGCTACTACATTCGCGACTGTGGTTCGATGAATTACAAGAATCGCTATCGGCCGAATCAGCTCCTGAAGCAGTACGTCGCGGACAATGAAACGCCGGTGTGGGAAACCCCGATCGCCGATAAGGCATAGCGGTGGTCGGTGAGCCCGCGTATTCGCTTGTCACACCCTTGACTTGCTGAAATTTTCTGTGGCGTGTGACAAGTTCACGAATGCGAACGCAGGCACACTATGCCGGTCTGGGGAGTATCCGGTCCGTTTGTTTACGGCAGATTGGCGAGAAGAGTTTGCAATAATCGGATGATCTGTCCATACTGTCCTACCCCACTGCACAATTTCCTTCCTGCTTTCTCACCGGTTTTCCGTTCGGAGATCGAACTTGAGAACATTTGCTCTCAGTCTTCTCCCGTCGCTATGGCTTTTCGCCGGGCTGATCAGCACGCATGCTGAGGCCGCCGACGGTGGCTTTTCGGGACTGCAGATTCAGCCAGAAATCCTGAAGCTGGATTCGCCCGAAGCATCGGATCAGATTCTGGTCACTGCGACGGACAACGCTGGTAACCGCACTGATGTGACACGACTTGCCGTCTTCGCATTTGCGCAACCCGACATTGCCTCCGTGTCCTCCTCCGGGCGAATCACTCCGTTGAAAGATGGAGAAACGCAGATCACCGTTCGGCTGGAACATTTGACAGCGACCTCAATCGTAAAGGTCACCCGCATCAATGACCCGCCGCCTGTCTCTTTTTGGCAGGAAGTGGTTCCGATTCTTTCCAAGTCCGGCTGCAATTCGGGGGGCTGCCATGGAAAAGCGGAAGGCCAAAATGGGTTCAAGCTGAGTGTGTTTGGGTTTGACACGGCGACGGATTACGACGCGATCGCGCGTGACGGTCGGGGACGACGAGTCTTCCCGGCGGATCCCGATAAGAGCCTGCTGATTCAAAAGGCGATGGGCAAACTTCCTCACGGCGGTGGCCGGCGCATTGAGCCCAATTCTCGATGGCATCGATTGTTGAGCCGATGGATCTCAGAAGGCATGGCTCTAGATGGTGGTGATGTTGATGCCGTCACCGGAATCATCGTCGAGCCTGCGGACATTGTTCTTTCACCAACAGGCACGCAGCAACTGCGTGTGGTGGCATCAACGCAGTCGGGAAATAAACGCAGTGTGACAGCGGAGGCTGATTTTCAGTCGAACAATGATGTGATTTCTGTCGTCGATCGCGACGGGACGATCCAGGTGACCGAAGTGCCGGGAGAAGCCGCCATTCTGGTGCGGTATATGGGTCACGTGGCCGTCTGTCGCGTGACATTGCCCGGTAAAGGCATTGAGTTCGTTCGACCTTCGGAAAATAATTTTGTTGATGGTCTGGTCTGGGACAAGCTGAACAAACTGAGGATCGCTCCGAGCGAACTCGCGAACGACGCCACGTTTCTGCGTCGAGTTTATCTGGACACAATCGGGACTTTGCCGACAACCGATGAGGCTCGTGCGTTTCTTGCCGACAATGATCCGGCAAAGCGAAGCAAGCGGATTGATCAGCTGCTGGAACGCCCCGAGTACTCTGATTACTGGGCTCAACGATGGTCCGATTTGCTGCAGGCCGATAAGGATATTATTACGCCGCAGGGAACAGTCGCGGTCAGTCGCTGGGTTCGCAGTCAGGTCGCGAACAACGTGCCTTATGATCAGTTTGCACGATCCGTTCTGACGGCTCAGGGGTCGACGCTGGGACATTCGCCAGCCGCGTTCTTTCAGGTTCAGGCCGATGCCGAAAAATCGGCTCGGGCAGTCAGCCAGCTATTCCTTGGTGTTCGAATCGAATGCGCTCAGTGCCATCATCATCCGTTTGAACGGTGGGACCAAAGCGACTACTTCGCTCTTGCCGGATTCTTTACCGGCATCGACAGGAAGCCCGGGCCAAATGGTTCCGTGAAGATCATGAACAAGCCGGGGGAAGATCTGAAGCATCCGCGCACCGGTGCCATCATTCCCACGGCGGGGCTTGGGGCTGCGAAGGCCGAGTTTGTGGATCCGAAAAGTCGGCGAGACGTTCTGGCCGATTGGCTGGCGTCTTCACAAAATCCGATGTTTGTCCGCACCATTGTGAATCGTCTGGTGGCTCATTATCTGGGCCGAGGTCTTGTCGAGCCGGTGGATGATTTGCGAGCTACCAATCCGGCTTCCAATGAACCCTTGATGCTGGCATTGGCCGATCATCTGGTGGCCGTAAAGTTTGACCTGCGAGCCTTCACGAAGACTGTCTTGAATTCTCGGGTTTATCAGCTTGGTTCGTCCGTCAACGAATCGAATCTGCTGGATGATCAGAATTATTCGCGAGCTGCTGTGAAGCCGGTGCCGGCGGAAGTCCTGCTGGATGCGGTGTCGCAGGCGACTGGCGTGCAGGAAAAATTCAATGGCTGGCCTGATGGGTATCGAGCGATCCAGATCTGGGACAACAAACTGCCGTCCTTGTTTTTGGAAACATTCGGTCGACCCGGGCGTCAGACGGTTTGTGCGTGCGAACGCGGCGTTGAACCGAGTATCGCTCAGGCGTTGCATCTGATGAATTCTGAATCAACAACCGTTCGCCTGGAAGACCGGCGCAGTCGAGCGGCCAGGCTGGCGACAGGCGAACTGACGCCAGCGGCTATTGTTGAGGAGATTTATCTGGCAACACTTTCCCGTTTTCCATCTCCGGAAGAATCTGCGCTGATGGAAAAAACGCTGGCGGAGACGAGCAATCGTCAACAGGCGGTGGAAGATATTCTCTGGACATTGTTGAACACTCGGGAGTTCGTGTTCAACCATTAAGAAGAGATTGATGTGGTGTGACAAAACTGAAGTAAGCCGTTACTGCTCAGTTGTGCCGATTGCCGGGGCTTGTGGAAGTCGCAAAAAACAGAGTCATGGAGATCTTGTGATGCTCAATAAATCTTTTGGCACCGATCACCGCTTCTGCGACGGGATCACGCGCCGACGTCTGCTTACCACCGGAAGTACGCGGCTGCTGGGCGGATTGTCGCTGCCGTGGCTGCTGCAATTGCAGGCGGAAGCGGCCACAATCTTTCAGCCAAAAGCCAAAGCCTGCATTTTTCTGATGCTGGAAGGCGGACCGAGCCACATCGATATGTGGGACCTGAAACCCGACGCGCCTTCAGAAATTCGAGGCCCCTTCAGTCCGATTTCGACGGTCGTCCCGGGAACTCAGATCAGCCAACTGCTGCCGATGTGTGCGAAGGTCGCCGACAAGTATACGATCCTGCGATCTCACAGCCATGCCGACAATGCGCACCAGACGGGACGCCACTGGGTTCTCACAGGATACCCGCCAAGTTTTGCTGACGGCCAGGCCAAGGGCGTTCCCTTCAACGAACTTTATCCATCCATCGGCTCGATCATCTCTCGCGAACTTGGGCCTGGCGGCGATGTACCGCCGTATGTGGAACTTCCGAATCCGCTTGGTCCCGGCGGGCCCGGTTTTTACGGAGCTCGATACGCGCCCTTTACGATCAACAACGATCCATCACAGCCTGACTTCAAAGTTCAGGACCTGGAAGCTCCGGCAACAATCTCGTCTGATCGATTCGCTCGCCGCCAACAGTTGCTCGCGCAGACCGAACGCCTCGCAGGCAACAATTCGCCCAGCACCGGACCGGCGCAAAAGCTGACATCGTTTTACGAACAGGCGATGAATCTTGTCACGTCACCGCAGGCAAAAACAGCATTCAATCTTGCTGCCGAATCGCCCGAAATGAGGGAACGTTATGGTTACTCTTCAATCGGCCAGTCGGCTCTGCTGGCACGACGCCTGGTCGAAGCGGGGACACGCTTCATTGGAATCGATCATGGCAGCTGGGACACGCATTTCGACAATTTCACAAGTCACGAAAAAGCACTCGTGCCTCCGACAGATCGAGCGTTCAGTGCGCTCGTGTCGGATCTGGACGAACGAGGTATGCTGGACGAAACGCTTGTGATCATGATGGGCGAAATGGGACGCACGCCGCGAATCAACAACGACGCCGGACGTGATCACTGGTCTCAGTGTCAGACGGTCATACTCGCCGGTGGCGGCATCAAACGCGGCGCTGTCATCGGAGCCAGCGATGCCACCGCCAGTTTCCCGACGACTCATCCGTACGGCATTCACGACCTTCTTCGTACCGTCTTCCATCTTCTGGGCGTCGACGCCAACAAAGTGTACACAACGCCGCTGGGTCGGCCCGTCCCGATCGTGAACGGCGGTCATCTCATCGACGAACTGCTCGCTTAAAGTTTTCAGGCACGCCGTTTTGCGGTGCGGTGGAACAGACCAGAGGAATTCGACGGAAGCGGTACGGCGAGCGGCAGACTGAAAAGTTCCCATTGAGCCTGAGGCGCTAGCCGATTCGACAGGATCAAGCTAAGCAATCCCCACCAATCCATTTTACCCAAAACAACTTGAGCAGCCCCACTGTTGAAAAGTGGGGGGACGTAACTCAAGAATGTTTGAACTCGCTCTGCCTTGCGTCCGAAACCGTAACGGAACGTTGACCGGCAGAATCGGCCGGTCCCCAAAACGCTCAGCTCAGATGCCATCAACTGCCCTGAAATGACGCAAAGGTAATCCAGCAAATGGTTTACCGACGAAATACATTTCTCTGCTCTGGCTGAAATCAGGATTGAGGGAAATTCTCAAATTGCCGGAAGCGGATAAACACGTAGACAGCACCGGATAGGTTGAGTTGCGGGTCTGGGGTGAATTGTGTTGAAATACCCTCGAATCGGTGCGGTGATGGCTGCTAAGCTGCAAATTTTCTTGGATTTATTTTGTTTTGTGGTTCAATGTGTAGTGACTGCTGAGATGCTGATTTCTCGGAACGCTGTTTTTTAACTTTGCTTGGGGACGCGATGTACACGCTTTTGACAGGTGCCACAGGACTGGTGGGACGCTATCTCGTTCGAGATCTTCTTTTGAACGGTCATGAGCTGGCTGTTGTAGTTCGGCCATCCCGAAAACAGGCACCTCGTGAACGCATGGAAGAAATTCTTCAGCACTGGGAACGCGAACTTGGCCGTGCATTGCCGCGACCGGTTATCCTTTCCGGTGATATTACTGAGACGAACTTTGGATTAAGCGATGCGGAGACGGACTGGGTTCGCGAGAACTGCAGCACCATTATCCACAGCGCTGCGATTCTTGAGTTCTACGGAAAGGATCGTGCGGGTGAGCCGTGGCGAACCAACCTCAACGGGACTCAGAATATGATCAACCTGTGCCGCGATGCAGGGATCAAAGACATTCATTATGTCTCCACCGCCTATGTCGCTGGTTATCAGACAGACGCGGTCATGGAATCCAGCTTGAACGCAGGGCAGACGTTCCGAAACGATTATGAAGAGAGCAAGTTCTGTGCAGAGACGCTCGTTCGTAACATTGATTTTGCAGATCATGTGACGGTCTATCGTCCGGCCGTGATTGCTGGCGATTCTCGCACGGGTTACACCAATACGTATCACGGCGTTTATCTGTATCTGCGGCTGATGTCGGTCATGATTCCGCCTATGCCGGCTGATGAAAATGGTTTCCGTCGTGCGGCTATTCGTCTGCGAATGACGGGTGAGGAACGTCGAAACATTATTCCCGTGGAATGGGTTTCGGCCGTGATGTGCCGACTGTTTGAGACTCCCGAGGCTCGCGGTCTGACCTTCCACTTGGCGCCTGACCAACCGATCAAGTCAGGTGAGATGATTGAATACTGCAGCAATTACTTTAAGTCGACCGGTGTTGAGTTCTATGGTTACGGCGAGCTGCCAGCACTGACGAACCGCGAAGACAGCGAAGATCAGTGGATGTTTGAACGTCTGGTGACAGAGAATGCCGAAACGTACGCTCCCTATGAACGTACCGACAACGTGTTCGACATGACGAATACTAAGAAATTTGCCGGTGATATCGTTTGTCCTCAGATTGATCAGACAGTTGTGTACCGCTACATCGAATACGGTAACGAAGACCGTTGGGGCAAGCGAAAGCCGGAAGTGGAACCCGTGAAGGCCTGGGCCGAAGATTTGTTTCAGGGACTCAAGTCTGAAGACGCGAGCCACGATGCTCTGCAGACGATCGGAGTTGATGTCCATGGTCCAGGCGGCTGCCAGGCGACTCTTCAGCTTTCTTCCAGCGGAATTCATTCCGTCCGTCGCGGCTTACCCGACGGAGAAGTCCCCATGCTGCGAGTGAGTGTTGCCGATCTTGAAGCCGCCGTTAAGCAGGAAGCTTGCGTCGATGTTCTTCACAAGGGCTGGGAAACTGCCGACCAGTCACAGATTCAGGAACTGACTCACCTGCTGGTGTCAGCGCTCGCTTCAGAACCTGTGGAAACTCAGGTCTGATCCAACGTTTCGATCCATCGAATTCTCAATGGGCCAGCCTTGTGCTGGCCCATTTTCGTTGTGGGCTTCGAGCCTGTGATCTCCTCGTTCCAGGGCTCCAGCCCTGGAACGCACCGCCAGGAGGCTCCTGCCTCACAAAATCCCGCAAAGCCGCTCACCATCAGCCCCTCGCCCAAACGCCCCTCACTTTGCCGTAGAATCGTCGTAGCGGAAGCCGCCAAGGCTTTCGGCCGCGTGTTTGAAGGGGTGGAAAGTGAGCCTCATGCCGTGCAGCTCTTTCAAGCGTGTCAAAAAATTTGACAGCAGGCTGCAACACAGAGAGTTTCCAAAGCCCGACTCTGCTATAACTAAGGTGTCTCGGGAGACCGCCAGTGGCGGTGGAAACATTTTTTCCGTGTGAATGGGCCCGGTTCGCCATGCAGCGTTGACAGTCCCTGCGAATCAGGCAAAGGTCTCAGGTGAACAGTCATGGCGGTCGCGATGTGACAGTCGCCCGATTTTCAGTACGTCAACAGTGGGGTTTCCCGGTCGGAAACATTTTAACCAAGGACTCATTCACTCCATGCGTGAAGCATCTTCCTCGTCGCTCCTGAACCAAATCACCTGTCCCCACTGCTGGCATGCGTTTAAGCCACATGAAATCAAATGGATCGCCGCGCATCCGTCCTTGTGCGACGACGCAAAAGTGCCTGAAGGACAGCGACGTTTTTTGCCCACGCGTTTCAGCGTGTCCGGGCAGGCCATTGATGCAAATGGGGAACTGTGTTCCGAACTGGCGTGTCCTCGCTGTCATCTGGTGATTCCACGAGATGTCATCGGGCTTCCGCTGGCGATCTTTTCGATTCTGGGGGCACCCAGTTCCGGCAAGTCTTATTTTCTGTCGTCGTCGTTGTGGCAACTGCGAACATTGCTGTCTACGAAGTTCGGCATCAGCTTTGATGATTCAGATCCGGTCGCCAACCATAAGCTGCATCAGTATGAAGAAACGCTGTTTCTGAATTCAAAGACTGAACGGCTGGTCGCTCTTCCCAAAACGGAACTGGACGGCGATCTTTACGAACAGATTGAGATGGAAGGCGGCCGCGTGATGCTGTTGCCGAAGCCGTTCATTTTTCGCATGAGCATGCTGCCTTCCCATCCGAAAGCCAAAACAGCTCGCCGCAATGGGCGCACCATCTGTCTTTACGACAACGCGGGTGAGCACTTTCTGCCCGGCGCACAAAATGCGAACTCACCCGGCACGCGTCATATGGCGGTGGCCAAGGCGCTACTGTTCGTCTTTGACCCGACTCAGCACGCTCAGGTACGACGCCTGTGTCAGGGAAAAAGTTTCGATCCCCAAGTCACCGACGATGTCAGCAGTTCTCGACAGGACCTGAT
>JBDNHX010000502.1:0-4451 GCA_041688565.1 Planctomycetaceae bacterium
ACACCAGGAAAGGTCCACGCCTGCAGCATTCTAACGATCAGTAGGGTCACGCCATCGACGTCATGCCTGCACGCGGAAAAGAAACTTAAAATTTATGAACGCGACGGATCGCGTTCTTCAACGCTGCGCGGTCGTGGCAATTTACGGTCGCAAAAACGCTAAATTCCCGTGGACAACGCCATTCGTTCCTGCACCGTTTTGCCTTTGCCAGATTGCCGCCATCGCTCGCGCCAATGGAATGACTCTGGCGACTAACAATGCTGCCGAGTTCGGACGTGTCTCAGGGCTTCTTGTTGAGGACTGGGAGCAAGGCGTTTGACGGTCGATTTTCTGTCACCTTTTTCGCTCAAGCAAAGAAACGGGACCAACTCACTTCTGAATCAATGAGCTGTCTCATCACGCTTATCACGCCGCTTGTCTTCTCCTCCGTGTCCGCCACCTGCCACCAGCCGCATACCAGTCGGCTGGAGCGAGCAAGTGAAAGCTCATAAAATGTTTTCAAGGTGGACAGCACAGCAACGCAGTAACGTTAGACTTTTACGAAAAAAAATCTGATACTAGCGTTCTTTGAGAGGCTATCATGACGACCGCCGATGCTACCTCGATCCACGGCACCTTCGAGTACATCGAAGCTAAAATCCGTCGCGATTCCGAAGGAACTGCATTCGGTGGCGACTTCGAGTGGCTGTGTCGGTGGTTTTTGGAAAACGCTCCCCGCTACCGAGGCCAGTTCGACAAAGTCTGGTTGTGGAAGGACTGGCCGGATCGTTGGGGGACAGACGCGGGAATTGACATCGTCGCTCTTACGCGGACTGGCGAGTTGTGGGCCATTCAGGCCAAAGCGGATCATCATGATCGAGTGATCCCCAAGCGTGAAATCGACTCGTTTCTGTCCGAATCGAACCGCCCGCAGTTCGCCTATCGACTGCTCATGGCCACGACGGACGCCATCGGGTCTACGGCCCGCCGGACGCTCCACGGCCAAGAGAAGCCAGTGGGGCTGGTTTTGCGTGGTCATTTCCTGACGGAAGAAGTCCAGTGGCCGGTTCAGATTGGAGCATCCGCCGCGCAGCTGACTCGGTGGAATGCACGACCTCACCAAGAGACTGCGATTGACGCCGTGGTCGATGGTTTTCGAGACCAAGACCGAGGCCGACTGATCATGGCCTGCGGCACGGGCAAGACACTCACGGCGCTGTGGATCGCCGAGCGGTTGCAGAGTTCCCTCACGCTGGTCCTCGTCCCGTCTCTGTCACTGTTGCAGCAGAACCTTGCCGAGTGGGGACGCCATTCGGCGGAGGACTTCGACACGCCCGTCGTCTGTTCGGACGAATCGGTTTTGCAAAGCAAGGCAGACACCGCAATTCAATCGACGGCCGATCTTGGAGTGAAGGTCACGACCGATCCCGCCGAGATTCGGCACTTCCTCGGCCAGCGTCGAAAACGCCCGGCCGTCGTGTTTGCCACGTATCAGTCGTCCGACCGCATCGCCGCCGCCCAGACTGGGAAGGCCAAGCCGTTCGATCTGGCAATCTGTGACGAAGCCCATCGTCTGGCCGGACATGCCGAAGGTTTGTTCGCGACCGTCCTGGATGACAAAAAGGTCAAGGCTCGCAAACGGCTGTTCATGACCGCCACGCCGCGCTACTTCAAAGAGCACGTCAAGCGGCGAGCGGCTGAACTGGAATTTGAACTCGTCTCGATGGACGACGAACACGTCTTCGGTCCCGAGTTCCATGTCCTCACGTTTCACGAAGCCATCAGTGCGGACCCGCCGTTGCTAACCGATTATCAGGTCGTCGTGATCGGCGTCACCGACCGCGAAGCCAAAGCGTGGGCCGAGCAGGCCAGATTGGTCCGCACGGCCGATGGCCTCAGCACGGACGCCCGGACGCTGGCCGCGCAGATCGGCTTGGCCAAGGCAATGAAGAAGTACGACCTGCGGAGGCTCATCACGTTCCACTCGTCGGTGGCGAAGGCCGCGCGGTTCGTCGATCCCACACAGGGAGATTCCCTGCCGGGAGTGATCCCGCACTTGACGCGGTCGGCCCGGCCATCGGGAAAACTTTGGACGAAACACATCTCAGGGCACACGCCCGCGGGCCAACGAGCCACGTTGCTGAAGGCGCTGGGCAACTTGCCGGATGACACGCGCGGCATTCTCTCCAATTGCGCCTGTCTCGGCGAAGGAGTTGACGTTCCGGTACTCGATGGCATGGCGTTCATCGACCCCAAGCGATCAATGGTCAATATCATTCAGGCCGTGGGCCGAGTGATCCGCAAAGCCGAAGGTAAGCAGATCGGCACCATCGTGATTCCGGTCTTCATCGACGAGTCCGAAGACGCCGACCACGTCCTTTCGCAATCGGCGTTCGAGCCAGTCTGGCAAGTGCTCAAGGCGTTGCGAGCCCACGACCGCCGACTGGCGGACGAACTCGATCAACTGCGACTGTCGTTGGGAAGGCGGCCGAAATCCGGCGGCCGAATCAGTCTTCCCGAGAGCATCCATCTGGATGTCCCTCGGCTGTTGCTGCGTGACTTCGAGCAAGCGTTCTACGTGCGGACGGTTGAGCAGACGACCGACAAGCCCGTATTGACCATTGAGCAAATCTTGACTTGGGCTGACGCGCACAAGTCGGTTACGGGAAATTGGCCGAATCAAAAATCTGGGCAGGTGCCAGGCACGGACGAAACGTGGATCGTAATTGATGGCGCACTGCGGGAAGGTATTCGTGGCCTCCCCGGCCGGTCGTCCTTGGCTAAATTGCTGGCCGAGCGCCGCGGCGTCCGGAACCTAAAGGATCTTCCGTCGTTGTCCGTTGTGCAGATTTTGATTTGGGTAGACACGTATAAGGCGGCAACAGATGTCTGGCCGACCACGAACGCTGGCCATGTAACAGGCACCAACGAAACGTGGTCGGCAGTCGATAACGCGCTGAAAGTTCGCGGACGTGGATTGCCCGGCGGTTCGTCGTTGGCAAAATTGTTGGATGAACACCGCGACGTGCGAAACATAACGGATCTTCAACCGCTGAGCCTCAAGCAGATCCTGATCTGGGTGGACGCGCACAAGTCGGTAGCAGGGGACTGGCCGAAAACGAATTCTGGACCCATCCAAGGCACCGGCGAAACGTGGAACGGAATCGACAAGTCCCTTCGCAGAGGCTCTCGTGGCCTCTCTGGCGGCTCATCGTTGCCAAAACTACTGGCCGAGCATCGTGGTGTCCGAAATCATTTGGAATTGCCGGCCCTGACCCTTAACCAGATCTTGTCATGGGCAGACAGTCACAAGTCTGCGACGGGGCACTGGCCGAGAATGAACTCTCGGCAAGTGACGGGTACTAATGAAACGTGGTTGGGAATTGATGCTGCTCTGCGGAGAGGCAATCGCGGGTTTTCGGGTGACTCGTCCCTCGCAGAATTACTGGCCGAGGGCCGTAGCGTCCGAAATCATCATGATCTTGAGCCACTGGACATCGCGCAGATTCTTGCTTGGGCCGACGAGTACAAGACGATGACTGGTGACTGGCCGAATGCAAGGTCCGGCGACGTGGCAGGCACGAACGAAAAGTGGAGTGCCATCAACGCCTCACTGAAAGTCGGCAATCGCGGCCTTCCGCGCGGATCGTCGTTGGCCGAGTTACTTGCGGAACACCGCGGTCTCAGAAACCACATGAAACTTTCGCCGTTGACCATCGAGCAGATTCTGAGATGCGCGGATTCCTACAATGCGGCGACCGGCACCTGGCCGAAACGAAATTCCGGCCGAATAACAAATACGGACGAAACGTGGGCTGGAATCAATACGGCATTGATGCAAGGTCAACGCGGACTTTCGGGTGGCTCATCACTTCCTAAACTGCTTGCCGAATATCGCTGCGCTAAAAACATGCAGGATCTTCCACCGCTGACAATCGAACAGATCTTGGTGTGGGCTGACGCGCACAACGCGGCAACCGGTGGCTGGCCTACTACAACCTCTGGTCGAGTAATAGATACCGACGAGACATGGGCCAGAATTAACGGTTCGCTGCAAGTAGGAGTCCGTGGGCTTCCAAGTGGAATGTCTTTGCCCAAATTGCTCGCCAAGCATCGCGCCGTCCGAAACAAGCAAGCTCTTCCCCCGCTGCAAATCGAGCAGATTATGGCGTGGGCGGATGCGCACAAGACAGCAACAGGGAGTTGGCCAACTCGGAACTCTGGACAAGTGATGGACACAGAAGAAACGTGGGCGAGAATCGATGGTTCACTCCAAAAAGGTGTCCGTGGGCTTCCGGGGGGATCGTCGTTGGCCAAACTCCTGAAACAGCGTAGTGGCATCAACACAACGAACGGTCCACGTTGAGGAGAGTTTTGCATGGTATCGGACGCACAGGTTGCCGTTCTGTTGAACGACCTGCGGACTTGGGACGATCAAGTCCGACAAGCTATTGAGAACAAGTCGCCACTCA
>JBDNHX010000503.1:0-27089 GCA_041688565.1 Planctomycetaceae bacterium
GGCCGTGAATACGGCCCGAGCGGGTTACCCATGATGTTCATCTTCGAACAGGAATCGACGTTCAAACGTGATTTGGTGCTGCTGCAGGAATTCGATGTATTCCTCTTCAAAGCTTCGAACGCGATGATGCTCGGCCTGGTTCTGAATGTACCTCTGCACTGCGTCGCAATTCGAATAGCTGACTGTGAATGCGCCGTAGCCCTTCTGCCATTCGAAATGCTGATCTGACAGTCCTTCGGAATTCACCCATGCGGACGAACTTCCCTTGATATCCCTGATGGTGTCGCTGATTGAGAATTTCGGTGACAAATGCGTGAGAAGATGAATATGGTCGGCGACCCCGCCCACCTCAATCGAGTGGCCTTTCTTTGCCCGGATGATGCCGCCAATGTATTTGTACAGTCGAGTCTGAAGGTCATCGGTGATCAGCGGCGTTCGGTGTTTTGTCGCGAAGACGATGTGATAGGTCAGCTTTGTGAATGTGCTCATAATGGGCCTTGTTTGCTCCCGCCGTTCCACGGCGGAATTGTTTGGGATGAACCGAAATCCCCAGAAATCATCAGAAATCCCCAGGCTGAAGCCTGGGGCTACGCGCTGAGCTCGCTCCGCGAGCGAATCGAATCGAATCGAATCGAATCGAATCGAATCGAATCGCATCGCATCGCATCGCATCGAATCGAATCGCATCGCATCGCATCGCATCGAAACACAACACAACAACGTGCTCGCTCTGCGAGCCAAACCACAACACCATGCTCGCTCCGCGAGCCAAAACCTCTGCGATTCGCCGCGGATGCGGCGGCAGCGCGTAGCCCCAGGTTTCAACCTGGGGTCGCCATGCACCCCAAACCAAGGGCCGTGAATACGGCCAAAGCATCACGGCACCGCCCCTTTCGATTCAATCTTCGGAAGACGATCCACGTCTGGTTCAATGACCAGCCCAGCCACCAAATCGCCCGTAACATAATTCGTGCCCGCCGAGCCCACATGATCCACCCAAACCGGCAATGTCATCCGTCCAGTTTCATTAGTTTGAAACCATCGAAAACTACCTTGTCGGGCCAGCGTCTCCAGGCAATTTTTAACGGGAGAGACGACGTCGACAAGATGCGTACTCTCCCCCAGCGATAGCCCGCCGAAGCGTTCGATCGAACCTCGCTGAGTGGGACAGAGCGCATGCCGTACTCGGCTCTCCAGCGTCGACTCCTGATCAGACTCTTCTGACGAATCCAGCCAGACAATCAGTCGCACATCCGTCAGAAGTTGTTGATAGTCGGGGCGTGTGTTGCCCGCGGAGCCAAGCGGGGTTTTCTTGACCCGCCAGACCGTTCGCAACACAACGCTCACTTCGGGATCACCGAAAATGCCCGACGTGACTCGGCAGCCCAAATGACGTCGACGGTCTGTTTCACCAACCAACGAAAGCAGAAAACCGTAGCACGTTGAAGGGGGCGGAATCAATTCGGTTTCCAGGCACTCTCTGGCCATGCCGCGCCGGAAACAGGCGACAGGAACTGTTACGTAAACTCCAAACACTTGAATCTCCTGAAGCAGGCTTTCTTAGCTAACAGCACGGAATGCAGTTCCGTATCAGGTACTCAAAGCAACTTTTGTGGCGACCCGTTCGCTGGCTGCAGCAACTGCAGACCTGACGCCCCGGACGTGGAGGCCAGCGCGACGTAGCGATTCGGCTAGAGGACTGTTTGTATCAGACACACCCACGATTAATTCCTCTTTCGAGATGTCGTTTGATTGGATTCGAGCAATCAGACTATCTGCGTTCACGGTGCGTCCACCGTCGTTTGTGTCGAAGCAATACAGGAAGCGAGGAGCGGGGTCGTCGGTGATTCGCAATACAATAGCTTCAGGGGAAAAATCGAAGAGAAATCGACCGTTGCCGTTCCGGTAGTCGGATAAGAAAAGAACAGCCTTTGCCCCGGACACTGACGAGCTGCCCATAGCCACGCCGCAACAGTTTTGCCACAGCCACATCCTGCTGTGACCAGAGTCACTCGTTGTTTTGACTCGGCCACATTCGTTTGAAACGGGCGTTCCGGGAAACCACCGAGCCGTTCTGTCACCAATTCTTCGATGGCCGCAGCCTTCGGAAGTGTCGCCAAAGTACTCCGAATCCACTCAGCCTGTTGCTGCGGCATCTGTTTGTGTTCGGTCAGCGCTGAACCAGCGACATCAGCCGCAATCATGCAAGCCTTTGCTGCGGCGATGAATCGTTGTTCAACGAGCGATAAAGTTTGGAACTGACCCGAGGCTCGCATGTGCCATCGAGCGAGCGTAACAATCGGATCGCTGGCCGATGACTCATCAAATTTCAATGTCCACTCAGCGACCAGCGGCTGACCAATCGAACCACTCACCTCTCTCAACCAGTCGGAGATCTGAACAACGTGCGAAGCATGAAACGATGTGGCCATCTCCGAACCCGCACCGTCGATACCGGCCGGAGGCGTGGGACGTTTGCACCTGGATGATGACCAGCGACACAACATTCGAGTATCAGAATATCAGCCTCATCCGGAAGAACTTCCTTGATCCATTGTGCAACCATCGACTGTTGTGGCCAGAGCAAGGAGACCCACTCGTGTCGCAGCGCCTGCCGGAAGTTGTAACGACTACGATCTGCCGAAGCATTGAGCATTCCCTGAAAGTGTGAATTGGCTTTACCGACATCGTGGATAGCAGCTGCAATTGCAACGATCTGCCGAAACCGTGTCAGATCGCTAGTCGGCAGCCGAAACGTCGCCAGCATCGCCTCACCGCAAGCATCAATGATGGTCAGAGCCGCGGCATGGACCGCCTGCAAATGTCCAAGCAACGTGGCTTCATGTGGCGGCGTTTCGCCGTGAAATGATTTCGCAAGGAGATCGCTCACGCCTTCGTCTCCGGATTCTTCACCGTCACAAAAAACCCGCAGCCCATGTGTCGTCTGCCGCCGAGGCCGTGTTCCTGGAGGGTGATGGATTCGCTGGCGAGCAGGCCTTCCATAATCACTTCGAAGCCGACAACTTCTTTGTCTCGGATTTTCAGGGTGCGGCGTTTTCCGATCGTCAGTATGACTCGTTCGCTGATCTCCAAGGCGTCGAGTTGACGGCGAACGGCCTCAGCGAATTTTTCGGCATCCATGAACCCTTTGATGGTCACCAATCGACTGCGAAGCGCGGTGGCGGGTTCGAGTCCCTGCACTTTAGGAACACCGAGTCTAACTTGACGATCGCCAATGGTGACGGTCTTGCCCGCCAGTCCTACCAGATCGCCGATGCGTTCCTGAGGAGTCCGGATCTGCACGCTGCTCCAAGGCATCAGCTGCAACATACGATCACCAATCTGCCGCCCGGTAATCGGATGAACGGCAATGCCGTTTTCCGAATGAACCGTCGAAAGTGCTTTCGACAAACCCGCGTAGAGATGATATCCGTGATCGACGGTAATCGCAGAACTAGAAAAGACGGGGAATTCGAGATCAAGTTGCATTGTGGGAACCTTTTGCTTGTGCGTCAGAATCCTCGTTTTTATATGTCCACAGCATCCGTTTTAGATCGTTGGCTATCTCTTCGACAAATGCTTCCGGCCCGAGCACCTTCGCATTCGGGCCGAAGCTCCTGACCCGGCGTTTGATTTCCTGAGTGTCCGTGAGCCAGATTTTCTGGCAGACTGGAGACTGCTGTTTTGTTATGATGTTCCGCGAAAGGAGCCGTCTATGTTGATCTATAAATCGGTTTACAAGTGGGATGAAGACGTTTGCGTGGGGGAAGTTCTGGACTTTCCGGGTACTGTCGCATGTGGTTCGACGTTGACCGAAGCGAGAACAAGGCTGGCGGAGGCGTTGCGAGACATGGCGGAAACGAATCTGCTGCGCGGTGAGTCTCTGCCACTGCCGGATGATCGTCGCACGGATGCCGATGCTGATCTGGAAGAACCGATCTATCTGTTGCTGCAGGCAGGCCAACAACTTTCGCAGCAAGTGACTGTTCCCGTGCCATGAAACGGTGAGATTTGATTCGACACCTGGAACGGAATGGATGTGTTCTCCTGCGCGAAGGCCACAGTCATTCGATTTATGAGAACTCAGCCAACGGTCATCGAACGCCGGTGCCTCGCCATCGCGAAATCCCGGCTCCGCTTGTACGAGCCATTTGTCGGCAGCTTTCGATTCCCGTACTTCGCGGGTGAAGTGGATGCGGATGGTTTGCAGTTGGCTGGTGTTACTGCGGAAGACTCCAAAGCTGTGTTCCAGCCATTCGGCAAGGTCAAACTTTTCCGGAATCGCTGCGGGAAGTTTTGTCGAATGCACGTCCTCAATTCGGTCCATCTTGTAAGTTCGAATTTCGCCACGGCGGCTGGACCAGGCTACCAGATACAGGCTACCTCGGTGAAACACAAAGCCCTGCGGATAGCCATGACGTGCGTCCGCAAGAAACTGCAGAAGTCGCCACTGACGAATTAGAGAGTTGGATTCGCTCATTGTGCGGGCAGAATACAGACGAGGTTAGTCACCGGTGACCAGGGTCAAAAGATTTCGGTCAAAAGATTTCCTCGACGCACGGCTCCCTACTGACGTGCGGGGGCAATCGTACCCGTAGCAGGGACCACATTCGCGTCACACGCAGGATTTGTCCCGATTTCATTGACACCATCGGCTATGGCATTGATGGCTTGTTGGCAACGACGACGCGTCAATTTTGAAGTTGTGCGTTTCCCGCTATCCCAACCCGACACGTGCGCGAGCCGCAGGGCTTGCGAACTTAGTCGTCATCTGTCGAAAGGTGGATGGCAGTAAGGCGAGATGCAGGAGCAGCACCGAACCGGCGATCCAAAATCGCGCCGTTGCATCGAACACCCAGGCCATCCATAGATCAGACATCGCGCTCAGCATCGCGGTGAGAGCGACCATTGTTCCGTTACGGATCTTTTCCCTTCGCGCACAAAGACCAGCCACGCCACCAACTGCTGCACCAAACGCCGCCGTCGCTATGAGGTTCAGCTGAACCGATGGAATCCAGCTGACCAGTTAATACCGAACAAGATCATCGGCCGTTGCAAGACCCAGTTGCTGAACCAGTTCCTGAGCTCTCGTCACCATCATCTTAAGTTCACTTTGCAGCGCCAGGAACTGCCAGCCTTCGCCAATCCGCTGCTGAATTTCTTCCACACTCTGGCAATGAATACCAACCGGTGTGCCGGTCTTTTTTCCGGCCGCAAGAATACGCTGCAGCATTGCTTCGAACTCTGCGGCGGTCGGCTCTGTGCCATCGGGCTTCTTCATCTGCCAGAACAAATCGTTCGGACCAACAAAGATCGCGTCGACACCAGGCAGACTATAAATGGCTTCGGCGTTGTCCACGCCTTCCGGAGATTCTGTCTGCAGGATGACCAGAATCTCATCGTTGGCTCGACGATAATATTCGCCCGTGGGTGTTTGAAAATTCTGCGCCGGAATGCTGCCGCCAATCGAACGATTTCCCTGAGGCGGATACTTCGCTGCCGCAATAGCAATCTTCGCCTGTTCGACGGTATTGACCATCGGCACGACTACGCCCCATGCTCCGCCGTCCAGCACTCGCTTGATCAGATCATGATCTCCACGAGGCACGCGAGCCAGAGGCACGCAGCCTGCGTCCGCAATGACGGCAAACATCAGCGAAGCCATCTGCCAGTCAATTGGCGAATGTTCCAGATCGACGGTTAGCCATGGGAAGCCGGTCTTTGCCATCAGCCGTGCAGTAAAGACATCCCCGAATGACAACCACGTTCCAACCTGTGGCTGCCCGGCAGCAAGCGCTGCTTTGACGGGATTAGTTTTCATCGAAATGACTTCTTTCAGATTACGAATTCGAAATTCTGTGGATCATTCACATTCCCAAGCCCTCATCCTGGCAGCAATTAATGAAAGTGTCGACTGATGAACCTTCGGTGTTTCTGCTCGGCGATTTCCTGTTTTCACGCCCGTCAACTTCCGCCACACATTTCCTTTGACCCAGTACCCACAAAAATTTCAGCACGGTGGCGCAACGGCCGGTGAGCCGCCAGTCCGCGTTGAGCGTCTTAAAAACGGCGAAAAATACCCGCGGCCGCGACGTTGCCGCCTGCTGGCACCTCGTAATCAACAACTTTCGCTCCGGATTGAGACGGATTTATCCGGGCTCATTTATAGATCCAAACGCCCTTTTGCCCCTCCCGCAGGGACGTTGACGTGGATATACTTTCGTCGGCATTCTCGCCCCCAAGGTTCCTTCAGTGGAATTACCAACGCCCAGACTCGGCTGGCCACAGATGCTTTTACTCGACGCCATGCGGTAGCGTCCCATCGGAGCAATGGATCATGAGTTCACACGGACTGCGGCTGCCGGACACGACTCGCGTGCGGCTTGAACAGTTTCGGCATCGAGTTCGTACCGTCAAGATTGCGGAAGGAATTCTGGCCGGGCTGTTTGGGCTCGTCCTGTCCTACCTTGCCGTCTTCGTTATCGATCGCTTCATTGATACGCCTGCTGTGGCACGAACTGCATTGCTGGCTGTGGGGTCGATCGGAATCGGCATCCTGTTTCCGATGAAGTGCCATCGCTGGGTCTGGGGAACTCGCACGATGGAGCAGGTCGCAAGATTGCTGAAGCACAAATTCCCGGCGCTGGGTGACCAGTTGCTGGGTGTTGTTGAACTGGCTCACAGCGAAAAGGATCTCGGAACAAGCACTCGCCTTGCACAGGCGGCGATCGATCAAATGGATTCGGTCGTTCGTGATCGTGATTTTTCAAATGCCGTTCCTCGTCCTCGACATCTGATGTGGGCCAGGATCTGTGCTGTGCCGGCTGCCGTCACATTGCTGGCTCTGGCTGTTGTTCCAGCGGCTGGTTTCAATGCAATGGCGCGCTGGCTGATGCCATGGCGGAATGTCGAACGATACACGTTCGCGCAGGTGGACGGTCTTCCGGATAAGGTCGTTGTGCCACACGGAGAAGACTTTGCTCTGGATGCAAAACTGGCTGAGTCCACTCGATGGGCGCCGACCTCCGCGTCTGCACGTTTTGAAGGACAGCCAGTGGTTCGAGCTGCCAGGCAGGATCAGGCTTATGAATTCAAACTGCCTCCGCAGACGGAAACAGGCACGCTGAATGTTCGCGTCGGCGATCTGACCAAAGGTGTCCACATTGAAGTCGCCAATCGTCCCGAATTGAGTTCTCTGTCTGCGCTGATTCGGCTGCCTGACTATCTGCAATATAAAGAACCGGTCAAGGCCGATGTGCGAGGTGGATCGATATCGGTGTTGATGGGGTCTGAGACCGGCTTTGTGGCGGAGATCAGTCGTCCGCTGAAGGAAGCAACGATTAAAGGCAGTCCTGCAAGGGTTAAGGGAAATCAAATTCATTCCGCTGTCACGATGGTCACAGAATCTGATGTGCTCGATTTTCAGTGGCGCGACGAACTGGGGCTGACATCAAAGGATTCCTTCAAGGTGAAGGTGAATGCCGTTGAAGACGGGGCACCGGGAATCACGTTCCGCCAGGAGGATCCGCAGCAGGTGGTGTTGACCACGGATGTGATTACATTCGAACTGCAGTCACGAGACGATTTCGGTTTGCAGCGAGTTGGACTGGAATGGTCGGGTGTCGCTCATCCGGTCCACAATCCGAGCCCGGAAAAGGGAGACAAGCTGATTGAAGGTGGTGCACCTGAGAAAAAATCGCTGGTCTCCAAAGCGACGTTCTGTGCGGCCACTGACAATGTGAACGCTCAAACTCTGGAGGTTCGAGCTTACGTTGAAGACTACAAGCCGGAGCGAGGTCGAGTGTATTCTCCGGCTTATGTTCTGCATGTGATGACCCCTGAACAGCATGCGGTCTGGATGATGGAACAGCTGCGACGCTGGGCGAGTCTGGCGGATGACGTTTATGAAGAAGAGATGCGACTGCACGACAAGAATCGTGAGATTCGCCAGATGGATGCTGATCAGCTGAATGCTCCGGAGACTCGCCGTGAGATCGAACAGCAGGCGACGGCGGAACGGGCAAACGGGCAACGGCTGACATCTGTCGCGGACAACGGCGATCAACTGCTGAAGCAGGCGCTGCGAAACAAAGAGATGATGGTTGGCCATCTGGAAACATGGGCCGGCGCTCTCCAGAAGCTCAGAAAAATCGGGGAGAACCGAATGCCTTCGGTCGCCGATATGCTGACTCAGGGCGCGAAAGCTCCGGGAAAGAAACCATCCAGCTCATCATCTAACGCCAAGTCATCGCCGCAGGCTGGAAACAACAAGGGCAATCAGACGGGTGAGCCTGGTGATCCAAAGAAACCGAGTCCAGAACAGCCGGCCGTGCCAAAGCTGACCGACACAGAGTCCGGTTTCAATCCGCAGAATCCAGCTACAGCCGGTGAGAAGTCCGCGGCGAAGTCGGGCAAAGGAAAATTCGGGCTGCCTTCTACGGTTCTGCAGGGCGGACCCCCACAGGATCCAAAGAAGCAGTCCGGAACGCCGGCCGAAGAAAAGGTCGATGAGGCTGTGACGGAACAGGCTGACCTGCTGGCGGAGTTCCAGAAGGTGCGTGACGATCTGCAGAAGATTATGGATGACCTTGAAAACAGCACATTCGTGAAACGCCTTAAAGCGGCGTCACGAGAACAACTTGAAGTGGCGTCAGCGTTGAACCGGACGCTGTTCGACGGTTTTGGTGTCAGCGAAAAGAATATCGATACGACTGTAAAAGGTCAGACAGATGTCATCGCTGCTCGCGAACAGGGGCAGAGTCAGAAGGTCCGGACGATTCAGGACGACCTGGAAGCGTATTACGACCGTCGGAAGGAGGACAAATTTCTCCGCATCCTCAAAGAGATGGAAGAATACGAAGTCGTTCGAAAACTCAACGATCTGAGTGACCGCGTACGCAGCAATCGGAGCGGAGAGGCAATTGCGAAGGCCGAATTCTGGGGCGACACGCTGGACCGCTGGGCTGAGGAATTGGTTTCGGCATCAAAATGCGGTCAGTGCAAGGGCTGCAAGGGAGACAGTCTGCCGCCATCCATCGTGCTGGAAGTGATGCGGATTCTGGAAGGTGAAATGGATCTGAGAGAAGAGACACGCGCTCTGGAACAGGTTCGAGCCCACACGGAGGCTGTCGATTATAAGGACAAAGCGGAAGCTCAGTCGGAGACGCAGCGGACGCTTTACAACCGATTAGTGAATGTGGTGACCGATATCCGAGCGTTGCCGCTGGGTGAGCAGAAGTTTGGCAAGGAAATCCAGCTGCTGGCGGCAGCCGGTGATGCAGCGAGCGACGCGACCAAAATTCTGGGACGGCCTGACACCGGTCGCGAAGCCATTGCTGCGGAAACCGAAGTGATTGAGTTGCTCCTACAGGCGAAGCGCGCAAACCCCAAGAGCGGTGGTGGCGGAGGAGGTTCCAGTCCGGGCGGTGGTGGCGAGGGCAACACGGACGAAGTGGCTCTGGAACTGTACGGTCCGGGGTCAGACCCGCATGCTCAGATCGAGGCGCGTGAAGTTCGTCAGGCCACCGGGACCACGAACGACCAGACTCCGGCTGAGTTCCGTGACGGCATCGACGCCTTCTTCAATGCCCTGGAGAACAGAAAGTAGCGATCGGCGTTGTTCGCTTCGAGGTTGTAGTACATAACGGAGTCCGTCGGTGCAGAAGACTATTGCCAGCGTGCTGTTGAGTGTCAGCCTTTCCGCGTCTGCGTGTTTCGCACAGGACGCTCAGGTTCGCTTTGGTACGGATGTGCCGCGCGATGTGGAACAGATCTATGAGCGAGGTCTGCAGTGGTTGTCCGCGAATCAGTCCGCAGACGGGACGTGGCCGGGTGGAGACAGCGGTCCGGGAATCACCGGAATGTGCATCATGGCCTTTGTGGCCAGTGGTGAAGATCCGAATTTCGGACAGTATGCAGAGAACATTCGACGAGCTGTTCGCAGCATGATCAAAGGGCAGACCGCAGCCACCGGTTTTTATGGTGGCAATATGGGTCACAGCAGCATGTACCATCACGGCTTTGCGATGCTCGGGATGTCTGAGGTGTATGGGGTGCTGGATGAAGATTCGCTCTGGGACGCAGCGACCGCGGCAGACGAACGTCGCAGTGTTGGCGAATCGCTGGAGCTTGCTGTCCGAGCTGCCGTGACTTCGCAGAAGAATAATCAGTTTCATGCCTGGCGATACGGGCCGGAAGCCACAGACGCGGACACGTCGGTTTCTGGTGCTGTTCTGATGGGTCTTCTTGCCGCGCGGAATGCAGGCATCAAGGTTCCTGATGAATCGATTGATCAGGCGCTTGAGTATTTTAAAACAATGACCACAAATCGCGGCGAAGTGGGCTATTCAGGAATCGGTGGCGGTGGATCTGCCAATTTGAAGGCCATCGCCGCGCTGGTGTATTCCATTGGCAAACGCAAGGACTGGAAAGAGTACAAGGGCGTTCTGGGTGCGATTACCGTCAATCTGGAACATGAAGAATACAGCTATCCCGAGTACTTCCGGTATTACACAGCTCAGGCATTGTTCCAGGGCGATTTTGAGGCCTGGAACAAGTGGAACCTCAAGACAGCTCGCCAGCTGAAGGATCTTCAGAGCGACGATGGCAGCTTTCCAAGTCAGCATGGGCCGGCGTATGGGACCGGAATGTCGTTGCTGGCGATGGGGTTGAATTATCGATTTCTTCCGATCTACGAACGATAACGACTTCTTCAGACGGCGGCAAAAAATACAGCCTCAGCAAGTCCTGATCGAATCAAGTGATGACGTGAATTTATGAGAAAAAGACTCTTTGCCATTCTTGTTTTGATCATCATCAGTTTGCCTCTTGCGGCTGAGGAGTCCGTCCTCACGTGGCGCAACGGGGACACTCTGAGCGGGACATTGATTGGCGCCGATGAAAACGTGCTGACATGGCAATCCACGCTGTTCACTGACCCGTTGAAGATTCAGTTGTCGACATTGGCTTCGGTTGGTTTTCCGAAATCGAAAACATCCACCCAGGACGATCAGGGATTTCGAATCCTGATGAAGAACGGCGATATGTTGTTTGGCAACTTAACCGGTATTAGTGACAAAAAACTAAGCTTCGAAGGTTCACGACTTGGCAAGTTTGAGCTGGCACGCGATCAAATTCTCAGCCTGCAGCAAGCAAAAAGTTCGGCCGGTCTTCTCTACTCCGGACCGCGTGGACTTGATGGCTGGCAGCCCGCTTTTCGCAGAGCGAATTCGCAGGACGGACAGGTCCAGCCCATTGCACCTCTGGGTATCAGACGGCTACGCGGTGACATGGCAGCAGGCAATCCAAACGCGGATAAATCTTCTGCCTGGAAAGAGCAGCCTGATGGAACGCTGACCACAACTCGCCCCGACGCGGCATTATTTCTGCCGCTGCAATTACCAGAGAAGTTCGAGATTGAAATCGAACTGTCTTCCAAAAAGACACTATCATTTGTGATGGCTGTAGGTCGCGACGCAAAGTCAGGTCTGCGTCTGGAATCCTGGATTGACGTTCTCGTCGCAGCAAATGGAACGACGTTCGCAACTCTGCAGCAGATTTCCAACAAGGCTCACACACTTCATCTGTACCTGTTTGTGGATTACTCAGTTAAGAAAATGCTGGTGTACGCACCGGACGGGCGAAAGCTGGGCGAAGTCCCCATCAGCGGACTTCGCGGAGCCGCGCAGGGAATTACACTTCGAAATGGTGAGTGGGATCTGAGCCTTCGACGACTTCAGATCAGTCATTGGGATGGCATCGAACCTCAGTTTGTGGATAAGAATAAAACGCGTATCCAGCTGAAGGACGGGACAAAACATTTCGGAGTCATGCAGTCCTTCAAATCGGAAACGGGTGTCGTCACGGTCCAGAAAGATGGCCAGTCGCTGGATCTGTCGCTCGCTGACATCAGGTCGGCCGTTCTTCCCGGAGACAACACCGGACCTGTTCATTCACGAGGTGCCGCGCAGTTGCTTTGGCAGGATGGTGGCGTGGTTTCAGGATCAGTCGTTTCCATTGCCGAGGAGCATGCGGTGATCAGGACGGAATATTCCGATTCGCCTCTGAAATGCAACCTGTCGAACGCTCTTCGACTGGGCCTGACTCCGGCGGCCGCGGAGAAGTCCACACCCTCGGACCAACTGTTCCATGCGGCCGGTTCACTGCAGGGCAGTCTGGTTGTCGACGGTGAAGGAGATGCGCCGATTCAATGGAAGCCGCTTGGCGGGATCAATGCCTCAACGTTGAAAAATGGCGGTGAGGCTCGTTTCGTACGCGGGCCAGGAATGACGCATTTTTCGGATGCCCCGGAGCTCCTGGGCAAGTTTGTAGATGTGATCTATTTGAAGAACAATGACGTCCTGCCGTGTCGCATTGAATCGTGTACCGAAGACGCAGTCCACCTTTCCATGCCATTCAGCAGCGTCAGATCTTTTACCCGGTCTGACGTCAGAGCCGTCGAACTTTCCGCGATTGGTCGCATTCATCAAAAGGGATTTGGAGCCCCCGGCTGGAAAGGCGTCGTTGCCAAAAAAGTTCCCCGCTCTCCCGCTCAAAAGAAGTCCAGGGATATTCCTGAAGTGCCACACGTGACCACGCAATTGTCGCCGCCGGAGGATGCGACGACCGTGATCACTCTGAAAGGGAATGCGTCCGTTTCTCATCCAGATATTCTGACGGGCGACACCGTTCGTTTCCGACTCCGATGGCCGATGCAGTCCTATTCCAATCTGACGGTATCCTTGTTTGGCAGCGGAAGCCGCACGGATGAAGTTTCAACGCATGTCGCTTTCTCGCTGATGCAGGCCACAATGCAGGTGCTGGATCGCGCTCCTGCTCCGGATAAGAATCAGATGGCTTTTCGTGGCTTCGGTGGGCTGAGCCCGGAAAGCATCATTCGTGTTCCTGATGGTGAAGCCGACGTGCAGATCGTGGCCCAGGATGGCAACCTGCTGGTTTCTGTAAACGGCAAGCAGGTGAAAACGATTGCTCTGAATGCAGAAGGCGCCGGATCGAAAGGCTTGGCATTCAATGCCAATGTGACCATGATGGGCAACGTGGTGATTAACGGCTGGGTGCAGAACAGTGGCGACGGAATTGAAATTTCTGCTTTCGAAATTGATAATCTGTCGGGCGCGTCCATTCGGCAATTCATTGAAGAAGAAACGCGGCAGGTCGCTTTAACGGTTCCTCGCTTCCGCCGCGACAACCCGCCAAGTCACGTTCTGGTGGCCGCCAACGGCGACCTTCTGCGAGGCCGCATGGTGGCCTTAAACGACAATGATGTGCAGTTTGAGTCGCGTCTGGAAACATTGCGAATCTCCCGCAGTCGTATCGCGGCGATTGTATGGCTTGACCCGGCGGCAAAAGATTCCGGCAAAAAGCCACCGAAGGCCAAACCGGCTGACGCTGCAGCCCAGGCGAATCCGGCCGAAGAGATGCCAGTTAATGAATCAGCGCCTCCAGCTGATGTTGTGGGCGAACTGCTGTCGGCGATTGGCTTCGAGAAGACCGACCAACCGGAGCCCGACGCGGAAGCCCCTGCCATCGCTTCTCCGGCAACGGCTGAACCTGACAGCGAAGCGGGCGATTCAAACTCGACGGACTCAGAAAATGGTTTCGTGATGGGAGAAGAAGCAGACTCCTCCATGCAGGCTCATCTGGCCGACGGATTCAGAATTACAATGACCCCGGCTCGACGCGTCGACGGCCATATTCACGGGCATTCGAATCTGCTGGGCGATTGCTCGTTTCCTGCGGCCACCATTCGAGAACTGTTCGTCGGCAATGCGAATGGACAAACTCATTCCACGGCCTACGAAAACTGGATTGCGAAGAATACTCAGGACCCTGACTGGGACATTCCAGCTGATGCCGGCGGCAGTTCCGCCGGCGCTGAAATGATCGGAACAGTCGCCGATGATTTTGAGCTGCCACTTCTGGATGGCACCAAATTTCGGCTCAAGGATCACGCCGACAAAATCATTGTGCTGGATTTCTGGGCGACCTGGTGCGGCCCATGCGTCGCTGCTCTTCCGGATTATATCGCAGCCACTTCACAGTTCGATTCCACACAGGTGATTTTTGTCGCCGTCAATCAGCAGGAATCCTCCGACCAGATCCGCAGCTTTCTTGCGGAACGCGATCTTTCGCCGATTGTTGCACTGGATCGTGACGGTGCCATAGGAACATCCTTCAAGGTTACAGGAATTCCGCACACTGTCATCCTGGGCAAAGGCAACGTAATTGAAGATGTCCATGTCGGCTATCAACAGGGCGGCGGCGAATCCATGCAGGTCGCTATTCAACAGTTGTTGGATGGCACCTGGAAACGCCAGTCGGCTCAGGCGGAACCACCCGCCGATCCACCCAACCCAAAACCACCGGACTCAATCTGATCGCGGCTACTCCTGAAACGATTCCAGCTGATCCAGAAACTCTTCGGTCAGTCCGGCCTGAAGGCGGGCCTCGCGTTGAAACAGTTCGCCGCGAGCTTTCGACGGGCGGATCGGCCAGTGAAGGGCAGACGTCCAGGCCTCCCAGTCCGACTGATCCGGCCGCTTGAATTGCCTTAACCAGTGAAGTCCGAATTCCACATGATGAATTTCATCCTTATGGATGGCTCGCATAATTGCCGCACTGCGACGATCACCGGCCGCGACGAAGTAACGTTCAAACTCCACCGTGTGATCCAGATTGGCACCTTCAAACACGAGTGGCAGCCCGGCCACATATTCCAGCGGTGACTGGTACTCAGTCGCCTTATTCCAGATCCATCCATTCACGGGCAGATCGCCGAATATCAGCCCCAGCTCGTCGCAACGCTGAGCATGCATGCGAGTATGTCGCTGCTCATCCAGCATGATTTTGGCCATCCCCATGCGAAATTCACTCGGGGCTTCCGGAAACGCCAGCAAGACCATGGCCATCACTTCAAGGGCCTGAAGTTCGTGGTTGGCCATCACATGGTGAGCCACCGCCCGCTTTTTCGGGTCCTTCAGAGATTCGGCTTTGGGCATTGGCGGAGCCGTGCGGCGAGCCGCAAACTGCAGGTTGGTCGGGCGCGTGGGAATGGGCACGCGAATGGATGGCCCCGGAGTTTTGTCCGTGAGCGATTCATCAATCCGTTTGACTTTGCGTTCCAGTGAATCCGAATAGAGGACTCGTTCGGCGAATGTGAGTAATTCCATGCCTGCGATGTTAATCAATCGCCAATTGTGCGACGAGTGTGCGGCGGCAAATGATGCTTTTGAATTCGTCCATCGTGCAGGGCGGAGGAAATCAGAAGACCGTCCAGCCCCGCCTCCTCGGCAGCCAGCAGACAGGCGGATGAGTGAACTCCGCCGCCTGAGATCAGACTTACCTCAGGCCACTCCGCTCGTATTTTTCCGCAGAGAGAAAGCGTGGGAATTCCGGCCCCTGTTCCGACAGCCGCGAGATCCAGAACGAGAATCTGCTGGACGCCTGCTTCCCTGACGAAGGGAAGAATTGCTTCGGGAGATTGATCCAGCCACATAGGATCAGCAGCCAGCAATCGGCCATGCTTAAGATCCACGCTGAAGATAATATTTTCATCGCCGCAGGCTGCAATGAAATCACGAACAACAGGCAGCCACCTCAGGGACTCAGAGGATGTGATGACCTGAGCGACTCCGATCTCCAGAAGTTGCAGTGCCGCATCTGGACTTGGCACTCCGGCATCCACAATAAGTCGTACGCCAGTACGAGCCATTTCTGCGATGGTACAGCGATTGATCTGACCGCGTTCAATTCCATCCAGATCAGCCACGTAGCAAGAATTGAAACCGAATTCCTGCTGCAGAGCCTTCAGTACTTCCGCGGGCTCGGCGCTGGAAGTCAGACAACTGCTGATGGGCCGATAAAGCGCCCGTTCGCCCGCCACAGCTCGCACGGCGGCTCCGTTTCGAATATCGATCACCGGAATGATCTGCATGGATTTCCGTCAACTCCCGCCACCCAACGCCGTTAAGGATTTATTATCATTTTTTCAGCGGCTTTGTCGAAGTCGCTTCTCCCCCTGGAAGGGGGAGAAGGTGGACGATAGGCCGGATCAGGGGATTATTCTCTGGTTATGACGCTATCAAATTCTTAAGGGCGTTGCCCGCCACCCCGAACAAACACTCGCCCCCAAATCGCGGCCCGCCCCCAAGTTCACCTCGGGGGTTCACACCGCCTTTGCACAATGCGTCGCGGTTTCACAAGCCGCAGTATCGCAAAGGCGATAGGCACCCCAGAGACGAGCTCAGGAGCGGGAGGAATTTCCTAGTGGCCGGCAACGGCGGTGTTATCATCTTCCGGCTTGTCCGCGTGCATCCATTTTTTCAGCAGTGGAGACAGGGCAAAACAGACACCGCTGCAGATTATGGCCGCGATGGCAATCTGCTTGAAGACATCGCCGTAGACGTTCACAGTTTCCAGTGGAATTGGAATCATATTCGCATCACCGCCACCGTGAGACACGCCGGTGAATTGAGAAATGATTGCAGCGAGATATTGCGAGAAGGCTGTCGCGAGGAACCATGCACCCATGACTGTCGACACGAGCACCTTTGGAGACAGCTTTGTGATCATCGAAAGACCAACAGGCGACAGACATAGTTCGCCCGTCGTGTGGAGCACATAGCCAAGCACCAGCCATGAAACGGCGACAATGCCGCGTTGGTCTGCGTTAATGGCACCGTACCAAAAGACGGCAAAGCCAAGTCCCAGCTGCAGCAGGCCCAGAGAGAATTTCACGGGCGTCGAAGGCTCTACGCCACGGGCACCGAGGAATGTCCACAGGGCCGTGAAGATCAATCCAAAAATCAGAATGCACACCGCGTTGATGGCCTGAAACATACTCGCGGCCAGTTCTTCTTCGCGAGTCGCAATGCCCATGCCAACGTTTTCTTTGGTCACGGTCCAGTCGATTTCAAAATCCGTTTTCTTCTTGTTTTCTTCGGTAGCTCGCAGTGCGTCCAACTGATCGAGCGTAAACATTTTATCGCCATTTTGATAACCCAGCTGCTCCTGAGTCGGCTGGATTTTGATCACCGTGCCAACCTGGTCTTCGGTAACCAGTTTCGATTCGGAAACGCGATCGACGTTTCGGTCCGCAAAGTTATTCAGACTGCTGCCGGCCTGTTCGAAAAATGCCCAGAACAGCATGGAGAAAAACGTAAGCGTCAACACCACAAACATGCGCTGCTTTGCGATTTTCTCAAGGCGGAGCGTGCTTAGAATCAGATACCCAAAGGCCAGAATTCCCGTCACTGTCAGCAGCAAACCGGCCGGCTTGCTGACTTCTTCCATGAAGACACCAGCGATCTGAATCAGTGGTCCGCCACCTTCTTTGAACTTCGCAATGCTGGCTTCGCTGATAATCTGTACCGGGCTGCCATCCTTCGTGACGATCGAAAATCCCGACACAAACAGTGTGATAATCGGGATCACAATCGCAATACCAAGCAGCACCATCCCCACAGCACCCAGCGATACTTTTCCAGAGGGATGTGCGCCCGCCTTTGCCGGCAGACCTCCGCGGCTAAGGGCGAGAATAGAAATCCCGGCAGCGCTGGTCAGACAGATGGCCACAAAGATGTTCAGCAGAATAGCGGCCAGATTGTTGGCACGAAAAAACAGCAGTGCCAGCACGGCGGCGCCTGTACCCACGGCAATTAAACCCTGCGTGACCACATTCGGCATCACGAAGACGGCAAGCCCCACAATCATCCCCAGCGTGGCCAATCCAAATCCATAATGCCAGCCGTAAGTTTCGCCGATATAACCGCACAGAAGAGGGCTCATGGCCGCGCCCAGATTGACGCCCATGTAGAAGATGGTGAATCCACCGTCGCGACGATGACTGCCCGCTGGGTAAAGAGTCCCCACAATGGTCGAAATATTGGGCTTGAAGAAACCGTTGCCGACGATGAGCAGCGACAGCGCCACATAAAATGCCAGTTGGTGCTCAACACCCATGATCAGGTGGCCGCCAGCCATCAGCAGTCCGCCAATAATCACAGCGACGCGTTGACCCAACAGTCGGTCAGCCAGCATGCCGCCAATAAACGGCGTCATGTACACAAGTGCCGTATAAGCACCGTAGACCGTGTAGGCTCTGGCGTCGTTGTACTTCAGAAAGCCCTTCATCATGTAAAAGATCAACAGAGCCCGCATGCCGTAATAAGAGAATCGCTCCCACATTTCAGCAAAGAACAGATTAAAAAGCCCCGTCGGATGCCCAAAAACTGTTGGACCTTCTTCTGAGGGTTCATTAGCGGCAGTTGCTGAACTCATTACGTATCCTTCGTAAGAACTCGACGGCGGTCGAGTTGATGGTCTCTGTGGTGATCTGCTCGTCGGGTCGATCCGCTTCGTGACAGCCCTTATCCAACACAGAGGCTGTCGTCGGCTGGATTTTCCCGCCCGCGTTCTTGAAGGAGCTTAACTTTATTCCGCGGCTCCGAACAACCGCAACGCGAAAGAAACACGCGAACACGCGAGACCCGAACAGGGCCGCAATCTGAGCGGTTGCCGACAACATGAACAGTCGTTCGCTATCCCCGATCTCTGCATCGCCTCAACACAATTCGCCGCAACACGCAGTCCGGCTGTGCTGTTCGCTCCTTAATCAGCGTTTACTGATCAGCGACATTCGACGGAACAGAAGAGTTGGTTCTGCCTGAGCTCTCATTGAGCTTCGAATCGCCAATCGCTGGCGGAGCGACTGGTGGAGTTGGGATGGCCACGCTGGTGGTTGCAGTGACCTTTGGAAACGGAGGCAGTCCCTGTGCGTTGACGCCAGGCACAAGGCCGTCGCGGGCTTTGGGAAGGCTTAATGGGCCGGAGTTAAACAAGGCTGCATCCAGCTCAAAAGCGGACGGCGTCATCACCGATAGCGGAATTCTACTGCCCGTCTCACGCCAGATTGGATTCTGCCAGGCCAGTGGTGGCATCAAAGCCGAGTTCGTGTCTTCACTGTCGGCTCGGTTCTGCCACAGCTGATTCCATTGAGCAAAATCGAGCCGTCGGCTGGAGTAGTCAAGTGCCGATGTCTCAATGTCCCAGAAGACGCTGTGGCCATCGTAAAGATTTGTAAAACCGTTCCAGCTGACAATCGACTCGATGTCCTCGAGATACGAGTTGCCTTCAGAAGCCAGCAGTTTGGAATCGGGACCTACGCCGGCGAACACGGATGCTTCACTGCCAATCGAAACGCGAGGCAGCGTTCTCTGAGTGCCGCCTTTGCGTTCATCGCCATCGTTCATATGAATCATCGGCGCGGTATGAATGCAGGTCACATGATCGAAAAACACTTCCAGCGCCCCACGCGTGGGCTGCATCGAAGAATCGCCACGCAGCTGCAGCAAAGTTCCATTCAATGCAAAGCCGCAGTCCTTCAGAAGAATCCGTCCGCGCGGCTGACAGGCGATACGAAAGGCGTCCGCATCCGCGCGGCAGATGACACGCGTCAAAGAGAAATCCGATTCCGGACGCGAAGAATTATCCACCGGGCCTGAAGACTCATCTGTCATGTCAAAAATTGCGGCTGGCTGTGAATCCGGATTTCGACATTCAATCGATACGTTTTCCAGAGAAACGCGGTTCGGCCCTTCACAATGAAACAGACTCCAGCGGTCCGCTGTCAGATCATCGCGAACAATCAGACGAAGGTCGATGTCCCGCATCGTCAGCGACCCCTGACTGCGCAGGCTAAACATCTGCCCAGGGGAAACCGCTCCTTCGGAGACGCCATCAAATTCGAGCGTAGGGCGAAAACCGTCCGCCGCACGAATGATCAGATTCATGCCCACAATTCGCACGGGCGGCTGAGCTGGCAGATCGTTGGGAAATCCGTTGTAACGCAACAGCACAACATCGCCGGAACGCGCGTCGGCAACCGCAGCCTTCAGTGTCCGGAAGGATTTCAGGCTGCCATCAAAAGACTGCAGAATAAAAGGATCGACCTGATCTGCAACAGACACCAGCGCCGGGCTGGTCGCGGCAGGGCGAGCGAGGATCGCATCCAAAAACGACGGATTGATCGGACCGGCGTTTGGAAGAAGGGGCAGGGGCCTCTGAATAGTCACGGTCGAAGCTGAAGTTCCACCGCCGTTGGCTCCTCCGTTTCCCTGTGCAGCGAGCCGATTCAAATCGTCGGCCTTTGCACTTCCCGATTTTCCCCCAACAGACGCTGCCGAGTCGGCTCCTGAACCTGAGCCGCTTGAGGCCGGCTCGGGGCCATCCTTGTTGCCTGCGTTCGCTGCAAATTCATCCGGGTTGATGATTTCTCTCCACTCAGAATAGGGGGCTGCAGACACATCTTCTGAACGCCGGGACCCGCGGGAGGACTGCTGCAGAAAAATGGCGGTCAGACAGATCACGACGACCGACACAAACATCCACACGGCACCCAGCGAAGCTCGATGAGACGCCGGATTCAGTTTTCGCCAGACTATGCCCTCGGCCGGAATACTGCGAAGGCCAAGCAGCGACGCCATCTGAATCAGATCATTCAAAAGCAAGCCGGGAACGTTGTATCGATGGTCAGGATTGTTGCTCATCATTTTTCGCATGATGGCAGCAAGCTCAGCGGGGACCCCTGGATTGAGCAGACATGGGTCCGGTGGCGACTTCCCCTGATGATCGAGCAGCTTCTGGAGCGCCGTGCCTTCCGGATACGGTGGCTGGCCGGTGAGCATGTGATACATCGTGCAGCCAAGCGAATAGATGTCGCTGCGCACGTCGGCATTGCGAGGATCCCGAGCCTGTTCGGGAGAGATGTAGTCAAATGTGCCGAGCGTCGTGCCGGCAACGGTAATGTCTCCAATGGAATCGGTGGTGTCTCGTCGTGCCAGCCCCAGGTCGACCACTTTCACGCGACCGGAGTTTGTCAGCATAATGTTCGATGGCTTAATGTCGCGATGAACAATGCCAGCCGCAGCGATATGATTCAGAGCCAGCGTTACCTGAATGGCGTAGTTGACTGTGTCCTCCGCGCTGATTCGCCCGCGATCAACGATCACGTCTCGAATGGTCTGACCACTCGCAAATTCGTACGCAATGAAATACAGCCCGTCCTGGCTGCCCGCGTAGAAAACGCGTGCAATGTTGTCATGATTCAGTTGAGCACAAGCGCGGGCTTCGTTGCGAAACCGAGCGATCAGGGATGAGTCCTGCGAGGACGATGGATGAAGAATCTTGAGTGCAACATCCCGAGCCAGTTCAAGATCGATCGCCTTGAAAACAGCACCCATTCCGCCTGCACCCAGCCGGGACGTGATCTCAAAATGAGCCAGCCGAATACCAGCCTCATCGCCCCCTGAATTTCCACTCGCCGGGAACAGCCGCTGGCGATAGGCATCGCCCACCGACGTCAGCTCACTGCGAAATTCCGTTCGTGAATGCTCAGGAACAGTGATGACGGTCTTTTCGTCTTCAGCAACAAGCGGCCGCTCCGACAGCGGCACATAGGCTGCCAATGTCGTCAGTTCATCCGGGTCCGTGACGTTGTGTTGCGTCATGACTTGCCTGAATTTTCCGCTCTCCAAACGAGCAACAGGTCGCCACCGTGACGGCCCTCATCTCTCGCATCTTAGTTTGCCAATGAGGCAGAGTCAAAGACAATCAGAACATGCGTTCAGTGTCCACCCGAAAGTCGAAAAACCGAAAACCTACGTTCGCCATAACCCGAGAAACAGACGCTTGCGTGGGTGGGGTCTTCGTATCCCTCTGAAATAGGAGGCAACGTCCTCCGAGCGAAATCCAAATGGCAGTCACTTTGCGATTATAGTAGCCATCACTCTCCGAGTGATGAATGCCAACGGCCGCTTTTTGCGGCCTTCGTCACTCGGAGAGTGACGCCTACTTTGTAAAATCGAGCGCCTGCGAGCGAACGCCCGCCCAATTCCTGATGACCGGTCCTGGGAGCCACGCCGCCTGAATCGTGCAGGTGGCTTAAACAGGGGAATATATAGCCTCTACCTTCGATTTTATCCACTCGAGCCATCCGAACTGCTGATGTTAGACAGTGAACCAGCACGGGACAAACAGGCTGCTGTGCCAAGAAATTCATCCCAACATGCATAAGCTGTCGTCGCATGAGCGAAAGATGTCACTTCCAATCACTTCGACGCGAACTTACCGAGCGGTAACCGATTGCCGCGAATGCAGCACTGGACGTTCGGGTTTCTTTCTTGAAATTGCTCAACTTCCCTGCGTTTTTTGGGCATATTCAAGATAAATGGGTAAAATGTCCCACACAGAAAGGATGAGTAAGGATAAAGAGGGAAGGAAGAAATCTTTCATTTTCTTTCAATTTAGTGACCGAAGTTCTTGCAGATACCACCATTCACAGCCATATACTGTAATTAAAGCGATTTAAATTGGCGGAAACTCGATGATTGTGGATGAAAGACGCTCCAAGATCCTCCAAATCACCGAAGAGTCGGGGTTCGTGTCGCTACAGCGTCTTCTGACGGAAGTTGCCGCGAGTGAATCCACGATTCGGCGGGATCTGGAATTTCTGGATGCCGCAGGCTTGATTCAGCGGACTCGGGGCGGGGCCTCCTTTTTGGGGGATTCTCAATCCGATTTCGATTCACGCCGTAGTCGGGCATCTATGGAAAAACAACAGATTGCTCGCCGAACTGCTGAGCTGATTGCAGCGGGTGAGACGATTCTGCTGGATGGGGGGACCACGACGTTAGAGGTGGCTCGACACCTGACGGGAAAATCATTGCAGGTACTGACCAACTCTTTGCCGATCGCTTATTTATTGATGAACCGTCCGGAGATCGAACTCATTTTTATCGGCGGCTATGTCTATCCCAAGACCGGCGTCGCGCTGGGGGAGCAGTCAGTTGAAGCTTTGAAGAAGATGCATGCGACTCGACTGGTTATGAGCACGGGTGGCATTACGCAGGAAGGGTTATTCAACAGCAATGCTCTTCTGGTGGAAACCGAACGACAGATGATTCGTGCGGCCGATCGAGTGACTCTTGTTGCGGACAGCAGCAAATTCGGTCAGCGAGCGTTGTCGCACCTTTGCTCATTGAGCGATGTGCATGAAATCGTGACGGACGATGGAATGTCCGATGAATGGCGACAGGTAATGGAGTCAGCAGGTCTCAGAACGGAAGTCGTGGGAAGAGCCCATATGGCTCGAGCTTAAACAGTTCTCCGGACATTGATTTTTTCTGGAACGGGCCACCAGAGCTCATCCGCAAAGACATCGGATTTAGAAAATGGCGACAGCGACTTTGAATTCTTCAGATGTTGAACAAGTTGTTCGTGAAATTCTGACACGCCATCTGGGCTCACGGTCCGGTGGGGCAGCTGCGGAAGCTTCTGCCGCTGGCGGGATTCCTGTTCTGCGTGGTCCCGCAGCTGAAGCCGCGGCGGCACCAGTTGTCGCCGGGCCCACGGTGAAGCGAAATCCGCTGTTGGTGAATATCTCAGCTCGCCACGTACATCTGACGCAGGAGCATGTGGAAATCCTGTTCGGTGCAGGCTCGAAGCTAACGCCGGAAAAGGATCTTTATCAGGACGGTTACTACGCCGCCAAAGAAACCGTGGCCGTTGTTGGTCCTCGCCGCCGGATGTTGCCGAGCGTTCGCGTGCTTGGCCCCTGTCGTCCGGATTCACAGATTGAACTGGCCTTCACTGACGGGATTTCTCTGGGCATCGATCTGCCCGTGCGAATCAGTGGTGACGTCAAGGGGACTCCCGGCTGTGTGCTCGTCGGGCCTCAGGGTGTGGTTGAGCTGAAGCAGGGCGTGATTCGCGCCATGCGTCACGTTCACATGGGACCTGCGGATCTTGAATATTACGGCGTGAAGGATGGCGATCATGTCCATCTGCGAATTGAATCGCCTGGTTGCACGACAGTTCTTGAAGATCTGGCAGTTCGAGCCGGCAAAGGCATCAAACTGGAAGTTCATCTGGATACGGACGAAGGCAACGCGTGCAATCTCGAAAAAGCCACGAAGGTGGATCTGGTGAAGCCAGAAAAGTGTAAGTGTTCGCATTAAGGGTTTTCGGTTTGCGGTTTTCAGTTTTCGGACCACTGCGTCTGGGATTTCTGAACACCGAAAACCGAACACTGAAAACCAAAAAGTCGTTCGGAGAACGACGTTCTTTTTTTTGCCTCTCGCTTCAGGAGTGAAGCGTTCGTGGCTGGAGTGGATTTGAAATGGCAAAGTCGACAGAAGCATTGGGAATGATTGAAACGAAAGGCTTCGTCTGCATGGTCGAAGCCATCGATTCAATGCTGAAAGCCGCCAACGTCACGCTTGTCTCCTGGGACAAAATCGGCAGTGGTCTGGTCACAGCATTTGTCGTAGGTGACGTTGCGGCTGTTAAGGCGGCCGTTGACGCGGGTGCTGCAGCAGCATCCAAGCTGGGCACCGTGATCAGCGTGGAAGTGATTCCTCGCCCGAATGAAGAGCTGACAGCGATTCTGCCCAAGGCAAAAGTCGCCACTCCTGCTGCTGCAAAGAAATAGACGGGCCTGCTCGCATTTCAAATTTGAGTTTTGAAATTTGAAATTACGTGCCCTCATGATCCCGATTCAACTTGAACTCTTTTCGGAACAAAGACCAATGAACGAAGCTCTTGGAATGATCGAAACCAAAGGTCTGGTGTCTGCCGTGCAGGCGTCTGACGCCATGCTGAAAGCCGCCAACGTAACGCTTGTCAAGCAGCTGAATATCGGTGCTGCCTACATCACCACCATCATCAAGGGCGATGTTGGTTCAGTTCGCGCTGCGATTGACGCCGGTGCTGCGGCTGCTTCTCAAAGCGGCGAGCTGGTGTGTGCTCACCTGATCCCACGACCAGAACCGTCACTGCTCGAATCCATCCTGTAGGACCTGCTCCGCATTTCAAATTGCAAATTTGAGATCTCAAATGCGAGTTGTGTCTGGTCTCCTGACCATGCCACTCGTGTTGTGGCCGGCCCACTAACCGAGCCATTGTTGTTGACCTGCGGTCTTCAGTGAGGCATTGAGACCTGCGGTCGAAGGCACTGCGGGGTCAGGAGACCCGCGCAGAACGTCGAAGGCACTGCGGGTTCAGGAGACCCGCGCAGAACATTGGGTCGGCAGATCCACAAAGATCAGAGTGATGGCTCCTTTGGGTAAACGTCGAATGAAAGTTCTTGTCGCCAATCTCGGTTCCACAAGTTTCAAATACCGATTGTTCGATCTGTCCACGGAAGCGCAGCTTGCCAAGGGCGGGATCGATCGCATCGGTCAGCCGGATGCGCTGAGTGCCTGTTCGGTGCAGATCGGCAGCTATAAAGCAGAGACGCAGCAGTCGGTGCCCAATCATGCGGCGGCTGTCGGGATCTGTCTTGAGCAGCTGACGGACGCTCAGCACGGTTGCCTGAAGTCGGTGGATGAAGTCGGCGGAATTGGATTCAAGGCAGTCTTTGCAGGTGATCTCAGCGGTGTACGAATCGTCGATGAGAAGCTGCTGCAGAAGATGGAATCTCTTTCAGATATCGCTCCAGCTCACAATCCGCCCTATGTACGGGCGATGCGTCAGCTGCAGCAGGCATTTCCGCAGATTCCTCTCGTGGCCGCTCTGGAAACCGGCTTTCACGAAACCATTCCATTCGAACATCGAGCCTACGCGGTTCCTTACGAATGGTACACGGACTTTGAAATTCGCCGCTGGGGATTTCACGGGGCCAGCCATCGCTTCATCGCGGGCCGCATTGCGGAAATTCTATCCGTTTCCGAAAAGGGGTCAGACCCTAAAACGCAAAACGGTCAGACCCCTTTTCTGAAAGTCATCAGCTGTCATCTCGGTGGCAGTGCGTCGATCTGTGCGATTCGGAACGGCGAAAGCTTTGCCGCGTCGATGGGCATGAGTCCTCAGGGAGGCCTGCCGAACAATAATCGAGTCGGCGATTTCGATGCCTACGCGATTCCTGTGATCATGAAGCGAACCGGGCTGACGTTCGAACAGGTTCTGACTGAGATGTCTTCAAAAGGTGGTCTGCTGGGCATCAGCGGACTCAGCGGTGACTGCCGCGACCTGGAAGAAGCGTCTGCAAAAGGACATGACCGTGCCGAGAAAGCTCTGAAGCTGTTCGAAGCCTCGATCCGGTCCTACGTCGGATCGTACATGGCTCTGCTGGGCGGCGCGGATGTGATCGTCTTCACCGGCGGGATCGGTGAGAACAGCGATCGGATCCGAGCGAACGTCTGTAAGGACATGGAGTGGGCCGGAGTCGAACTGTGCTCAACGAAAAACTCAGGCATGAAGGGCGAAGCCTGCCTGAGCAAAGACAGCAGCAAAGTTCAGGTCTGGACAGTGCCAACGAACGAAGAACTGGTTGTGGCGAGACAGACACGGGACGTGCTGGCGCAATAGGTTTTCAGTTTTCGGTTTTCAGTTTTCAGAAAGGCAGTTTTTGGTTGGAAGGTGACCGGTGACAGGGAATCCTGCGATTCTCCGAAAACCGAAAACCGAAAACCGAAAACGCCCGAAGGGCTCCCATGTTCCTCGCTCGTATCACCGGAAGCCTTGTGGCAACTCAGAAGGTCGAATCGCTCATCGGCCAGAAGCTGTTGCTTGTGGAACCGCTGCGAGTCGACGAGAAGGATCAGAAGAGTCTGAAGCCAACGGGTCGCTCATTTGTAGTGGTCGACACCGTCGGGGCGGGCGAAGGCGAAGTGGTATTATGCGTTCAGGGTTCGAGTGCTCGGTTCACACCGGGAACAAAAGAACTTCCGATCGACGCTGCGATCATCGGAATTGTAGATACGGTGCAGGTGAAACAAAAATCGATCTACAAGGCTGGGGAGTAGAGATGGCTGATATCAATCGGCAGAACGGCGAAAAAGACGTCGATGTTCCCGAATCTGATGGCAGCCTGCGTATCGCTCAGATCATGTCAGGGAGTTCAACTGCTTTCATCGGCATGCTTCTAGTTTATTTACTTCTCACGATGCCGCATTTTATTTGGGACGCGGACGATAAAGTTTTCCGTTGGTCCTACATAGGAATGGCTTGCCTCGTCGGCAGCTTTCTTTTTCCGAAGTGGGTTGCAACTTTTTACCTCCAAAACGTTCTTTCAC
>JBDNHX010000504.1:0-1356 GCA_041688565.1 Planctomycetaceae bacterium
TCTCCACATGCCACCGCCAAAACTCTTCTTTGTCAACACTTCGCAGTCGATGCACCATTGCTATGATCTCCATTCCAGGACGGGAAAAAATCCCCCTCAGAATAGAAACCCTCACAAGATGCGGTTCACCGGACGCTTACCTTCTGCAGCAATCCAAAACACGACTCCTCCAATAATCGTAATAATGAAGCCGAACTGACAATTAGGATCTATCATAGTGACAGCGAGCGAGGAAACGTATTCGTGCAGACTCAACCCATCCGCATAACCGATCGGATCTCTTTGCAGCCAGCAGCCCAGTGCCGCATTCAGCACTCTGTGTCTGACGTGCATCAGGGACGTCGCCATTTCATACCGGTACCCGGCATACAGGACTTCCCAGCCTGTCGTATTGCTGCCAGCCACAAAACTGCTGTTCAGAACAGGCAAGGACCGCATCGAAATACCTGCTGGCGATCTTCATGATCGTTGCTGGCACAATGCACTTCGTGAATCCGGCATTCTTCCTGCTTGCCCTCGCGAGCCAGCCGTCCGAATTGATGCTGGCAGAACCGAATTGCCGTCGCGGGACTGGTGATGCGTGATTCTTCACAGTAT
The DNA here is from genome assembly GCA_041688565.1 of Planctomycetaceae bacterium. GTDB lineage: Bacteria > Planctomycetota > Planctomycetia > Planctomycetales > Planctomycetaceae > SXXK01. The sequence continues at coordinate 598 of JBDNHX010000504.1, forward strand.
TCCGTCTGGAGTTCCGCAATCCTCAGCCCAATCTCCACGCCGGCCAGCAGTCGCTGGACGGCGTCGGGAGTCATCCGACTACAGACTTCCCGAATCTCCGCTTCACCAGCATCGGCCAGTTTCTTCAGCCCCAGTTTTTCGACCAGCCGATGTGCATCCGCATACGCCGCCAGGCCACGACGTCCGGACGCCAGCGCAATCAGTTCCGCCGCCGAGCTTTGATTCAACGCACGTTTCATAACTATTGACCTCCGCAAAGAACGACGGCCCGTTCGCGCGAGCAGCCGTGATGAAATCACAACTGCCCACGCAACACTGCGAAGGCAACAAAAAAGGCTCCACCCCTCGGTCGCTCAACAAGAGCCACCAAAAAGCAGAGCCAGTTCAAGCAGGTTCAAACTCGAACACTGCTACCAGTAACAGAGAGACCCAGCCAACTGTTGGACAAGAAAATCAGATCTCATCGATCAAAAAACCAAGTTCAAACAGCTAAGCGATCTCTCCATATCAACTGACGCATTTTCGACCTGGATTAAGCTCACCAGCGTCCTTCCGAACCCAAAAATTCCACCAGAACTGCCCACCGTTCGCTGCGTCGGTCGATGTGACTGACGCAGTTTTGGGGCGGTTTTGCATCGCTTCGTCCGCCAGAGGAAAGGGCTCACAGCGATCTTCATGAACATGTCAGACTTACCAAGGTCGTCTCCTGTCTACATGCTCATCTCTGATCACCATGTCCTGCATGACAGGATTCGTTAA
>JBDNHX010000081.1:0-5572 GCA_041688565.1 Planctomycetaceae bacterium
CCTTTTTGTTAGTGGCTTCTTGGGCGGCCCCACGCAGTCTTGTTTCAGAAAATCATTTGGTTACCGCGGCTGACAGTGGAATTCAGTCCCTTGTATGCGATACTTCCGCCCAAGCCAAATTGTTCAGCAGAAGACGTTTGCGGTCGGGTGATTCTTTGCATCACGTGATGCCACCACAGGCCTGCAAATTGCTGTAATCGGCGTGTGGAAGTTGCAATGTTATGAAACTTGATATCAGGCAAACGTCACAAGGAGAATTGCTTATCCTGCACCTCTCGGGAGCGCTGGATAACGATTCATCGCAGGATTTTCGGGAGGTAATCGACGAAGCCATTGCGACCGGCTATAGCCGAGTCATCGTTCGCCTGACTCAGCTGACCTACATCAGCTCTGCTGGTATCGGCGTCCTTATTTCGTCAAAGAAACGGCTTGCAGGCCTCAGCGGATTGTTTGGGGTCTGCGACTTAAATCCTGATGTCGAGTTTGTTCTGAAGCAGACAAAGCTGCTGGAATTCTTGCTGTGTGATCCTGATTCTTTAACAGCAAAGTATGCTTCCGCTGTCAGTGACGGCGGTGAATCCGAGACGCTCACAACTGATGATGGTATTAAGATCACCGTCCACGCGCTGACTCCCGACTCCGCCAGCGGGATGTCGGTGGATTTTTACGGGAACCCATCGCGAATCCGGCGAGGTTCCTTTTTGGCCACAGATGGGCATCGCCTTGACTTTCCGGTTAACAGTCTCGGTTTGGGGCTTGGCGCTTTGTCGACGGGGCCCCACGGTTCGCGGGACTTGATGGGTGAGGTTTTTGCGGTCTGCGGTGCTGTGGCGCAGTCACCGCGGGAGTATGGTCTTCTGCCCGATTTTTCGATGGCAAGAGAAGAGTATGTGCCTGCCGTTGAATTCATGTATGGCCTTCGACTGTGCGGTGACTATTCGTATGTGGTGCGATTCAGCCGAAGTCCGTCTGAAGGTCCACTTACGTTATCCCGTATTGTGAATCTGGCTGCTGGAGTTAAAGGGTTGCAGGCGGCTGCCGTGGTTGTTCTTGGTGAGTGTGCGGGAGTGGTTGGGACTCAACTCACCCAGTCTCCGGTTCAGACTGGTGCGCAGACAGAGCCACAGGCGGTTGACCGATTCGAGTTTCCCTCAATTCGAGACTGGCTGTCTTTTGGTGGCGAGCAAATCCATGCGCCATCGATGGTGCTCGCTGGCGGAATCTTGGTTTCGGCTTCTCAAGTCAAAACAGACTGCTCATTTGCCTCCTTCCTTCGACCCATGTCTGAGGGTGATCGGCTGGGGCATTTTCATGCCGCTGTATTTCCATTTCGCCCTTTGAAAAGAACGGCCATCGATCTTTTTGAATCGGTCACCGATTTGTTTAACTCGGAATCACTGAAAGATGTGGTGCACCTTCTGTGGGACTCCAGGTCTGATTTTGGAGCGGGGGAGACTGAGTTCAATAGCTGTGCGGTCTGGGTAGCGCCCTTAAATTCCTTACCGTCTGGAGGGCTGGCTCAATGACTCTGCTGGTGGGTTCTCTTGCAACCGGATTAATCCTGTCGCTTCTGGCATTTGGTATTCTGGTCAGTTTTCGCGTTGTCAAATTTGAAGATCTCACGGTGGACGGCGCATTTACGCTCGGCGGCGCCCTGATGGCTTCACTGATCTTTGCAGACGTTGAGCCGTCGCTGGCGACACTCATCGGGGCACTGGCCGCCGGGTTGGCGGGCACCGTGACGGCAACGCTGCATACGCGATTCAATATCAACCGTCTGCTGTCGGGGATTCTGGTGATGACAGCGTTGTACTCGATCAACCTGCGGGTGATGGGTAAAAGTACTTTACCGCTGCAGTCCAAACGAACTCTCATGACTTACGTCCATCGCATTTCTCAGGGTCTCTTTGGCGAAGCGGATCACCTTCAGATATTCCAGTGGGGAGTTCCCGCGCGGGATGTCACTGCATTGCTGCTTCTTTTCCTGCTGACAATGCTGGCTGGATGTCTGCTCTTCATATTCTTTCGTACGAATCTGGGGCTTGCGATGCTGGCTACGGGAGACAACAGTCGTATGACCGAATCGCTGGGAGCGAATATCAATCGGATGACGGTGCTTTCCCTGTTTCTGGCGAATAGTTTGATTGGATTGGCTGGCGCTCTGCTTGCTCAATACCAGGGGTACGCTGATGCTCAGATGGGGATCGGCATGCTGGTGTTAGGCGTGGCGAGTGTGATTTTAGGGGAATCACTGGTTGGTACCAGGAAGATTGGCTACCTGATTGTCGGTGCCTTTATGGGCAGTGTGCTCTTCCGGCTTCTGATCGCAGTCGCACTTAGATGGGGGTTGAACCCAAGCGATTTGAAACTTATCACGGCTGTGTTTGTGTTCGCGGCTCTTGTTTTTCCAAAAATGTTTTCCCAGGGAACCAGCTGGTTACGAGGAAAGATCCGTGCTTGAAGTTACTAACGCCCATAAGACGTTTTTCGCTGGAACGCCCAATGCTGTGCATGCATTGCGGGGAGTTGATCTGAAAATTGAAAGGGGTTCGTGGGTCTGTGTGATTGGGACGAACGGCTCCGGAAAATCAACGCTGCTGAATGCGGTTGCCGGCGGGTTTCGCCTCGACGAAGGAAGCATCAGCATCGACGGCATCGATGTGTCGAAATGGCCGGAACACTGTCGAGCAAAACTGATCGGCCGCGTCTTTCAGGATCCCTTCAGCGGTACTGCACCGTCAATGACGCTGTTCGAAAACCTGGCCCTCGCGTCCCGCCGTGGCCAGTCGCGAGGATTGGGGCTGGCGCTGAATTCCGTCAATCAAAAGGAGTTAACGAAGCGTGTGGCTGCAATGGAGCTTGGTCTGGAAAACAGGATGGACAACCCCATCGGTTCGTTTTCCGGCGGGCAGAGGCAGTCGCTCACCCTGCTTATGGCAACTTTGATCCGGCCGCAACTCTTATTGCTGGATGAGCACACGGCAGCTCTTGATCCCAGAAGTTCCGATCAAATCATTCGCCTCACCAAACGGAGTATTGAACAGGACAGTCTGACAACCATGATGGTAACTCACTCAATGCAGCAGGCGGTTTCCGTAGGGGACCGGGTCATCATGATGGATCAGGGGAGAATTGTGTTGGATGTGTCTGGCCCCAGAAAGCAGGGCTTAAGACCAAGGGATCTGCTGGCAAAGTTCGAAGAATTGAGACGACGGCAGCAGCTTGATGAAACCGCCGCTGACATGCTGCAGACGCAATACGTGTGACGACGATAGTTTCTGTTTTTCGCTGGCACGTCAGGACGAGGGCGCGAACAGCCTTCAGGCGGCATGCAGACCTACAGTTTTTCGGGTAAATGAAGGGCATTCCGAGTGAATAAGTTTCTTGCATTGGCACGCCACACTGCGCTTGGCCTGATTTTGATTCTGCTCGCATCCGGCTTATTGCTTTGGTCCGACCCCGGTAATGAAAGATTATCGCAAAAAAAAGCCAATCAGGTTTTGAAGATCGCCATCATGAATTTTGTCAGCGTTCCTGTGCTGGAAAATGGCGAGAAGGGAATGCTGGCGGGATTGGCAGAGAAAGGATTTGAAGATGGCGGCAAGCTGGAAATTGTGCGTTACAACGCAGAAGGCGATCGAGCGACAGCAATCCTGATCGCCAAAGATGTTGTCGGGCGACGCTATGACTTAGCCTTAACTCTGTCGACTCCGATGCTGCAGTCCTTCGCTTCTTCCAATCTCGACACCAAACAGAAACACGTTTTCACTCTGTCGACCGATCCTGCTGGAGCGGGGGTCGGTATCAGTCGCATCGATCCTCTGGATCACCCTTCTTACATGACAGGCTATGGTACGCCACAGCCTGTCGATAAGTTGTTTCAGATGGCGCGGGAGGCCAGTCCCGGATTAAAGCGGGTGGGAGTGTTGTGGAATCCTGCGGAGTCTAATTCCGAAGCTTCCACACTCCAGGCTCGCGCAATCTGTAAGAAACTCAATATTGAATTGATCGAGATTACCGTGGATTCGTCTGCAGTCATCCAGGAGTCCACAAAGGCTCTTCTGGCGAGAAACGTCGAAGCCATCTGGGCCGGGGGAGATACTGTTGTGGCGTCTGGCCTGGAGACCCTGATCACTACAGCTGCCAGTGGTGGAATACCGGTGTTCACAAATATGCCGGAAGATGTTCACGCGGGAGCAATCTTTTGCCTGGGAGCAGACTACTATGAAGTCGGTAGAAGTGGCGGGCACCTGGCTGCGAGGGTATTGAAGGGCGAAGACCCAGCAAAAATACCCGTTGAGAATTTCGTGCCCGAGCAGCTGGCCATAAACACCAAAGCCGCCTCTAATTTTCCGGACAACTGGACGATTCCTCACGCATGGATGCAGCAGGCAAAGACGATCGTGGATTAGGTGAACCGAAAAGGGGACATTCTACTTTACGGCGTTTGTCAAGTCGGTTAGTCTGCGTCGCTGCCAGGAACATCCAGAGCATCCCGCAGTGGTTTTGTTTACCATGTCCTGAACCGGGGCAATGGGCGCTGCCGATGTCTTTCACAAGGATAACGACTTTGCCGCGTTTGTGAGCCTGATGCGGGAGGCTCACGAGAAAGTTCCGATGCGGTTGACTGGGTTTTGTCTGATGACAAATCATCTTCACCTGCTGTTGTGGCCGCAAGGACGGGGATCCGGGTCGCTGGATGCAGTGGCTGATGACATCCCATGTTCGGCGTTATCATCGGCACTACAAAGGCAGCGGGCATGTCTGGCAGGGGCGATTCAAGGTGTTTCCCGTGCAGTCCAATGAGAACTATCTGATCGTGCTCCGCTACGTGGAGCGAACTCGAAAAACAGCATCATTGCTCGGACTTGAATCTGCCCTTCGACCCCGAGGCAGGCCAACACAGCCTGAAAAGTAGAATGTCCCCTTTTTTTTAGCAAAACCGACATAATCGCAGGAGCGCTAGCAGACTCAAGCCATGCCCCACGCGGAGGCGAGTTGCAAAGTACACTTTGTTCAGGGTTCCGCGGTACCGGTGTTTAAAATCGGCATGGCCGCGAAAATTGAACACCCATTTATCGCTGTACCGGTAGGTCCAACGAAAGATCTGCGTCAGAAGCCACGCATCGGGAAATTCGGAGACTTGAATATCGTACAACGGGATGAGCCCGAGACGCAGAGTCATAAGTCCTTCGGTGCGAAATTGTTCGATCGCAAACTTGGTGATGGCTTCTTCAGTTCCTGTCGGCGCGGCGGGCGAACGACGTTTGACGGCGGGCGAATAACCGACTACTTCACCGTCTTCACAGATCGGGTCAAAGGCGACAAAGGACACGATCCCGCCATCAGCATCCCGCAAGCAGAACTTGCGAACTTCTGGTTCGTCGCCAAACGCCAAGGGGCGCGAGAGGAAGCGGGCTTCGCGTTTGATGGTCATCGATGGGAGCCATGAAGCGCATAATGCCTCAAGTTCGGTCCGCTGAACTTCAGCGGTGTCCCATTCCTCAATTGTGTAACCTTCGCGCTCGATCTTGCAGAAACAACTGTGCCACCCACCTTGTTTGATACTGAA
>JBDNHX010000082.1:0-4771 GCA_041688565.1 Planctomycetaceae bacterium
GGGGCGACTGCAACCGATTATCAGACCCAAAAAAGTCAGACCGGCCATCTGAAACAGTCGTTGGCATTGATGAAACACGCAGGTCGTTCCTATGAATAAGTATTCAGTTGGCGACACTTTCACTCCACTCCGTGAAGCTGAGCTGAGAATCCCTGGAACAGATGGAAAGGCAAGGCAACTTGGCAAATCTGTGCTCAAACCTCAAGGTGCCAGGGAGACCGAAATGATACTCAACCTGACTTCGCGTAGACAGCGTGCTGATCGAAGAAAGAAATACTCGGCTGTCTTAAAAAGACAGCTGCGGGAGGCAAAACACCCGTCGTTATTTCTTCCGATTCCGAACCGCCACGTACACGCTAGACACTGCCACAGCCACGGCTCGATCAGCCCATGGAATTTCGCTGGATGCTCGACCTGCTGCCCCGCACGGGCCGCACCGCACGGGCCGCACCGCAGGTTGGGAGTTTCTGACTGCTGTCGATATTCTCACCGTTTCTCCCGAACAGGCGGCCGCCCAGATGCGCGCACAGGCCAATGTCTGAAGTTCGTCGCAACGGGACGCGACCGCGATGATCGCGAGAGCGACTCAGGCCAGAATCTGCTCGATTACTTCTTCACGCAAGGATATCTTCGATGACTCGCCCATGGTCAATTTCCAGCCGTTTTCGACCGGGGATTTCGAGACTGCGATTGTTGAGTCCCAGCAGATGCAGTGCTGTGGCGTGCAGGTCCGTGACATAGTGGCCGTCACCCAATGCATGGTAACCCAGCTCATCGGTGGCACCGTGCACATAGCCCTTCTTCAGACCGGCACCCGCCATCCAGATCGTGAAGCCGTTCGGATGATGGTCTCGTCCAGTGTTTCCGCCGCCGCGAAGTTCCAGACCGGGCGTTCTTCCGAATTCGGTCCCAAACACCACGACAACATCATCCAGGAGTCCCCGCTGTTTCAGGTCCTGAATGAGTCCCGCCACAGGCAGATCAACGTTCCCGCAAAGCCGTGTATGGTTGTCTTTGAGCTGCTGATGGGAATCCCAGGATCCATACGCGGATGGGAACACCTGCACGAATCGAACGCCTCGTTCGACCATTCGTCGAGCCGCCAGAAGACGTTGCCCGGCGATTTTTGTGGCCTCCTGATTCAGCCCGTACATTTCCTGAGTCGCGGCTGACTCCTGTGAAAAATCAACCGCCTCAGGGACAGCGGCCTGCATTCGGAATGCCAGCTCATACGACCGAATCCGCGCCTGCAGAGCCTGATCTTCCGGGTATTCAACGGCCGTGAGTGCGTTCAGTTGATGAATGGCATCGTATTCGGCTCGCTGCAGCTCAAGTGTCTGCCCGGACGCTCGCTGAGCAAACGGCAGCGGATTCTTCGGATCCAGAGCCATCGGAATGCCGGCATACTGCTGACCAAGGTACAGCGAATCGATGGATTCGCGTGTGTCTGATCGAGTGGGGCCACCCAGAACGACGAACTTTGGCAGGTTCTCATTTAAAGTTCCCAAACCATAGTGAGCCCACGCGCCGACGCTGGGCTGCGATTCGTCAAGCTTGTGACGCCCGGTGTGAAACTGATTTTCAGCCGCGTGGTCGTTGTCGGTGGTCCACATGTCGCGCACAAAGCAGAGGTCATCCACACATTTCGAAAGGTGTGGCCACCAATCCGTCATCTCGATGCCGCTGGAACCCCGCTTCTTCCAGCCAACCTGCATGGGAAAAATCGTCGGGTAAACGTCGCGAACGTTGATCTCTTCTGAAGGCACCGAACGAAATCGTTTTTTGTGCAGCGGTGAATTGACCGGGTTATCGAACGGAGTTTTATCGAACGTCATGCCCGCATACTTGTTCAATGCGGGCTTCGGATCGAACGTTTCCATATGGCTGTAGCCACCAGAAAGAAAAATCCAGATGACGGATTTCGCCCGCGGTGCAAAATGTGTCGGCGCAGGCGGTAAACCATCGGACTCGGCCGCGCGCACGACCCCGTCGTCGGCCAGCATCGCTCCCAGTGCCATGCCGGTGACTCCCATTCCCAGATCGGATAAAAATGCTCGTCGATGATTGGTGGTCATGTCAGTTTTCAGTTTTCAGTTTTCAAATCGCCTGCTTGGTGCTCTGTCACGGCTTGAATTTGGGTTTGTCTGTCATTCCCGCGCAGGCGGGAATCCGGACCGTAGCACTGGATTGCCGCCTGCGTGGGAATGACGAACCCAAAATTAGAGGTTGACGGTGCACTAGAAAGAGCGAAAGGGCTCGGTTAGCGGGTGGTTAAAAAATCGTTGTGATTCAACAGGATGCGAACGATGCTCTGGAAGCCCTGACGTCTCTGTTCAACGGGATCGCCGGATGCAGAGATTGCCGACTGTCTCTGCAATGCCTCCAGACAAACACCGACTTCCGCATCGCTCGGTGAACGAGTCAGGATCTGCTCAAACATCTCAGTGATGAATTGTCGGTTCGCCCCATCTATATTCTCATTCGGGGCATTTCGCGTCGTCCATGCAGCCACGATGGCAACGCTCATCTGATGCACGAGGTCGCTGTTGGTTAACGCCAGAGCCTGCTGGGGCACAATGCTGCTGGTACGGCGATAACAATCGAGAGGATCAGGGCCATCAAACAGTTCCCCCAGAGCACTCTTGCCGCCAGCTTCGGGGTACACGCTGTAATAAAGGCTTCGGCGTCTGGTTTTCAGCGAATCGGTATTTTCCAGTTCCACTCCACCCATCGTCAGATCCAGTTGACCGCCGACAAAGAGCAGGCTGTCACGCACGACCTCGGATTCCATACGCCCCACGTTCATGCGCCAAAGCAACGTGTTCTCCGGATCCTTTGATACATTCAGCGCAGCATCGCCCACGGAGGACACTCTTCGATAAGCGTCACTGGTCACGATCAGGCGATGCAGATGCTTCATGTTCCAGCCGGACTCCATAAACTCCACAGCCAGCCAGTCGAGCAGCTCCGGGTGAGTCGGCTCGTCTCCGTTTCGACCAAAATCGTAAACACTCGAAACGAGCGGACGATGGAAATGCCGCGACCAGATGTGATTGACGGCGACTCGTGCCGTGAGCGGATTTTCTGCACTGGTGATTGCCTGAGCCAGAGCACGACGTCGGCCTGTACTTTCCTTTGGATAGAGGGGACTCAGAGGCGAATAGGCGGCTGCCTGTGTTTCGTCGGAAAGCGCTGTAGTCGCTTTCGTAACGGCGGCGGCGGCATCGCTCATCGCCTTTGCAGCCGCAGCAAGCTCATTCGCGCGAGCCGCATCGTCCGCAGGTTTGGCTTCGGCTGTCGCGTGAGCCAGTTCACTGCTGAGTACATCACTTTCTGCTTTCTTAAGAGCCGCCTCACGCTCAAGCCGACTGGCCGTACGAATGAGCGTTCCAACGACTTCCGGAGTCAGATCACCGGCTCCGGAATCCTTGTATTGCGCTCGATCTGCCGCAATCCGCGCCTCAAGGCTGTTGAGTTCTGCCTGAGCCACCACCAGCCGGGCCTCTGCTGCGTACACCACGAGCAGCGGTCGACGAATCGCTTCTTTCGCAAGCTTGACCTGATTCATTGCAAGCTGCAGCGATTTGTTGGCTGCGGCAGCAGAAACGATCGCCGTTCCCGGCGGAGTTGCGTAAGGCGATCCTTCCCAGCCTTCCAGACCAATGGGAGAATTGCCTTCCTGATAAACGGTCGGCTCAAAATCCCACAACAGCAGATGCTCCCCTGGTGCTGTTGACTGACCCGGGCCGAATAACACCAGATCGTCCACGGCCGCCAGGCTTCCCGATCGAGCGTCAAAGGAAAGTCCCTGATTATCATCCCCCGCCGGCCGCCAGCCATTCAATGCGACGGGTACCTGATCGACCAGAACCTTTCCGTCCGTGACTGATCGCACCGTGAGCAACGAATGATCGTCGTTGACATTCAGAACCAGACGCACGTGGAACCGCGTTTGGCCCGCCGCGAAGTCATAGCGCCCGGTTTCGAATTCGGTGTAAGAACTCGGCTGATACGACATGATCCGACCGTTTTCGAAGGCCAGATACCCAGCCGTCAGGCCATTGGCAAAGTCGCGTGCAAACTGAAAATTAATGTGAGCATCCTTGAAAATCAAAAGTTGAAATTCAAAAGTCGCACCATGCTCCAGCGCGGCGAGCGTCTTGAGTCGATTCTGCACAAGGCTGCGACCTGCGCCCGGATCGAACAACAGAGACTGCTGACCACTGAGAGCACCGGGCTTATCTTCTGCAACCGCTTCCTTCACCGCAAATGCCAAACCGGCCTCTGCTTCTGCCAGCTTGATTCTGACTTCTTCAGGTAGGTCGGGAGCGGCTTCGCGAGCTGCGGTGACTTCTGCCTCCGCCTTTTGAACCGCGGACTTCGCGTCGGCAACTGCTGTCTCCTGAATCTCCGGACGAAGGCCCGGGTACCAGGCTCTTGGTGGAAGTTGGACAGTTTCAATCGACTCAACGGAAGCGTTCGCATGCTTCAGAAATGCTGGCAGGCCGGGCTTGATGGAACCCTTGTCGACGACTCGATTTCGTTCATCGCCTCCCGAGTAAAACCATGTCGGCGCCTCCGCTGACTTATCAAAAACGCGCACAGCGCCCAGACGCTGGACCGATCGCAATCCCGAATATGTGTAGTCCTGAAAGACTCCCGGATCAGGTTCGCCGGCAACGCGATCCTGTCGAATAAAGAGAGGTTCAAAAAAGGCCCGCATCTGGAAATAGTTTTCATGTGTGATCGGATCATACTTGTGATCGTGGCA
>JBDNHX010000505.1:0-6066 GCA_041688565.1 Planctomycetaceae bacterium
CTTTTCGCGATGACCTTCCAGCGGCTTCAACGTTTCGGTGAACTGGAACTCGCGACCTTCGCCTTTCGGGAACCATCGCCAATCGGCATGTTCGTGCGTCTCAGCCGGCAGGGCCACGCCGAATCCAAAGTACAATGCGCAGATTCGTCGCGGTGGCTGATCCACACTCGCGGGCGAATCGTCAGCTTTGGCCATGCATTCCAGCCAGGGCAGTCCCAGGGAAACTCCCGTGCCCATCAGAAACGTGCGTCGATGCAGATGCCAGGATTTCTTTGCCATGTCTGGGCCTCTTTCTTGTAAGGGTCATTTCGTCTGAAACGGTTCGCTTGCCACGGTTTTGTGGACCAATCCCCTCAGCCGGTAGTCGTCTGATTCAAACTGATCGAGGACTTGATCGACTGATGCCTGATCGGTCAACTCAAGAGATCGGCCCAGTGCATAAGTCAGCAAACGCGAAACCAGTGATCTGGCGAACTCCCGTTTTCGTTCATTGACCAGGTACTCGCGCATTCCATCGACACCGGACACCTCGCGACTGTCGGACAGGACGACAGTCGCATTGACAGGTTGCGTCGTTGTACCGTCCGCCGCGGATCCGGAAACATCGGTCCGCCATTTTCCGACCGCATCAAAATTTTCCAGCGCAATACCCCAGGGGTCCAGTGTTCGATGGCATTGATTGCAGGATTCGACTGTTCGATGAATCTCCAGTTGTTCGCGGACGGAAAGTTTATGGAACTCGGGGTTGGCCTCCGCCAGCGATGGGACATTCGGCGGCGGTGGTGCCGGAGGATCATTCAGAAGTCGATCACGAATCCAAACCGCGCGTCGTACAGGATGCGAATCGGCTCCTGTGGAATTGCTGAGCAGAATACCGGCGTGACTTAACAGGCCACCGCGATGCAATTCGGGTGACAACGGCACACGGCGAAACGAGCGACCGAAGATTCCCGGGATTCCATAATGCTTCGCCAGGGGTTCGTTCAGCATCGTGAAATCGGACGATAGCAGTTGAGTGGCGCTCAGGTTTTCACGCAGCAGTTCTGCAAACGTTGCATGGGTTTCGGCACACATGTCCTGCTTCAGGCGATCGTCAAAGCCAGGATAGCGATCCCTGTTGACCGCCACATTGTCGACCTGGTTCAGCTTGAGCCATTGATCGGTGAACTGTTGCACGAATTGTTCAGCCCGCCGATCCGCCAACATTCGTTCCACTTCACCGGTCAGGTTTGCTTGCAGAGTCCCCGCCGTCGCCAATTCCATCAGCCGTTCGTCGGGCATTGTGCTCCACAGGAAGTACGACAGCCGCGAAGCCAGTTCAAATTCATCGATCGGCCTTTTTTCGTCTCCGGCGGGTTCCAGCAGGTATAAGAAATCGGGTTGAATCAGCACCATCGCCAGCGTCTCGAGGACGGCTTCCTCGAACGAAGGAAACTCGGGCCGAATCTCCTGATAAAATGCAGTGAAACGGGCGACTTCCGCTTCGGTGATGTTGCGACGAAAGGCTCGAGTCAGAAACCGACTGAGCACCTGCCCGACGTAAGCCGGGTTGTCGCGATCCATTTCAGCTGCGTCAGGCAGAATTCGACGATGCCGCTGCGGAGGCCATTGTTCATAGTCATGACCGTGAAATTCCACGGACTGAATGGTCAGGGATGGCAAATGATCTTCGCTGGGGTAGATAATTTTGTCGCCCTCGCCTTTTTGTCCGGCAGGCAGAGGCGATCCGTCGTCGTAGACATTTCGGACTCGTACCACCAGTCCCGGAAACTTGCCTTGTCCACGCACGGGAAGCGGAAAGTTTTCAAGGCGACCGCGAAACTCGAAGGTCTGTGATTCCGGCGAAACGACTTCCACCAGAGGAAATTCACGCATGAGTATCTCAGTATCAATTTGGTAGCCGACGGAAACCTCCAGCAATGGATAACCGGTCGTGGGTTTCAGATCCGCGGTCAACTGAACTCGGACTCGAAAGTCTCCGTCCTCCGGATAGTTGTCGACCATTTTGGCGAGGAATTCCTGACGACGTCCCAGGCGATTGGATCGTTCTGCGTTGCCCAGCCAATTATCGATACTGACGGTTGTGAATGCATGATGGATCGCAGCCGGCTGATCGCCCTGAACGATGACTCGATCCACCGCTCGACGCGCCGTGGACAGATAGTACTCAAGCTGCAAAGAGGACATCTGCAGCGAGCTGCCGTTGTTGCGGAAACCGTCGGCCGACATGGCATCGGGCGGCAGATCCCGCACATAGTCCATTTCCAGTCCGAGAAGATCCTGCATCGTGTTCTGATACTCAACGCGATTCAGTCGGCGCAGAACGACGCGACCATCGGTCTTCTGGCGATCAGCCAAAGCGACTTTGATGGAATTAGAAACCCAGTTGGTGAGTGTCGACAGCTGCTGAGCAGACAACTGAGGCTCATCTTTGGGCGGCATTTCGCCGGCTTGAAGAGCATTCAGTACCTCGTGCCACGTTTCAACGGCTGCGCGATCCTCGCTCAGATTGGTTGCAAGGTTGTCGAGGCGAACCTTTGCTTCCTGAACTTCGGGGCCATGGCAGCGGATACAATGAGCCTGCAGGACAGGAACAACATCGCGTTCAAACTGAATTTCATCCGCCGGCAGGTCACTGCTTACGAGGCTGCAGTAAACGGCAACAGAGAAGAAGAAATGCCGGACATGCATGGGATGGAACCGGATTCGAAAGGCAGGGTAAAGCCTCCGCAGGCTTCGTTGTTATCTGGCGGGAGCTTGATGATAGTCGGATTCAAAGCCATCAGCCATAAGGAAACCCCGGAAAAGGCTGGCTGACTCGCGACATTTCGGATGGCAACGTTTTGTTTTCGGCCACCGTTTGTCGGCAATTCACCCAACAGCAATGGGGGCGAAGACTGATCGGCACAGTCTTTGACGGATCGGCAGAAGGACTCGTGCTAACTTTGCTGAATCATGGCACAGCGTCCTCCGCGGAGGCCGGTGGAATCCCCAAGTTGATCGCTCAAGCCCGTGGAGAAGAAATGATGTCTGCTACTCAGTCGGATTTGAAGTACCTCGACATGATGAAGCAGGAAAATGACTCTAAACGCTGAGTGCCTGACTGGGAATGCCGCCACAGACGTCTTGTGAGGTCTCAGTCAGGGTGTTTGTGCGTGCCAGCTGCAAACTTCAGCGGAGTTCAGGGCTATTCAGGCTGGAGATTGACGTCGGATGTGATCGCTGCGTTTCTGGCCGACGCCAGCCGCCGCATTGTCGCCGAAGTCGAAGCGGTAGCCCTGGAGAAGAAGGGGCAAATCTGTCGGACAAATGACGCTCGCCGGGCTGGTGCAAACTGACCTGTCGAGCGTTTTTTGTTTTGGAGTTTGATCAATCACGCCATCCTGATTTTTCCGCGATTCCCCGCGTTCAACCCGAGGCCACCCTCGCCTTTTCCAGCCTAACTGGACAGCGCCACGTTCGCAGAATGGATTATCCGTAAGTTGTTTGGCTGCTGGGATTTAGTTGGTGTTGACCTGAGGAGCAAACAGAGACGATCTTCCGTGTGCTAAAACGTTTCACGAGGAAACCACGGAAGGTCGCTCCATGACGCTGAAAGATATCGCAAAGCTTGCCAAATTGCTCGCTCAGTTTTTGATCCGGTTTGCAGATTGTTTTGCTCGACCTGCTGGTCGGTCTTTACTGCATGTTTATGTGCGGGGACTCCTCTCCGACGTGCAGCGGAAGAATGCGGAAGCCATCGCACTGGACCAGAACGTGGCACCGAGGACGCTGCAGCGTTTTCTCGAATCCATGGTCTGGGATGAGCTGTTGCTCAGAGATCGCTGCCAGCAGATTGTCGCCACCGAACACGCTCACGCGGACGCTGTCGGCGTTATTGATGAAAGCGGAATTGCCAAAAGCGGACGCGAAACGGCTGGCGTCAAACGGCAGTACAATGGCAATCGCGGCAAGATCGAAAACTGCATCAACAATGTGGCTCTGGGCTATTCGGCTCCAGGATTCAACTGCCTTCTGGATGCGCGTCTGTACGTTCCCGAAGAATGGGCCGGTGATCCGGCGCGCCAAAAAAAACATATGTCCCTGACGACGTCGTGTTTCAAACCAAGCCGCAGATTGCCCTCGATCTGATTGACCGCGCGAAGGCCAACGGGATCCGAGTCGGCGCATGGACAGCGGACGAAGGCTATGGTCGTGACGGTGCTTTTTTGGACGGTCTGGATCAACGTAACGAAGCGTTTGTTGTTGAGATTCCTCCGAACGCTCATGCGTGGATGGTGAAGCCAAAAGTGCTGAAAGCACCGCCTGATAACGCATCGGGCGGTCCGAAGAAATACCCTCGGCTGCGATCCAGGGAACGATCGCCGAGCGAGGTTCAGAACCTGGCCACGTACTCACCCGCGTTTCGCAAACAAACGCCGCAGAACTATCGCACCAAGGAGACTCATCGCGGCAGTGAAGTGTGGGACGTTCGTTGGGCAACGTGCTGGAGGAAGACTCACACGGAGAAACTGGTGAGCAATCAATGCACGCTGGTTGTGGCTCACAACATCCTCACCAGTGAAGTGAAATACTTCCTGTCAAATCGCGTGCCGGGTCGCGATGGCTGGACGCTGCGACAGATTCTTCGCGTGGCGTTTGGACGCTGGGCAATCGAAGACTGCTTTCGTGAGACGAAGGAAGAGCTTGGTCTGGATCATTTCGAGTGTCGTGGCTGGCGCTGCATCCATCGCCATCTGTTCGTGACAATTCTGAGTCAGTTGTTCTGTGCCCGAGTTCGTCAGCAGCTTTCTCCGAGCGAGGATGTGACCAGTGGCGAACTTCTGACGACAGAGCAGGTTCGCCGCGCCGCGAACGTGGTGGTACAGTCGCTCAATCTTCCGCGACGCACTCGCGAACAACTCTACCGCGAAGAATCTCAACGTCAAAACTACTACGCTCGCCGCAACGCCCAGGCCAGCAAGTCTCACCGAAAAACCAGACGCAAGCGACTGGCCGAACTTGGCATCGATCCCGAAAAAATCAAATCCGTTCCACCAAAAAACACTCAATAACTCGCCCAACCTGGCGCTGTCCAGCTAATCATGACAGAAGAACGGGATGCGAAAACTCCTGTGGAGTGTCAGATCACGGGAGCCAGACGCTGGCCACTAGCAGCCTGGTGGTTTCATGGTCGCTGCGTCGGTGTGCGTCACCGACGCAGGCTAAGGCACAAACCAAACGGCAGCCGGCGTGTCGGACCGCCGCCCGCAGGACACATCGTGCTGCACACACCGTTGTGATCGTCGGAGCGTCCACATCGCCACAATGCCCAAGCCGCCAAGTCATACTACAAGACTGATTCCCTGAGCTCGGAAACAAGCCGGATCAGATCAAAGTCATTTTTTCAAAACAGCCGCCGCTCGCATCGAATTATCGGACATGGCCCTGTCCAGTTATTCAGTGATCACTAGGCACACACTTCGAATTTTCGAGCGAAGTAATCTCAACGTTGAGCCAATCGATCTCCTGATTGCGGCAGTGATAGCCCACGATTTCGCCCTTCTTAAACACACCGACATACCGAGGCGGCTCCCAGTTTTTGCCTTTGGGCCAGATTTCGTCCATCGCGACGTATGGTTCATACGTTTTTTCAGTTTTCCTTATGAACCGTTTCGTCTCTTCAAGTTTTTCACGGGCAAGTTGGATGTAGCAATCTTGGTTCGCGTTATGAGGCACCGCCGCTAGAGACTGCGTCAACCTGGCGTCGGCTCTTTCACCATCAGCTTCCCCCAACACCTGCGATACAGGGCGATTGCGCCACACTGGGTAATCTGCGATACTTTGTTAAGCAGTCAGCGAGCTTAGATTTGACGTCATCAAATCAGCACAAAGACGCGGCTTATGGAGACAGCAGATGATCGCGACTGGAGGCCCGACAGATGTGCGAGTTCACTTTGAAAATCTAACCGATCCTCGGCGAGGCGAGCCGACGTATCCGTTATTGAATGTCGTGGTGATGACGCTGTGCGCCGTGATCAGCGGCGCGGATGATTTTGTCGCCATCGCGCGATGGTCCACGAAGAA
>JBDNHX010000506.1:0-21923 GCA_041688565.1 Planctomycetaceae bacterium
GTGAGATTGATCTACCCGATTCCGTTTGCTTGACGGTCGAGTTCCCAGATTGGGAACGAGCACAGAAAGCAGCGACGGAATTGCGCAATGAAGGCGAACATATCGAAGGGCCTTCTGAATACTAATTGATCTGGCCGCGTTACCCCAAACAGTGGGCTGACACGCCATAAGTTGACTTTACCCGGTGGACAAACGACTGAAGTTGCAATTGACAGAAATGCCGTGGTTCAGTTCGATAAGATCCAGAAGTATCCACGTGGAAAATCAATTCCATACACAGCAGAAATGGCTGACGAGGCTCGCAACCTAAGGAAACTTCGGCACAGTGACCCAAAATCCTTCGGTGCTGATCCAAGTAATGCAAAGAGGCTGGACGAACTTGATCGACTGAAGCACAACTTCGAGCGGTCGACGGAAATGGCTGAAACGCTCCAAAAAGCAGGCATTCCCAATACACCGGAGGCTAATGACGCTTTGATGAAGCATCTACTGGAAGTCGGCCAGAATATGAATGAATCGAATCGCACCAGTTTTCCAAGCGTTTTTTCAGGTCCTAACGGCAATGTCAAGATATTGAGTACATGGAAGATTCTTCCCGATGGCAGAGCATATTTGGCCACATTTAATCTAATACCGAAATTCTGAGAGTCGGCGATGACGAGTGAATTTGACAAGCTGTTATTTGAGGACGCTGAGTCCATTGAGTATCAAAACTTGCCCGAGGACTTCTTGCATCGATTGGTCATCGAACAGGACGACCAGTTCGTGGCAACGAATGCACTTGCCGAGTTGTCAAAGCGAGGGTCAGGCGGCGAGATCTCGGCGAAGATCCTGAAGACCGGAATTGGAGACAACCATCTGAAGGCACAAGCATTTTCAGTCTTGTATCGAGCAGACATGGATAGTGCTCTGCGGTTACTTCCAGAGTTACTGCCAAATGCCAACACAACGATGTTGTCATCGATAGCCGAAATGCTGAACATGGATTTGGAACAATTATTGACGGCAGAAGACGGGCGATCCATTGTTCGTGCGCTCGCTCATCAAATACTATCAAAGCAGCTTGAAGAGTTCAGTGATTCGAGGGAAATCGAGTCGTTTCTTGTCGCAGTGAAAAGTTCTGGTGGGTAACTTGCCTGCCTAAATGGGAGAGCCTGAGAATACTTTGGGGGCCGTCGGCTTCTGCCTCACGATCTTCGCAGGCTGTGCCGGTCTGAAGGGGTGCAGCTTGGCCGGTTGAGCAGGCTTCCACCGCTTGAACGCCGGATGGCGGCGGCTTGAACCTGAAAAAGGTGTCAAACCTTAAAAAGGTGTCAGGAACCGAATCTTCGATCAGTCAATGATGCACGAAGTGAAATCATTTATTTGACGAGCACATAATCTTTCCACAACCCATATCGAACCGAGAAGTGCAATGATGAAATCATTTTGAAAATCGCAGCCCAGTTTCCTTAGCGTAGAGCTGCCTTCAATGTCTCGTCTCAACGGAGCGAGTCTGCAACTTTGAATGAATCGTGATGAGCTGCCCCTCGTGACCCATCGGCGAGTTGCGATTCACTGAAAACTGAACACTGCCAACTGACGACTGAAAGATTTCTCTCCCTCTGTTTTTCAGGAGTAACGACGATGACTTCTCTGACCTCCTATCGTGGCATTCAGGTTCTGGACCCGGATCCAATTGGAGACGGTGGACTGGCGATTCAGAATGACCTGAAGTCGCTGGTGGACTGGAGTCCGAAGAGTGTGTGGGATCGATCAGACGATCCCATTGTCGACGACGACGAGACGGAGGACTTCTTTCCTGGCTCGACATGGCTGAACACCACCGCCACGCCACCTCGCCTCTTCCTCTGCGAATCCAGCGCCACCGGAGCCGCCGTCTGGATCCCCGTCGCCCTGCAGATCTCTGCCATTGCCGCGGCGATTTGCGTCAGGCATTGAATTGGTAACCACGAAATACACCAAAGATACGAAAGGTCAGTAGAATCGCGACTGCGACTTCGAGGCGACTCTTTTGTGTGTTTCGTGTTTTTCGTGGTCAGCTCTGTCACGGTGGATGTACCGGATGTTGGCAACCGCACGCTACACTGCTGTGCTGTTCGCTGAGGTGATTGGAGATGGGAACAGCAACGAATTTGTCGTGAGGCAAGTATGGCGATCGGAATCAGTCCGCTGGTGGATTTTGCCTTCAAGCTGATGCTGGGGAACCCGGAGCACTCAGGCATCACAATTCCTTTTCTGAACGCCATCTTTTGCAGTTCAATAATCTTCAGGCAACAGCGGAGAATATGTATCATGCGTCACCGGCCGAACGCTGGGCGTACTTTTTACAGAACGCCGACAAGCTGACATCGGCCGAACTTCGCCGTCTGTTCTCGGATGAAGAAATCTCAGAAGCCGTCGGAGTCCTTGAAATGATCTCCCGAACTCCCGACAGCACGGAAACAGCTTACCGTTACGACGGGGACGGGTTACGAGTCGCTCAGTCTTCCAGGATCACGATGGCACCGTGACGCTGTTCCTTTATGACGGAAACAACCTGCTGCACGAAACGGACGATACATGCCTCGTGAAGGCCGCGTTCACGTACATCCCGCTGCCGTATGCGGAAGTGCTCAGCCAGCGGCGAGACAGCGATTCCAGCTTTTACCTTTTCGACGGCATCAGAAACATCCGGCAGCTCACGGATGATACGCAGGTTGTCACAGACGAATACGCCTTCGACGCCTTCGGCAGCCTCCGCAGTGCGACAGGCAGTACCGCCAACTCGCACTTTGCAAATGCCAGTTGCTCGCTTACTGCAACGATCCTCACGCCGGACCGGACACCGAATACAGCCTCCACCATCGCAACTACAACCCCAAAACCGGAATCTTCAAGTCCGAAGACCCAGCTGCAGATGATCTGAATCTTTATCGGTATGTCGCGAACAACCCGGTGAACAATGAGGATCCGAGTGGGCTGGATTATGTGACGAATGAAGGCAACATCGCTGTTTGGGTTATTGAGGGCGCCCTCGGTTGGAATGGAGAGCGAATAGATCTTGGAGTGCTTGAAGATGGCGTCATTCACCTGCGTTCAAAGTTTGGTGGAGGGACAATTTCATACGCGGCCCTTCAGGAATTTGTCGAAGCGGGTCTTTCCAACCAACACCTTCAGTTTGGTGTTTCGTCGCTGAGACATCTCGACGAAGAGACACGAACATATTATATCAATTTCGCCATTTCAGAAGTTCACTTTCGAGTGACTCACGGGTCTTTGAGAGCGGGAGATCGTGGCGATGAAAACGGCAATGTAACGCACTACGCAGGGGCGGGCGGACCTGTTGCTGCGGCACTCGTCGTGGAAATGATGAGACAGGTCGCAATAGAACTCGGAATGGAGTTCGGCGGAGCGAAAGCTGTTTCCGTGATGTTCAGTGGTGGCAAAGTAATTTTCAAACGAGGCAGACAGATTGTTGAAGTCACCTCAGATACAATCGCAAAGAAACTCGGTAGAAAAGTCGATGATTGTGAGCTACAGAATGCTTCAAAGATTCTGGATACGGCTCCAAACAGAATTACTGGCGATGCCTTGGCAAAAATGCGGAAACAATTCAACGCCGTTAAGCCACAAGCGTGGATAGACGAAGCAGCAAAGAACTCCCACAAATACACACCAGACCAACTCTCCCGAATGCGAGCCGGTCAAGCTCCGATCGGGGCCGATGGCTTTCCAATGGAAATCCATCACAGAACGCCCCTTGCGGAAGGCGGAGGCAACGTCTTCGATAACTTCGACTTTTTGACCAGAACGGACCACCGCCTTGGTCCGAACTACAAACGGAACCACCCCAACCTTCCTTGATGAGGAGATGTTATGAGTATACGTGAGATGGATAGCCTGATCGATGCGTTCTCCGACAAAGAGTGTGGGGCGGGCGGAACCGACATTGAAATCTCCGATGCAGAGACTGCATTGGGGGTCCGCTTTTCTGAGAGTTTTCGTAGTTTCTTGCGAAGAATTGGGTGGGGGCGATTTTCTCATCAGGAAGTATATGGGCTTGGCTCCGATACGCCCGCCCACTTAGAATTGATCAAGAACACGCTCGTGGAACGAGAGGCAATGGGGCCACCGATTCCTTCGCGACTTGTCCCGGTCATGAACGACGGTGCGGGAAATCACTTTTGTTTGGACACATCGGCATTTGCGAACGGTGAGTGTCCGGTGGTGTTTTGGGACCATGAGCAAGGATTTAGTCAGAATCCAGAAGTAGTCGCTCCATCTTTTGATACGTGGATGGTTAACCTGCTGACAGAGCTGTCAAATGCGTGAACATCGACCAGCATTGGCTTCGTTTTCGCTGGCTTCTTCGGCAAGCTCTTGTTGACAGCCGAATTCTTCGGCAAGGGGTTCAGCCATGATCGCCCAATCACGGCAATCCTGTCGTTCAGCCACAAGCCTTCCCGCATCGCCAGCCATTCGTGAAACGTCTTCATGTCTGTTTCTATCCCTCCCGCTGGCGATTCTTGGCGTCGCCCCTGCGTGCGAATCTGCGAAGTCATCGGCACAAGAAAAGAAACAGGGGCATAGCCGTCACGAGACACAGGGCGACCACCTTGCTTTATCCGGAGAATTACAAAAGAGTGTGTGATTCCAGTCTTTGCAGCAGCCGTCGCGGCGGCATGGGCAGCTGGTGTGAATTCTTGTGATCTTACGGTCGATTCCTGAAACGGAAATGATGAGTCATGCAAACAGGTTCGCAAACATTCGCAGCGGGTGCAGGAAATGTACACAGTCGTGACTCGTGGACTGAGCATCCCGCGCTCGTACATTTAGCATCACTGATTCCCATGGAGTTCCCAGACGAAAAAGCTGCGGCAGAATTCTGCGAGACCATTCACATCACGCCGTCTCTCGAACGAGTGCTTTCCGAACTGACTGCCGTACTTCACCAAAGTCGTGCTCGACATCCAATTCTGACGGGAGCAAAAGGCTGCGGTTGAACAACGATGCTGAAATTGCTGGCGGCTCGTATTGCCAGCGGTCAGGTGCCGGGATTCTCCGAATATCGAGTCCTGTACGTGCATACTGTGAACGTCGGCGTTGAAGACAGCCGTGCCATGCTGGAATCGCTGTTCGCGGGGCTTCGCGACAATTCAAACGTCGTGGTGCGGATCGATAAGCTGCGTTTGTGCTCCCGTACTGTCCTACGTGAAACCTGTACCGGTTGAGGCGTATCGTTCAAACAGAGGAAACCGGACAGGGCTGACGTTCCAGATTTTGTCACTCTGAGAAACAAGCCACTGTGGTTGCACCGAGAAATAGATTCTAGACGGGGTTCTTTCGATGACCGGAACACGCTCAGGTTTGTTCCGGATGACGATCTACCCGTCTGCGCCATCGAGTTGGCAGTTTTTGCCGCAACTCGTTGTCTTGTCGAATTATCGGAAATCCCTGTTGACGCTTTTTGGTTCGAGGATACTCTTCCGCCTGCCATCATCTCGATGGCGCATGGTTGGTCTGTTTGAGCACAAAAGAAGCTGACAGGCAATGTTGTGCGTCGTGTTGAGCGTTGAAATTGGTTAGCTCGGAATCGGTTGTGTAGCGTCCACTGGACAAGGAATCAGTTTGTGGCAACGGATTGGAAGACGATTCATCAGGTCTCGATGCTTTCCCCAGCGAGCGCCTGTGGTACGGTGATGCAGCTGAGCGGCAAGCTTTTATCCGATGCGGTGAAGGCGGTTGAGTTTGAGCCGTTTATTCGCTCAAGTCTTTCCGAGATCGCCACGGAGCTCTCGGTTCAATGGATCGCTCTGGTGCAGCGAGTTCCCGGACCGGCCTGGACGGTCGTCGCAGAGCATGGTCAGCAAGGACTAGCCAGTCGCCCGGTTTCACTTTGGGACGATGCTCTTGACCGTGATGCAGCGGGCGTGACAAAAAACGACCAGGGCAGAATCCTGGCCGCCTTTCCTCTGACGTCGGGAACTCCGTTCGCGCATTTAATTGTAACGGTCGGTCGTCATGCGGATGAGAGTCTGGCCGAGTCCGGGCTGATGATGTCGCGCACGATGTCGATTGCGCTGACTCTGCTGGACCGGGAACTTCAGAACCGCCGTCAGGTGGAGCGGCTTCGATCGACTCTGAACATTGCTTCGCGACTATCGATTGCCGAAGACGCGGCGCCGCTATTGGAGCAGATTGCGCACGAGGCGACTCGCCTGCTGAACTGTGATCGCAGCAGTATCTTTTTGTGGGACAAGGATCGAAATGAAGTCGAAGCGCGGCCTGCCCTCGGCGTCAAAGGATCATCGCTGCGCATTCCGGCGGGAGAAGGGATCGTCGGAGAAACTCTGAAAACAGGCAAAGCCATTTGTGTCGAAAACGCCTACGACGATCCTCGATTCAATCAGGAGGTCGATCGCAAAAGCGGATACAGGACTCGCAATCTGATATGCGTCCCGCTGCGAGACGCTCAGAACAATGTGGTGGGTGCCTTTGAAGGCATCAACCAGAATGAGAACCGCCCGTTTACCCAGGATGACGTAGAATGTCTGACGCAGCTGGGCACTCAGGCAGCCGTCGCGCTTCGGAATCTTCAGGAACGCAACCTGCTGCACCGCAGTAACAGCCAGTTGGCCGAGCAGGTGACAAAGGGAGTGTCGCTCGTCGGAGAGAGCGCGGCAATTTCGGCTCTGCGGGACACTGTTCGACGTCTGGCTTCCACTGACCTGCCTGTGCTGGTGTTGGGTGAAAGCGGGACCGGGAAAGAAGTCGTCGCCCAGTCGCTGCATTACGCTGGCAATCGGGCCAATTGTCCGTTCGTTGCCGTGAACTGCGCGGCGCTGACGGAGTCGCTGTTGGAAAGTGAACTTTTTGGGCACGAGCGAGGGGCCTTCACAGATGCTCGTGATATGCGTCAGGGAAAGTTTGAACTGGCAGACGGCGGGACTCTGTTTTTGGATGAAATCGGCGACATGAGTCCCGGCGGGCAGGCCAAGTTGCTGCGTGTTCTGGAACAGAAGGTGATCACTCGTGTTGGCGGATCGCAGCCGATACCCATTAACGTGCGGATTGTGGCAGCGACCAATGCCAATCTGAGTGAAGCAGTGCGAGCGCGGCGATTTCGAGAAGACCTTTATTATCGGCTTGGCGTTGTGACGCTCGATCTTCCGTCGCTGCGCGAGCGTCCGGAAGACATCCTGCCGCTGGCGGAGTTTTTCCTGCGACGTTTTGCCGTTCAGGCTCGCCGACCACAGCTGCAATTGTCTTCGGAAGCGCGTCGTCGTCTGCAGTCGCACGCGTGGCCGGGCAATGTGCGGGAGCTCCGAAATCTGATGGAGCGGATCGCATTTTTATCACCTAATGACCGAGTGGAAGCGGAAGATCTTGCTTTCATCCTGAACCCTGATGCGGACTCATCCAGACTGCCGTCACTTGAGCTTGGGCTGGACGAAGCCACACGAGAATTTCAGCGGGACTTCATCCGCAGAAGCATTCGTCAGGTGAGCGACAATATGACCGACGCCGCTCGCCTGCTTGGGCTGCATCGTTCGAATCTTTATCGCAAGATGAAGCAACTGGAGATGAAAGAAGTGGGCGGCGGCGTGTAACCCTGTTGGATGGTTCGTCGCCGGATCACGGCTCTTTCGTCACAGTTATTCGGAACCTGTCTTCGATGCTGATGCCGATTCGGCTTGAGGCCTGGCGGGCAGAAAAATAAGAGCCATCACGATGCCACTCAGGATCAGCATGGCACACACAGTGAAGCTAAGTCGAAAGCCAAAGGCCGTACTGTTCATTCCCAGCACTGTCCAGCCGGCCTCTTTGGCTTTATCGACGAGGGCTCCGTAGAGATAACCGGCTGGCGCTGCGGGCACCATGAGCATCGTCATGAAGGCCATGTTGCGGCGCATCTGATCGCGTCGTGAGGCGGACAAAATGTAGTTCGGCGCATAAACGCCAACCAGTTCTCCGGCCCCGTGAATCCCAAATGCGACAAGATACCACGGGCCTGTGACAAAAATTGCCCAGATCTGAGCCAACAGAAAGATGCTCGACGTGGCCAGCAGTCCCGCGCGTGGATTTGTCCGAGTCAGCAACCAGCCGAGAAGACTTCCTGCAATCACCTTGAAACCAAATCGCAGCATGTTTTGCACCCCCGCATATTTCTCCGGGATATTTCCCAGGACCTGCTCGGAGTAAAGGTTCATGTTGGAAGGAATCACATTACCGGCGTAAATCAGGATGGTGACAATCGTGGCCAGCAACAAAATGCGTTGCTGCAGGATAGATCTAAAATGATAGACAAAGCCCAAAGCGGCACCGCATGCACACAGGCCGCCGCAGATCTGCAGCAGTGATCTGGTCGATGTTGAAAAAGCCTGAATGGCCGAATCCGCATTTGCTGAAGAAAAATGCATGAGCGCCACCGATGCAAACATCAGCGGTAGGCCCACAAGCAGTCCGATCACTTCTGATACAGGTTCACGCGCTGGTTCCTGCTGGGGCGGGACAATGATAAAAAACTGCGAGAACACTGCTGCCAGCAGCATGACCGGCACACCAGCCGCGAACAGAATTATGAAGTTGTCGGGGTAGGAGAAACCGTCGAAGTGCCAGCCGAAAAGGTCACCGCCCAGCAGTGCAGTTTGTCCGAACGATCCGAGCACTGCCAAAAGCGGTCCGGCTCCGAACGCGAGACTGAGCGCAAGTCCGCGTCGGGATTCATCAGATCCGCGTCCGATCACTTCCCACAGCAGCGCAATTGCAGCCGGCATCACAGCTCCGGAAACTCCACCCTGCAAAACTATCATGGCCAGTTTAAACGGCGCTGGAGCGGAAGACGCCAGGGTGATGGCCAGGGCCGTGAGCATCAGGGCTGAAGTGGCGTAGCAGAGGCTGAGGTTTCGCTTCAGGGAAGAGACCTTTGGCGACAGCCAGGCAATGAGCGCAGGCACGGCGGTCATCGCAAAGAAAAGCGTGCCGGGGAGGTTGCCTGTTTTTGCATCGGCACCAAGGCGGTCACACAAAGAAGCCTGAGTAATCCCAACGTAAAGGACTGGAGCAGCGAGATATTGCGTGCCGGTACAAACGGCAAACAGCATCAGATTCCAACGCTGTTCGGGCCAAGACAACGGACATCGATTTGCCGTATCAGCTGCCGCATCGGTGCTCATGCGGGACCTCTCAGCGGCAAGGTGACTGCTTCTCCTGTGCGAGCCGAGACAAGGCACGCTTCACAGAGTTCCACAGCCGCGCGGCCTTCATTAGCGCCGACAGTGGGAGGTCGCTGCTCGCGAATGCTGTCGATGAAATCCTGGATTACCCCGATATGTGGATAGAGTCGAATGGGTGATTTTGGTTCTTTTAAGTAATCAAAACGTTCGGGGGTATAGATTCGTTCCCATTTGTCGCCCTTCCCAAGGTCAAGGTATTCGAAGTTCTCCAGATCGAACATTGCATCTCGGCCAAACGCCTGAAATCGGACTTCGCTGCTGGGAAGGCTGGGGTTCGGCAGTTCTCCTGTGATCCACATGTGGGCCATCATGTTGTCTTCAAAGACAATCTGAGCCATCACAGAAAGTGGCGGGCCGGAAATGTCGCTGTACGTTGTGGCGTGAGCAAACACCTTCACCGCATTTCGGCCGGTGAGCCATCGCAGGAAGTCAGTATTGTGTGACGCCATGCCCATAAACAGGCCGCCGCTGCGAGGATCTGACATCCAGAGCCGATCCTGAAAAAGCTCCTTCGATAACGGCAGCGGGAATGCAGAGACGGTCCTCAACATGTGTACCGGACCGAGCGTTCCGTTGTCGATGAGTTCTTTCGCTTTCTTCGTGATCTTACGGTACCGCTCTGTCTTTACAACGGCAAGGTTGACGTTGGCCGAAGCACACGCGGCTATCATCTGATCACATTCGGCAATTGTCGGTGCCATCGGTTTTTCGGCAAGCACATGCTTGCCAGCTGCTGCTGCCATGACCGTGAGTTCGAGACGATTCACATCCGGGGTCGCCAGAACCACCGCGTGAATGTCGTCCCGCTTCAGCAGCGATTCGATGGATGCTTCGGCCGGAACTTCATAATCCCGAGCCAGTTCGGCTGCGCGCCGGCCACCAGTCACCGCGACAAGCCGACATCCGACGGCATGTCTTGCAACAACCTCGCAATAGGTGAGCCCCATGAATCCGCTGCCCACCATTCCCACACCAATTGTCTGCATCACGTCTCCAGTGAATGAGGTTTGCTGCTTCGCCTGTTGAAGTCTGCTCTTAACGATCCCTGATCATTGCAAGATTATTGTGCGGACTGTGTTTTCTTCTGCGGAATTATGGGCTGAACCCAGGCACGTTCGAATTCGCCCGCTTCGGAAGGATTTGGATGCAGGCGGGAAGAAGTGACAACCGCCCGGACGTAGAGTTCCGATCCATCGAAGGTATATTCTGCAGTCGCGCCATCGACGGACTTCAGCACCATGCCGATCTCTTCGGAGTACTTTCGTGTCAGGTCGTCTGCTTTTACCGGATCGTCGCTGGCGGGAGAGGACTGATCATTGAATGACTGACGTGTGCCGATGAAATCGATTCGATATGTGACACCTTCCTCCGGGACGGCCTGGACCTGCATTCGCCCATCGCGAGTGGTCACGGATACCAGAGTGACTCCGGAAGAAGAATAAAACCGCCCGGCTTCGAGAGATTCGACCAGAGTATCCGGATCCAGTTTATTGGAAAGAACCATCACCCAGCCCCGCCCCGGCTGAGCACCTTTTCCCGGCCCGGATTCAAAGTAGTTATGACCGTCGTCGGTCGCCAGCCCGGACATCAAAGGCAGATTCAATTTGCTCAGTCGAAACGTGTTGATGATATCCCACATGCGTTCTGTTGAGGCATGAGTTTCATCGCCAGTATTGTGCACCGTAGGATGGCCGTTGTAGACCTCAAAGAAGTTCTCACCGACCACCTGCATCAGTTGTTCGGCGGTGATCGCATAGCCGAAGTTGGGATGATTCAGATGCACAAGAGTTTTGACCCCGGTCCGTTCGCGCCGGGAGACGGCGGAGTCAATGTTTCGCTGCATCACATCCACGACGCTGTCACCGCCGGTTGGAGGCAACAGTTCCTGCGTATTTGTTGCGCACATGTGGATGGGTTTTGACTTGAATTTATCCGTAATTTCTTCGCCCTGGATCAGCAGGAATTCCTGAGGCACTGCAAGTTTTGCGAAGATCTCATCAAACGTTTTCAGACGCACTTCTTCTTTGTCGTCCTGTTTGCGGGTCACAACCCAGTCGCTGGGAAATTTTGCATTCAGAGCGTCAAAAGCAGGTTGGCCGCCTTTGTTTTTTCCAACATCCACCCACCGCTCATTCTTCAGCAGTGTGTTGTGATCTGTGAACACAAGGAACTGATAGCCGCGATCCTTGTACCACGTAGCAATCATTTCCGGATAGTCGTCGCCATCACTCCACAGTGAGTGAGTATGCATGTTTCCTCGACGCCAAAGAAGGTCTCCGCCTTCCCTGAGAGCAGCTTCCTGTCCAAACGCAGTGCTCAGGAAGGCTGACAATAGTACCATCACGGTACCGCGGAGGATCAACGTCGCGGGCATGGGTTTCTCCAGAACTGACAAGTGCGGCAGCTGACAAGTGCGGCAGCTGATTCAATTTTTTCGGCAGCAGCGGACTCAGGCCACTGCAGTTTCACGTCAGTCACGCTATCAGAGAGATTCGTGCCCCACAACCGGTTGGGTTAAGTTCATGGTGTCAGTCGGATATTGTCGACGTGGAAAATTGAATGTTCCTGAGGCGCGATCTCGAAAAGATTAATTCCGACGATTTTGTCCATCTGCATTTTGCGAGTCGCCGGGGCGGCTTCTACGGATTTCAGCTCAATGCGGGCTGTGATCGCCTTGCCAGGGGCCAGCGTCACTCTCGTTCGAAAGCGATCATTCGCGGCAAACTTCATGTCTTCGTGAGCGAGGTCTCGGATGTGGATGGCCACAACAATCTTTGTCGGTCCGGGATTGTAAAGGTCAAGCTTCAGATTCGAGTATCCGGTCCAGTCGGGCGCGGGCCAGATCATGACCGAGCCTGGATGCTTATGCTTCAGCAGCTCCAGTCGCATGGAATTTTTTCCGTGCGTGGCCCAGGTTTGATCCAGAGTGGCCTCCGCTCCATGAGCCAGCCATGCGGAAAGTTCGGCCGGTCTTTCGAATGAAGCCAGCAGCGGAAATTCCTGCTTTTGTCGGTAACATTCCACCAATTCTATGGCAGGCGAAATGCATTGGCCCAGCAGCAGTGCTGTCACCAGGATCGCCAACGTTACCTGACGGGCTCTTTGCGGTGTTTTATGAACCTCACAGTACAAAAAAGCGGCGACCAGCCCTGTGGTGTTTGCGGCAACGTCTGACAGCGAACTTTGTCGATGAACAAAGGCCTGAGCGATCTCACAAGCGACACCGCCAATAAAAAGCGTTAGCAGCAGAAGGAAGCGACGTCGGCGATTGAGAGGCACGGGAACTCGTGTGGCCCTTGCAAACCCGATCGATCGAGGATCCAAAAGCCCGGCAATAATCAAAAAGAACGAAAAAAATGCTGGTGAATGCGCGGAATTGAAGATGCCGTTCCAATGGCGTCCTTCAAAAGCGAACGGATAAACCAGGAGCAAGGCCAGAGTTCCTGCCGCGAATAATGGAAGAATCCATTGGAGTACAGAACTGCGGGAGGCTGGCGGCTGGGCGGGAGAGGGTTCAGTGATTGCAGAATCAAGCATCAAATGCAGGCCTCACGAGACTCAGACACGTCACAAAGTTTGGACGGACAGGCGTTTTTACAATGATCGACCGGTACGACAGGCACTCGGTGTCAGAAGCGGCAACATTCTGAAAAAAAATGCCGCCTACATTCGGTCGTCAGAACGCGTTGGGCACTATATGTGGTGTGGCAATAGAAACTTTAGCACAAAATCGGCAATCTTGTTTACAGCCGAACAGACCTTGACTAATCTTCCGCCCGTCGCCCAGCCAAAACAGAGGATTGTTCTGGCGGGGGAGTCCTGAAGGGGGCCTTCTGGAAATCTCAGCAGTTGTTGCGTTGAACATGATGCGACACTGCTGAAACACCGAAATGAGTTCGGTTTCTGATCGCGGAAAGGATTCTGCCATGCCTGTCACTCTTCCCGTTGCTGCCCAACGGTTGATGTCAGCGTCGCTGATGAATGTCCACTCAGAACAGTGACTTCTGCCCCCTTCTCTTGAGATGCCGATGCATTCGCAGGCATCTGTTAGTGCTCAACCTGGGAGGGAACCTTTATTATGAGCAAGCAAAAGCCAGTCATCGGGATCACAGGCGATTTTCGTCCAGAGCGGTACAACGGAGCAGCATTGAGCTGGTTCAATACCGGATACTACGACAGTGTCAATGCAGCGGGTGGGCTGCCAATGTTGCTGGCACCGGTGGAAAGCGACGAAGACCTCCATCAGATGCTGGAAAATGTTACGGGGATCGTACTGTCCGGATGCAATCTGGATCTCGATCCGGCACGCATGAAGATGCATGCTCATCCGTCTGTAAAAGTGATGCCAAAGCGTCGTGAAGACTTTGATCGTCGAGTTGCCGAATACGCGATTCAGAAACGCATTCCGATCCTTGCAATCGGTTCGGGAATGCAACTTGTCAACTTCCTCTGCGGCGGCACTCTTTATCAGCATATTCCCGAAGACGTTCCGCGAGCGATTCATCATCGCGATCCGGTCGAGCAGAACCTTCGTCATGTTCTGGAAATCGTCCCGGGGACTCGTTTGGATTCCATCTATGGTCCCGGCGAAGTGCGAGTGAACAGTTCTCATCATATGGCCATTCGCGATTTGTCAGGACGATTTCGAGTCAGTTCCACATGCCCGGATGGCGTGGTTGAAGCGTACGAGTCCATTGAAGAAGACTGGTTCTGCCTGGGAGTTCAGTGGCATCCGGAAAGCAACACGGCTTCGGCTCTCGACCTTCAGATTTTTGAAGCGTTCACGGACGCTGCCGCCAGGGAAGCACAGCCTGTCGACATTCTTCCGATGAACGAAATGCTGCGACGCGCTGCATAGTGATAAAGAATCCAGAGTCTGCTCTGAATAAAAAAAGCCCGCCCGGTCAAACCGCGGCGGGCTTTATTTATGGCAGCTGGATCGCTTGGTTCGCTGCCGGTTCTGTTTTTATCGACGCGACATGGGAATCACGAGCGGCAGTCTCGGGACATCCGGCACTGCGGGGTGTGAGGGCACCGGTTTGGAAACAGAACTGGAAACAGAACTGGACACAGACGTCAGGCTGCCGCCTGGTGCAAGCTTTGGCCAAAGTGGAGGTTCCACAAATGGTGACTGCGGCGGAGTTGTATCCGGAGCAGCGTGCTCATAATCCAACGGCTCGGTAATCTGAGGTTCTGCCGGAACGCCGCCAGGCTGCGTCTGGAGTGGGGCCTCGACAATGGGGGCCGGTGACAGATTTCGCGGGAGAACCTGGCCGACAGTTGGTCCGATAAGCCCCGGATTTTCTTCGTCAAGAACAGAGTCAATCAACGGCTCAGCGAGGCACTCTTTTTTGTGTTCGGTGAGCAATTTTTTGCGTCCGTTGCTGCCGATTGATCGCCCCTGCGAAGGAGCCACAACAGCATGTCGTTTTGCCGGAGTTTCTGGCGTGGATAGACTTCTTGTGCTCGAAGAAAATTCATGATCAATTGTCGCGCCACATGCGTCCGGAATGGACGGGCCGATGCCGCAGCTGTTCGACGTGGATCTAGGTTTCGGTTTGTGAAACACGCGTGATACGGACTTCCGGAACCGACTCATCGGAGAGACGCGTTTGGAACTCTCATAACTTCCGCCTCCGCGCGCTTCATACGGGAAACGGCTATTCTGCGAAGCGCAGGCGGAATCCGGAACGCACGGTTCTATGACAGAACATTTTCCGACTAGTTCTTCATCGGAGCAACCGAGATCAGGACATGTGCCGACGGTTCGCCGCGAGGGTCCGTGCAGCTTTGTTCCCAGATCCTTTAACCAGCTGACGCTCTTGACGCGAGAAACTCCCAGTGCAGGAGGAGCGGGAACCGGCTCCTTCGGACCGCGGCTTTCTGGTGGATCACGAAATTCATCGTGCTCGGGAGTCAGAGATGGGGAATACTCATGATCGTGTCGTGGCGGCTCGACGACAGGCTCAATATCGTTGGTGAGTGATGTGGCTCTGTGGCGATTGGCGGTGCAGCCACTGGCGACAAGCACTGACATCAGTGCAAACAGAAGAATCCGTTTCAGTCGCATGCGACTTCCTTCCTGCGAGACGTCCATTTCTGGCCGAATTTGTTCGGCCAGACGAACGTGCTATCCATAAACAATCCATCTGTGACTTCATTTCGGCAGTAATTGCAGATGTGCATGCAGATTGCTGGCAGGATTCGGCATTTCTTTACAAGTGATCACAGATCATACGGCTTCTGCATATGAGACCGTTGCTGAAGGTCAAAGCGATTACGGTGTCCTCCAGGAAAGCGGTGATTGCGTAAACTGTGCCACAATTGCGGGACGCTCGCTCTCATCGATTTCCCGCGCGGCACGGGGACAGCCGTAACTGTCCTTCTCCTCTTCAAGGGGAGAAGGTGGCCGACAGGTCGGATGACGGGTTGTCGTGTGCAGGCTGCAACAACGCTAATCAGACCCAGGCCTGATCGAGCGACTCACAGGCTCTGCAGATACTTGTACAGATGTGCGAGTTCTTCGGGCTGAGTGTCCTTCAACAGGCCCGCGGGCATCAGCGAGTTTCTCTGCAGGTGTTTGGATTCGATGTCAGTCGCTTCGATTCGATAGGTCTGATGTTCGGCATCGCGAAGGAGCAAGCCGTCCACGGATTCGTAAACGATGAGTCCCGTGAAGACTTTGCCCGCTTTGGTTTCAATCGAAGTTGTCTGATAGCGCGGAGAAATATCGCGGTTTGGTTCCACGATTGAGGCAAACAGGTCGTCAGGCGAGAAACGTTTGGCAACGCCAGTGAGATCTGGTCCAAGAGCCCGTCGGCCCCCGTGACATTTTGCGCAGGCGAGCCGTTCAAAAAGTCGGCGGCCCTGTTCGACGTCGCCCGCATCCCATGGGATTTCATTCAGGCTCGCCAGAATTTTCTGACTGACTTCATTGCTGTCGACTGGTCGAAAGTCAGGGTAACGCTGCTGCAGCCAATGCTGCCAGGCCTGCATCGATTCGGGCTGCGGCTTGTGTCCGGTTTCGCCGAACGCAAACTGAAATGACTGTCCGGTATTGTTCTGCAGCAGACGCACGATTGTTTCGCGAATTTTGAATTCCCGCGGGTCGTTCATGAGTCGACGAGCGGCACCGAGCAGCTGAAATTGTTCGGCCGCGTCGTTACTGCGCGGCAGTTTTGTCAAAGCATTGGCGCAGGCTTCTACGGCATTCAGCTGAGCCGATTCAAGGCCGGACTGAAACAGCGAACGATCTTCCTTTGTCGGTTTGTCGGCAAGCTGGATCAATACCGCATCGCGAACGGACAAATTGTCCAGTTGCTTTCGCAGCAGTGCCTGATGTTCCGGATCGGCGGATTCGCCGATCGCAAAAACGACTTCGTTCGTCCACACGAACTCTGGATCTGACGCAATCGTAGCGACGAATCCTTCAATCGCTTTGGACACTGTTCCCTGAGGTACCTGACGTAGAAAAAGCACATGGCCTGGTTGTCCGAAGCCTGGCTGCGCCGTGATCACGGTCGGCATGGCCGGGTCGACCTTGCAAAGGGCGCTGTAGAGTTCGCCCATGCGATCATCCCAGTTCGTATCCTGCTTCAGACTGAGTCGTCGAATCTTGACGTCAATGCCCACCAGGGCCTTTGCCGTCGCGATACTTTCCTCATAGGATCGTTCGATCGCGATCCGACTGATCGCGGCGAGGCGATGGATATCATCGGCCGGCAATGTCATATCCGTGATGCCCGCCAGAAGCTTTGAAAACAGATCTCGATTCAGCGGGGCCGTCATAGCGATGACTCGGATCAGTTCATAGTCCATCGCAGAATCGCCGGACGGAAAGACATCCGCGACGCGCGTCAGCAGTGGATTCAGTTCTCGTTCAATGCTGTCCAGGGCCGCTCGTGGCGCGTAGCCGTCGAACATGGGCGGACGATCTTTACCAGGACCGACGTCGCTCAGTGCCATCTGCAGAACACGCACGGCATCGCGACGCAACGGAAGCGGACTGCTGACAGACGTGATAACATTGACGGCAGCTTCCGCGGAGACCGCGCTTAAGGTTGTCGCACGAAGCATGCGTCCGAGCGAAAACCAGAGCAGCCCTTGCGGATGTTTGGCAAGTGCTGTCCGCATTGCATCGAGTTGTTCATTCTTTAACCGACTAAGCAGCAGTGCGGCCGAAAAACGGACCAAACGATCGTCACCGGCCAGGGCCTGGGTGATTTCGTTGAGGACTTTGTTGAACGCAGTCACGTCGGTTGTTGAAGTCAGAGCTTCCAGAGAAAATCGTCTGACCATGGGATCGCGATCGACCAGAAGCTTCTTCAGAATCTCGGTGTCGGGCGATTCGGGTTTCGTACGTCCGATGGCCCATGCAGTGCGGGCTCGGACTTGAGCCGGACCGGCGATGCTGAGCTTCCGAGCAGTGGGAGTATCCAGCCCGCTGAACATTTCCACCAGCACTTCGATGGCTCGCATTCGTTCGGGGACTCGGCGCGCCTCATCGACAGCCGCATTGCGGAATGCGTCAGCGCCCAGTGACTTAGCCGCAGGCAGCCACTTGGCTCGGGACCAGCTGGTATTGGGCTGCGGTGCTCGCAACACGCCGTTCAGTTTTTCGGCAGCGGACGAGTCTGCGGTGAGAGCGTTATCTCCGGCCGCTTTTTTTGTTGTGGCAGCGGACTCATGAAAAATGCGAAAGACGCTGCCTCGCGTTCCCCGGCCGCCGACACTTACGAAAAGACTTCCATCCGGGCCAATCTCCATGTCGGTCGGAGCGAAGCCGAACTGATCTTTCCCATGAGCGAATTCCATGGGCTGACTTTTCCAGCCAGCGCCTTCGGGCGTCAACGTTACCACTAAAATTCTGCCCAGCGTCCAGTCCTGCACGAACAGAGCGCCTCGGTAAGGCTCGGGGAACTGTTCATGCTGATAGCAGACAACTCCCGTCGGTGATCCCCTGCCGAACGTGGCCAGCACCGGCGGCATATCGGGATATGAACCTGGCCGCTTCAGACCGGCCGTGACATAGCCAGCATTGGACAGCGGCAGAACGTGAAAGACCTGAGTCGGCAGGTACCATGGCAGCGAGATGTCTCGTTCGTCGTCGCTGTCAAAAGTGAAGAAGTCGCCCGTTGCATTGAAGGCGAAGTCATAGGCGTTTCGGAAGCCGTCGGACACCACTTCTCCCCCCGACAGATCGGGCTTCAGACGCAGCAGAGTGCCGGAAACCGGATTTGCGATCGGGGATGTGGGAACGGTTGCGTAAGCGCTGGTGACGCCAGAAAAATTTCCAGCAATGACATACCACCAGCGATCAGGCCCCTTCTGAATCGAATGCACATGGTGCTCACCGCCGGCTTCGATCTTCATGAAAACCTGCGGAGGCCCGTCGGCAATATCGTCTCGATTGTCATCGCGAAAAATCTGCAGGCCCTCGTCACCCGAACACATCAGGCTGGAGCCCAGAAAAAACATCCCCTGAGATCCGGTGATCGGCTTGTCGGAAAATTGCTTAAACGCGTCGGCTTTGCCGTCGTTATCGGAATCAATCAGGATGCGAACATAGCCCGGACCGGAGACGACCACCCTGCCCTGCGAATCGATGGTCATGGAATGAACATCGTGAGCCAGATCGTCATTGGCGAACAGCTCCACACGAAATCCCGGTGGAACCTGGATCCCCGATTCCTCGGCTTTTAGCGTGGTAGTCGTTGCAGTCCAGTGGAAAAGAACGGTCACCACAAGGGCAAAGAGCGGGCAGGCATGATGTGAAGTCGAGAGGCAAGACCGAGTCATTCAAAGATATTCCTTTACCGTCAGTCGGCTCAGCCAAAATCCGAGGCTGGGCAGAATGCGAGTCTTTAATTTGCGGGCGGCGGAACTGTAGCGAATACCGGCGGGTTATGTGCAGATCAAAGAAACTCGAGAATTTTCTGGCTTTTTTAGTGGGTCAATGGATTGGCGAGTCATTTTTCGGAGCGTTGGCGTGTCTGCAGCAGGTCGATAAGATGTATGAACATCCGCAGCGCTGGCCTGACAGGGTTGAGTGTTCTGGAGAGCGATCGTTTCGTGTTCCGCAGTGGAGATCTGGATTTCATGTCGGCGAATTTGATTCAGGAAGTTCTTGAGCCTCTGCAGTCAATGCGGCTGATAGATCCTCACACGCACATCAATCCCCATCAGGCGGCCTCAAAGACGCTTGCCGATATTCTCGGATATCACTACTACACTGAGCTTGCGCATTCTGCCGGAATGCCAAGGCAACAGATTGAAGAGCCCGGTCTGGCACCGAAAGACAAGGTCAGTCGCCTGGTTCCGTGGCTGCGAACCATTGAGAATACGGCGCAGTACAGCTGGCTGCTGGAGATGTGCCACTTCTTCTTTGACTTTAAGGACGATCGAATCACAGTAAACAACTGGGAGGGTCTGTACGATCAGTCATTGAAGAAGATGCAGTCGGCGAATTGGGAACAGACGGTCCTGGAACAGTCGGGTCTGGATCAGGTCTATCTTACCAACGATTTTGATGACCCATTGCAGGGATTTGATACGAAAAAGTATGTGCCCTGTCTACGAACTGATGATCTGGTCTTTCACCTGGGGAAAGGGCAGGTTCGAGAACGCTTGCAGAAGGCGACCTCGTTGGAACCGTCTAGCGCGTCGACGCTGAAGAATGCGATTGGAAAACTGTTCTCGCATTTCAGTATCAATGGCGTGCGTGCCTGTGCTATTTCGCTGCCGCCCGACTTCCATCCGGCAGCGGTTTCGTCGGCGACCGCTGATGGAATCGTCGCGAAAGTTTTTGGCGGGCATGAGTTGTCGGCTGCGGAATCTGTGACGCTCAGTCAATTTGTCTTCTGGACACTTGCCGAGTATTGCGTCGAATATCGTCTGCCATTCGATTTGATGATTGGCGTCAATCGCCGAGTCTACGAAAATGGGGTGTTCCAGGGGCAGGACTTGTTTGATACTCGGGTTTCGCTTATTCAATACAAAGCCCTGTTCAATGCCTTCCCGACGGTCATCTTTCCGGTTTCCGTCCTGGCAGAAACGAGTAATCAGGAGCTTGTGAGTTACTCGTGGATTTTCCCGAATGTTGTCACAAGCGGACATTGGTGGTACTCAAATATACCTGTGTATATTGAAAATGATACACGAGGCCGGTTACAGGCTGTCCCGATGACCAAGCAGATCGGTTACTACAGTGATATGTATAAACTGGAATTTGCGATGCCAAAATTTGCCATGTACCGCCGAATTCTGGCGAAGGTTTTGGCTGAAGACTTCGTGATTAGCCGTCGGTGGTCGGTGAATCGCGCTGTTGAACTTGGAAAACGGGTGCTCCGTGGAAATGTAGAAACTATTTTTGGAGAGGCTGGCTAGTGCTTTGTCAAAGCTCGAAATTGGGGTTGTCCGTCATTCCCGCGCAGGCGGGAATCCGGCCTGCAGCACTGCATTCCCGCCTGCGCGGGAATGACGGACCCCAAAATCAGAAGTTGACAAGCCATTAGCAGGCCGTCGGTTTAGCCTCTAAAGTTTTCCGTGGTGGACGCACGGAACGAAAGCTGGAGCCGGTTAAGCGACGTGAAAATCGGGGTGCGTTGAAAGAGTCTTGCAGAAAACGGCGTTCCCTGTTGTGGGCATGGAGAGTCATAAAGTCCGGGGATCATGACTTCCTGATATTCGTGACGTTACTGTCGAGCATCGCTGGTCGGCAATGGGTGGTTCAAGGTATGACAGTCGCTGAAATGTGTTACGACCTGTTCAGTGGTTGAAGTGTGATTGCAGTTTCTGTGTTTTCCTGAATGGCAAGTTCATGGCACGTATTGTTCTGTTGAAAGACGGTCAGTCGTTTCCTTACGATTTGAACACCTTCCCTGCGCGGATGGGACGTCATCCTGACTGCAATGTTCAGGTGGACTCGAACATGGTTTCGCGATTTCACGCGCAGATCGTGCAGGTCGACGGGGCTTTAATGCTGGAGGACCTTGCCAGTGGCAACGGTACTTTTCTGAATGGAAAGCAGCTGGAGAAGCATCAGCCGCATGCGTTGAATCCTAACGATCGCGTCAAGCTTGGCCCTATCAAGTTTCGTTTTGAGGATGAAGAAGACTCCGGATCGTCTCATGGCCTGCTGACTGGTCTTGACCTGAATGATGGCGCCACGTCAACGATTATGGGCTCGGCGTCAGCGCGAGGGTTTGGTGTCTTCGAAGTTCGTCCGGAAGACAAATTACGAGGAATTCTGAAGATCAATCAGAGCCTTGCGGGGCTGATCGAAGTCAGCACGATTGCTCCTAAAATTCTCGACACTCTTTTTGAAATTTTCCCTCAGGCGGATCGTGGCACGATTTTGATGAGAGAAGAAAAAGGGGCGCGCGGTTCGAAAGATCATCCGCAGCGTCGCTTTGTCCCGGCGGCTCAAAAACGTCGGCAGGAAGGCGATGATGAGTCTGTACGTCTAAGCCGTACGATTCTCGACCGGGTGTTGAACGACAAGGCCGGAATTTTGTCAGCGGATGCTGCCAACGATTCGCGGTTCAGTGCCAGCGAATCCATCTCCAGCCTGACAATTCATTCGATGATGTGCGTGCCGCTTCTGAATATTGAAGGGGAGCCCTTCGGGATCATTAATCTTGATACCCAGAATCCCATGAAACGGTTCACAGACGACGATCTGGAACTTTTGCTGGCCGTGGCCAA
>JBDNHX010000507.1:0-2053 GCA_041688565.1 Planctomycetaceae bacterium
AGATGGCTGGTCTTGCAGTTCCCGCCGCCACTCAGGAAGGCGTTCGACGCTGGCTGAAATCTGTTGAAGGCAATCAGCCGGTCGGCGGAAAATTTGGCTATACCGACCGCAATGTATCTCCCGCGATGTCGGCTGAAGGTCTGCTGTGCCTGCAATTTCTGGGCACCAGCCGCAACGACCCGGCGATGCGCGCGGGAGCCGATTATCTACTGACTCAGTTGCCTGAAAAGTCTCAGGGAGCAACTTCGTACTACTGGTACTACGGCACGCAGGTGATGTATCACATGCAGGGCAATTACTGGCAGGAATGGAACGCCGCATTGCGTGACATGGTTGTCGAAACGCAGATCAAAGATGGCCACATGGCTGGCACCTGGAATCCCATCGACAACTGGGAACATCGAGGCGGTCGTATCTACTCAACGTCGATCAAACTGCTGCTGCTCGAAATCTACTACCGGCACCTGCCGCTGTATGAACAACTGGACGATTAGGCGCGTCCAGTACCGTAGACCCGTTTCTCGAAACCGCCGATCACAAAGCCGGTCAGGATGTATTCATTTGGAAAATGAGAATGGATCTAGATTGGGGCGGATTCTTGATCCACTCCGACTCCATTGTTGTGGTGGAATATCACCCGTGACAACACCTCGTTTACGCAATGATCTCCTGAATCGGCGTGCCGTAATCGATGTCCAGTCGCTTTTGTCCTGGAAATTCAAGTCGACGTGAGTCAACGCCCAATTGATGCAACAGTGTCGCATGGATGTCTGTGACATAATGGCTATTTTCGACGGCGTGAAATCCAATTTCATCGGTCGCCCCATGCACAACGCCACGCTTCAATCCGCCGCCCGCCATCCAGACTGAAAATCCATAAGGATGATGATCACGTCCGTCGGAGCGTTCGGCACCTGGTGTGCGACCGAATTCTGTCGCCCAGACAACCAGTGTTTCGTCCAGCAGTCCGCGTTGTTTCAGATCTTTCAGCAGACCGGCGATTGGCTTATCCACCGCCTTGCATCGCGTGGAATGATTCTTCAACAGTTCAGTATGGGCATCCCAGCCGTCGTCGTAGATCTGAACAAATCGGACGCCGCGTTCTACCAGACGACGGGCCGCCAGACTGAAGCGACCCACACGCTCCGTTGCCGATTCGTTCAGCCCGTACAACTCCTGTGTCTGTTGGGTTTCGTCACTCAGTCGCACGACTTCCGGGACGGACATCTGCATGCGGAAGGCGAGTTCGTAACTCTTGATACGAGCTCGCATGGCCGGATCATCGGGGTACTGGATTCCGGCGAGACCGTTGAGTCCATTCAGCAGGTCCAATTGTTCTCGCCGTTCTGCGATCGACACGCTGGCACCGGGTGTTCCGAACGGCAGCGGGTTATTCGGGTCCAGGGCCATGTTGACTCCGGAATGTTCCGGACCAAGATAGCTGGCACTGTGAGCTCCAACTCCTCCGCAGCAATCTCCCGGGCCGCCGCCCATGACAACAAACTGTGGCAGGTTCTCGTTCAACGATCCAAGGCCGTAATGCACCCATGATCCAATCGACGGGTGAAAGCCGTCAAAGATGTGTCGTCCTGTGTGAAACTGGAGCTGAGCCGCATGATCATTGTCAGTGGTCCACATGGATCGCACGATGGAAAGATCATCAACACAGTCGCCGACATGAGGCCACCAATCACTGACCTCGATGCCGCTGTCCCCGCGTCGTCGAAATCCAATCTGTGTAGGATAGAGCTTCGCCATCAGGGCTCGTGGAGTTCCGGCAAAGTCGCGCACGTTTTTTCGGTAGAAGGGTGAATCCAGCACGGACGACTTGAACGGTGATTCATCGATTGTCAGTCCAGCATATTTATCCACGGCGGGCTTGGGATCAAAGCTCTCAAGATGACTGGTGCCACCCAACATGAAGTACCAGATAACGCTCTTGGCCTTTGGTGCGAATTGAGCGATTGCCGCATCTGCCATCGCGCGGGCGCTTGCCGCGACAGGTTTCGCAAAACCGTCGCGAGCCAGCAGAGAACCCAATGCCAGACCCGTG